>DASUDA010000210.1:0-15618 GCA_036275835.1 bacterium | reverse complement strand
GCCACGCACCGTGACGCCTGCCTCGCGAACCAGTTTGGTGCGAGCACGCTCGTGCCTGGATGTAACAACTTCGCAAAGCACTCGCCCCGTCGCAAATCCGCGCGCCCACCCGCGGTGTACATACGGGTGTAAGAACGAGCGATGCACGCTCGATACTCTCAAGAAAGGAGGAGACACCAATGCGACACATGCTGGCCATGACACTGCTCGGGGTGAGCCTGGCGTTCGGCGCGTCCGCAGCCATGGCGGAAAGCAACTCCGCCGCCAACGAGATCGGAGACAGTCTCCAGTCCCCGCCGTATGAGCTGCAGGCGCCTGATCAGACCCAGCAGGTTGCGCCCGCAGGGCCGACCACACCGCAGCAGCCCTGGTTCTACTATCGCCTCGAGAACATCGGGCAGTAGGGAGAGACACTCTGTCGGCCTTGAGAACCCTGGAGTGGTGAAGCCGGCGATCAAGCCGGCCGCCACCCCGGGGGGACCTCGCTCCGTGGTCCCAGCGTTACACATCCAAATGGCACGAGCGCGTGTACTAGCATACGGGCCGCCGCGGTAGCGTGGCGCCTCGATGCGTCAAGCGTGCGCAGGCACGCTCAGAAGGGAGATGGAGAACGCGATGACCGAACGCAGAGAAATCCGCAGGCGATTGATCTGGCATCGAATGCTCACGCGAGGTGCCCTCCCGGTCCTTTTTCTGATTGGGGCGACCGCGGTTTCGGGCATTTCAGGTTCCGCCGCACCGAGCGCGCCAAAGGCTTATGTGGGCCTCTTCAAGGACAGCGCCGTGGCGGTGCTGGACACCCGCGCCAACGCAGTCCTCACGACCATTCCTGTCCCCCCGGGCCCGCACGGGGTTGTCGTGACACCCGACGGCGGGAAGGTCTATGTAAGCAGCGATGGCGCCTCAACGGTCAGTATCATCGACACCGCAACCGATCGCGTCGTGAAGAGCCTTGACGTCGGCTCAACCCCCCACGGCCTCGCGATCTCACCCGACGGCGCCCGGATCCTCGTCTCCGTCTTCGGGGCGAACCAGGCGGTGATCATCGACACCGCCCGCGATGAGATTGCCGGGCAGGTCACCGTCCCGCAACCGCACAACAGCGCGATTGCCCCCGACGGGCGCATCGCCTATGTGGGATCGCAACGGCAAGGAGCCACGGCCCTCGTGCTCCTGGATCTTGCGCGACGCACCCGGGTCGCGACCATCCCGCTCGACCACGCGCCGAGGGCGCTCAACTTCAGCCCCGACGGCAAGTGGCTCTACTTCACGGTAGCCGGCGAGGACGCGGTGCAGGTGCTGGATCCGTCGACCAACCGGATCGTGGGCCGGGTGCCCGTGGGCGCCTCACCGCACCATCCACTGTTCACGCCCGACGGCCGGCTTGGGCTGGTGGTGAGCCAGGGGCCGGGGGAACTGGAGATCCTGGATGCTACCAGCCACACCCTGAGCGGCACGATCGCGGTCGGCAAGATCCCGCACTGGATTGCGGTGAGCTCTGACAGCCGGACCGCCTACGTGACGAATGAAGCCTCGAATACGGTCTCTGTCGTGGACCTGGCTGCCCGCCGCGTCACGGCGACGATCCCCGTGGGGAACGCCCCCCGGAAGATCGCCATTCAGCCAGGGGCGTCAGCGACGGCTCTGAGCGTGCGCAGCGGAAACGTGGGCGCGCCGCTGGGGAGCCCTGTCCCGGCGGACGCCCCGTCCCTTACAGTCGGAGGGCGGGTGTTCGCGGACCACGGAACGGTGGTGGTCGGGGATCGTGTCACGCTGACTCTCGAAGCCGACGACTACTACTTTGCCCCGACGTTTCTGCGAGGGAAGCCCGGCCAGAAGGTCCAGCTCGAGATCGGGAATGACTCCGGCACCCTGCACAACATCAGCATCCCCGGGCTAACGATCGACAAGGATGTTCCGCCCAAGGGAAAGGTGGTTGTGGACGTGACGTTCCCCGAATCCGGGGCGCTCCGCTTCTTCTGCAAATTCCATGCCGCCCTGGGGATGAACGGGGGACTGCTGGCGGGAGACGCCACACCTCAACAGATCTCTTCGAGACTTCCCGACGGTGCACTCGAACCGGCAGGCGCGTGCCTGCTAGGCTGCTGCGGCGCGCACGCGCCGTGCAGCGCGCAGACGACCCTCAACGCCGGGGCCGCCCGGTAGGGTAGAATGCGGATGAGAGCGGCCGACGCGATGCCACCATCGCACACCCCGAGCGACGAGGACCTGATGCGTCTGCTTGCCGAGGGACGGCAGGACGCGCTCGGGCCGCTCTACAGCCGCTACGCCCGCATGATCTTCAACATCGCAGCCCACTCCCTGGACCGCCCGGCGGCCGAAGAAGTGGTCCAGGATGTCTTTCTGACGATCTGGCGCAAGGCCGGGATCTTCACGCCGGACAGGGGCGCATTCCGTCCCTGGGCGCTGCAGATCGCGCACTACCGCATTCTGAACGAGCTTCGCCGGAAGAGCCGCCAGCCCCAGCTGGATCCCGATCCTGACGAGGTCCGCCTGACCAACGCCCGCGACATCGGCCTAGAACCGGATGAAGTCGCATGGCGGGAGTCTCTGCGGTCAGCGGTGCGCTCAGCGCTGGAGGACCTGCCGGCCCCCCAACGCCAGGCGGTAGATTTGGCCTTCTTTGAGGACAAAACCCACGAGGAAGTCGCCGCCGAACTCCGTCTCCCTCTCGGCACAGTGAAGACCCGGATACGAAGCGGGCTCCAGAAGCTCAGGGGGAAACTCGCGCCCGTTGCCGTGGGATTTGTCTTCGCAGGCATCATCGCGGGTGGCGGCCTTCTCTATCACGCGGACTATCAAGCCCGGCGTCTTGACGAACGCGCACTGGCATTGCTGACGGCGAGTACGACTCAAGCTTTCCGCCTGACTCCTGCACCCGGCGTGACGTCTGGAACGCACGGCCAGTATCGCGGCAGCGCGGGGACGCCGCTGGCCGTGCTGACGGTCTCGAATCTGACACCGGCTCCCCCGGGCGAGGCGTACCAGGCCTGGGTGCGGCATCACGGCGTGTGGAGATCGCTTGGCGTGGTCCATCCCGACGTCCAGGGCCATGCCCGGCTGATTGCAGAGGGACAGAACCTGGCTGAGCTGCCCGAGGCCGTCGAGATCACCCGGGAACCTGCGGGAGGGAGTCCGGCGCCCCGCGGGCCGGTTGTCATCGCCTGGCCGGGAAGTTAGGGTAAGCGCTGTGAGCGGCGCCGCCGTCGCCGGCGGGACCGAGGCCGGGGCCCGGCGAGGCTACTCCCGGGCGCGGTCGCCTGCGCGGCCTCCACAGTCCGCGCAGGCTCCTCGACCGCGGCGGCGCGCCGTTGCGAAGCCTGCGGCCGGCCGGGATGAGGCGTGTCGTCCAACCACATGAACTGGCGCGGCGGAGAGCGCCGGTCGAATTCGTAGAACGCCCTGTACAGCATTTGGGCGATCTCGACGGCGCGCGCGGCGTTCTCGGCCGAGAGCATGGCCTCGATTCGCGTCTCGCCGCCCCGGCCGGACTGCTGGACATCCTCGTATACGCCTTTAAAGTGCGTCAGCGCGTTCCGCCACGTCCGCAGCGTGGATAACGCACGCATCTCTTCCCCGTCCTCGTTAAACGTCTTCCCCGTCTTGCTCACCAACCGGGTGACCTCGACCCACTTCCCCTCGGGAGACATCCGATCGTAATACCGGTACCGGCTCCCGAGCCGGTCTCCCCCGATCATATTGATGAAGGCTTCGAGGGCGAAATACGACATCAACACGGCCAGAAGGCTGTGGGTTTGTTCGCCCTGCCGGTCGGGCGGCGAGGCGCGGGCGCACTGGGCAGCCGCGTCGGCGTGCTCTCGCGCCAGCCGGAACATCGCCTGCTCGAGGTGAGTCCGCTCCCACACCTGCTCCCCTGCGGCGTTCTCGGGGGATTGTGACGCCGTGGGAGGGACTGCGGCCGTCGAGGACACAGCGGGGGCAGATCTACGCCTCCGCCGGCGCCGGAAATGCTGGCCTCTCTGGACCGAACTCACGTCGGAACTCACGTCGATAGCAATTCGCCGGCCATCCTCCCGCTTCCCGCGGCGGAGGACTCAACCTGACCGCGCCGAAGAGGACAGCCCAGATGAGCGAGTTGACCCCGATGATGCGCCAGTATCGGGCGCTCAAGGACCAGCACCCGCACGCCATCCTCCTCTTCCGCCTCGGCGACTTCTTCGAAGCCTTTTTTGACGACGCCCACGTTGTCGCCCGCGAACTGCAGCTCACCCTCACCAGCCGGCCGGTCGCCAAGGGGCGGCGGATTCCGATGTGCGGCATCCCGCACCACGCGCTCAAGACCTATCTGCGCCGCCTGATCGACCGCGGCCACCGGGTCGCGATCTGCGAGCAGGTGGAGGATCCCCGCACAGCCCGGGCGCTCGTACGCCGGGAGGTCGTCCGCATCGTCACCCCAGGAACGGTGATCGAGGACGACCTCCTCACCGCTCGCGAGAACAACTACCTTGCTGCGGCGGCGGCCCGAGGAGAGGCGTGGGCGCTGGCCCTCGCCGATCTGTCGACAGGGGACTTCTTCGTCACGGAAGGGGCGCGCCCGGAGCGTCCCGAGGACGTTCTCGCCCGGTGGCGCCCCCGGGAGATCCTCACTCCGGAGGGAGAGCAGGCGGACTTTCAGGTCATGGAGGAAATCGCTGCGACGCCTTACGCAGCCTGGCGGTTCGACCCCATCGTCGGAGAGCGCGCGCTCCGCGAGCACCTTGGCGTCACCTCGCTCGACGCGTTCGGCCTGACTGATGCCCCTCTCGCCACCGCGGCCGCCGGAGCGCTCGTGCAGTACCTCCGTGAGACACAGAAAGGGGCCATGCCCCACCTGCACGGGCTGCGCCTGCTCCCTGCGGCGGACGGCCTCCTCTTCGACGATGCGACACGGCGCGCGCTCGGGTTATGGGGCACCTCGCGGGACGGCGGAACCGGGCACACCCTGTTGCACGTTCTTGATCTCACGGTCACGCCGATGGGCGGTCGCCTCCTCCGCCGCTGGCTCGCTCAGCCTCTCAGGGATCTGGAGAAAATTACCGCCCGGCTCGACGCCGTGCAGGCGCTCAGAGACGCGGGAGGGGCCCGAGAGGAATTCCGGACCCGCCTCCGGGACTTGGGGGATCTGGAGCGCCTCACAGGCCGGCTCGCCCACGAGGCCGGGGGACCCCGCGACCTCGCCGCGCTCCGGGACACGCTCGAGGGACTGCCCGCGGTCGCTCCCGCCCTCGCCGGTCTCCTCGCCCCCGCCGTTCAATCGCTCCTTCCCGCGCTTGCGTCACCGCCCGGTCTTCCGGATCTCCTCCGACGGGGCCTGGTGGACACCGTGCCCCTCTCGTCCAAGGAGGGCGGCCTGATCCGGCCTGGGATTGATCCCGACCTCGACGACCTGCGGGCTGGGACTCAAGGGGCGCACGAGTGGATGGCGGGGCTCGAGGCGGCGGAGCGCGCGCGGACGGGGATCCGGAGCCTCAAGGTCGGTTACAACCAGGTCATGGGCTACTACATCGAGGTCAGCAAAGCGAACGCACACCTCGTCCCCTCGGAGTACGTTCGCAAGGGGACGCTGGTCGGCGCCGAGCGCTACATCACCGCTGAGATGAAGGACCGGGAGGCGCTGATCCTGACGGCCCAGGAGCGGATCAACGCGCGGGAATACGAGGTCTTCTGCGCGCTCCGGGACGCCGTCAGAGCGCAGATCGCGCCCCTCCAGGCCACCGCCCGCGCGCTCGCCGAACTCGACGTCTACGCCGCGCTCGCGGACGTGGCTGTGCGCTCCCGATATGTTCGGCCCCGGATCACCGACGGGCGCGCCCTCCGGATCACCGCGGGCCGGCATCCGACCGTGGAACACGCTCTCGGCGCCGACCGGTTCGTGCCGAACGACCTCATCCTCGGGACGGACGGCCGTGACATTCTGATCGTGACAGGACCCAACTTTGGCGGCAAGAGCACGTACATCCGCCAGGCCGCGTTGATCACGATCATGGCGCAGATGGGGAGTTTCGTGCCTGCCGGCGAAGCCGACGTGGGGCTCGTGGACCGCATCTTCACCCGGGTCGGGGCAACCGACGACCTCCCGGCCGGCCGCAGCACCTTCCTCTCGGAGATGATCGAGGTGGCGCGCATCCTCATGCAGGCGACGCCGCAGAGCCTCGTCATCCTCGATGAGGTGGGCCGCGGGACGAGCACATACGACGGGATGAGCCTCGCCTGGGCCGTGGTCGAGGATCTCCACGATCGGGTCGGGGCCCGCACACTCTTCGCCACGCACTATCACGAGTTGACGGAGCTGGCGTCCCAACTGGAGCGCGTCGCGAACGCGCAGGTGCTGGTCCAGGAGGCGGGGCAGGACATCATCTTCCTCCACCGCGTCGCGGAAGGAGCGGCGGGCTCCTCCTACGGGATTCACGCCGCCCGGCTGGCCGGCGTGCCGGAGCCGGTCATCCGGCGGGCCCGGGAGGTCCTCGCGGGGCTCGAGCGCGCGGCAACCGGCCTGCGGTCCTCCCGGGGGCGGCGCGGACCGTCGCGCAGCCAGCAGCTCGCCCTGCCCCTACCATCGCCGGTCGAGGACGCTCTGCGCCAGATCGACCTGGCGACGATAACGCCGCTTGATGCGCTGAACTTCCTCTCCTCCCTGCGCGCGCTCCTCGACGCCCGTCCGGCGGAGGACGCGCCTGGCGGCGAGCGGGCGAGCCGAACGGGCGAGAGTCCGGGACGCACAATCATCCCATTCCCGCGGCCCCCCCGGTCCTCACCGTGAGCGTGCTTCCCCGCTCTCCGATTCAGGTTCTCCCCCCCAACGCAGCCGAGAGGATCGCGGCGGGAGAGGTCGTGGAGCGCCCGGCGTCGGTCGTGAAGGAACTCATCGAGAACAGCCTGGACGCCGGAGCCCGGCGGGTGACCATCGAGATCGAAGGAGCCGGCCGGCGGATGATCCGCGTGATCGACGATGGGGAGGGGATCCCGGCCGCGGAACTGCCTCTCGCATTTGAGCGGTTTGCCACGAGCAAGATCCGCCTGGCTTCGGACCTTGCGCGGATCCGTACCTACGGGTTCCGGGGAGAGGCCTTGCCGAGCATCGCGGCCGTATCGCGCGTGGAGGTCGTCACCCGTCCCCGGGGAGAAGAGGCCGGGGCGCGGATCGTAGTAACAGGGAGCACGACGAGCGCAGTGGTCCCGGCGAGCGCGGCGGACGGAACCCGTGTGACGGTCGAAGACCTGTTCTTCAACACACCGGCCCGAAAGGGCTTTCTCAAGTCCGACGCCCGTGAGGCGGCGGTCATTATCGAAACGGTCGAAGCCATCGCGCTGGCGGCGCCGGACATAACGTTCCGCCTCGTCGAGAGCGGCCGCGAGGTGCTGTGGGCTCCCGCGGAGTCCTTTCCCGCGCGGGCCCGCCGCATTCTCGGATCCCCCCTGGCCGCTCACACGCTCGACCTGGAGACCGCGGAAGAGGGTACGGAGATCCAGGGTGTCCTCGGCACTCCCCAGATTGCCGAGCCGCGCCGCACACACGAGTGGTTCCTGGTCAACGGACGGCCTGTCCGCAGCCCTCTCCTTGCCCGCGCGCTCACGCAGGCGTACCATACGCTGATCCCCGACGACCGCCACCCTGTCGCCATTCTAAGCGTGCGCGTCGCACCCGAAGATGTTGACGTCAACATCCATCCGCGCAAGACCGAGGTCAGGTTCGTCCGCGAGGCCGCCGTGTTCGGCGCGGTCGTCCGTGCGGTCCGGGGGGTGCTGCGCCAGACGCCGCTCGTGCACATCGTCCGGGGCACGGGCATTGCGAGCGAAGACGCCGGGACATCTTCCAGCGCCCCGGCGATGGGGACGCCTTTCGCGCCGGAGGTACCGCCGTGGGCTGCGGAGCCCCGGGACTCTGACAGAGAGGCGGCGCCGCCTCTTCCCAGTGCGTTATGGAGCGCGGAGGAGCCGGAAGAAGCGTGGCCCGAGATTCGCCTGATCGGACAACTGGCCCTCACATATCTCGTGGGCGAGTCCGGCGGCGACCTGATCCTCATTGACCAGCACGCCGCCCACGAACGGGTGTTGTTCGAACGGTTGATGGATCGCGGCGACGCCGGCGGTGTGCGGGCGCAGGGTCTCGTCACGCCCGTTGTGCTCGAGATCAGCCGGGCCGAAGAGGCGCTCTTATCCGAGGCGGAGTCGGGGCTGCGCGCCCTCGGATTCGAGGTCGAGCCCTTCGGGCGGGGAGTGGTGCGACTCTCCGCGGTCCCGGTGATCGCGGCCCAAAGAGCGCCCAGCGAGCTCTTCCGGGCGTGCCTGCGCGACCTCGGCGCCGAGACCAGTCCTCACGCGGGCCGGGACCTCGAGGAGCGCCTGGCCATTGCTACCGCCTGCCACACGGCGGTGCGTGCCGGAGACCGCCTGGACGCCCAGATGATGGCGCGCCTTCTCGAGGATCTCGCGCGGGCGCGCGACCCGTTCTCGTGCTTTCATGGACGCCCAACGATCGTGCGGGTGCGGGGCCGCGACCTGGAGAGGTGGTTCTACCGCCGGACGTAAGCTCTTCTTCACAATATCTTCACAATAGTCGAGCACAATCCGCTATTAACGTAACTCCCGCGGAGGGTTTGAAATAACCAGATCTTCCAAGTCGTCGTTGCGGAAAAGGCCATACGAGGTGTGCAGGTGCACACTGAAGATGAGTCGAAAAGCTAAAGCGGAAATTCCGGGCATAAGGTTGCTTCTTCACCCCACTCTTCGGTCGTTGACGCCGGGCATGGATCTTCTGTTCCTGTGAAGTAGATCCAAGAGGAGGCGACGATGATCCCCGCAAGTTTTCAGTACCACGCCCCCGCCTCGATTGCGGAAGCCACGGCCTTGCTGGTCCGCTATGGGGACGCAGCAAAAATCCTCTCGGGGGGGCAAAGCCTGATCCCCCTGATGAAGCTGCGGCTCGCGACTCCGGAACACGTGGTCGACATCAATCGGGTCCCGGGGTTGGAATATGTGCGGGAAGACGACGGAGTCCTGAGAATCGGAGCGCTGGCCCGCGAGGCCGATCTTGATGGGTCCGATCTCATTCGATCCCGTTATCCGATTCTTCATGACGCCAGCCGGGTCATCGCGGATCCTCTGGTGCGGAACCTAGCCACGGTCTGCGGCAACCTGGCCCACGCCGACCCGGCAAACGATCATCCAGCGGTGATGCTGGCGTTGGACGCGGAGGTGGTGGCCGCCGGATCGCAGGGAGAACGGCGCATCCCGATCAGCGAGTTCTTCTCGGGGCCCTTCGCGACTGCCCTTGCATCCGGCGAGGTCCTCACGGAAGTCAGGATTCCCGTCCCTCCATCCCGCAGCGGCGGGGCCTACCTGAAACTCGAGCGGAAGGTGGGGGACTTCGCCACCGCCGGGGTGGCGGTGTACCTGACGCTCGGTCCGACCGGGATCTGCGATCGGGCAGGAATCGGCCTGACCAACGTGGGGCCCACGCCGATCGAGGCCGGCAGCGCCGAAGCGTATCTCCAGGGCAAGCGGGTGGACGAGGGGGCGATCACGCAGGCGGCACGGCTGGCCGCGGAGGAGTGCGAGCCCACCTCGGACTATCGCGGCCCGGCCGAGTACAAGCGGGATCTGGTGCGGGTACTGACGGCCCGCGCGCTGCGGAAGGCACTCGCACGCGCCGGCGGGGGACGGTGAGCGCGATGCTCGTCCGGGTCAGCATCAATGGCGAGAAGCGCGAAGCGGAGGTAGAGCCACGGCTCCTGCTCGTGCACCTCATCCGAGAGGTGTTCCGGCTGACGGGCACCCATATCGGGTGTGACACCACCCACTGCGGGGCATGCACCGTCCTCCTCGACGGGCGCCCGGTCAAGTCCTGCACAGTCTTCGCCGTGCAGGCCCACGGGAAGGAGATCATGACGGTCGAAGGGCTGGAGCAAAATGGACAGCTCCATCCGGTGCAGGAGGGGTTCACGCAGGAGCACGGGCTCCAGTGCGGGTACTGCACCCCCGGAATGCTGATGACGAGCTATGCGTTTCTGAAGAAGACTCCGAGCCCGAGCGAAGGAGACATCCGCTGGGCGATCTCCGGCAACCTCTGCCGCTGCACGGGGTACGTCAACATCGTAAAATCCATCCAGTATGCCGCCGCGAAGCTGCGGCAGGGAGGCGCGTGATGGCGCCAAAGACGTCCGCCGAAGTCGGAGGGATGGGGCATTCCGTGAAGCGCAAGGAAGACCCGCGCTTCATTCGGGGTAAGGGCACTTACGTAGACGACATTCAGCTTCCCGGCATGCTGTATCTGGACATCGTCCGAAGCCCGTTTGCGCACGCCAAGATCACGAAGATCGATGCGTCGAAAGCCCTCGCAATCCCGGGCGTGCTGGCGGTGATCACCGGCCAGGACCTGGCCAAGTACAATCTCCACTGGATGCCGACGCTCATGTCGGACACTCAGATGGTGCTCCCCGTCGACAAGGTGATGTATCAGGCGCAGGAGGTGGCCGCCGTCCTGGCGACCGAGCGCTACATCGCCGCCGACGGCGCCGCGGCGGTCGAGGTCGAGTACGATCCGCTGCCCGTCGTCGTGGACCCGAAGAAGGCGCTTGAGCCCGGGGCTCCGGTCCTGCGGACAGACAAGAAGGACAAAAAGGACAACCACATCTGGCACTGGGAGTGGGGAGACAAAGGCGCGGCCGATCGCGCCTTCAGAGACGCCGAGGTCACGGTCAAGGAGGACATCTACATCCCGCGCATCCACGTGGCCTCGATCGAGACATGCGGGTGCATCGCCGATTTCGACAGAGTGCAGGGTAGGCTGACCGTCTGGATGACGACCCAGGCGCCGCATGCCATCCGCACGGTGTTTGCGCTCGTGGCCGGGCACGTCGGCCTGGCGGAGCACAAGATTCGGATCATCTCGCCCGATATCGGCGGCGGCTTCGGCGGCAAGGTGCCGGTGTATCCCGGCTACGTGATCGCCGTCGCGGCGTCCGTTCTGACGGGGAAGCCGGTGAAGTGGATGGAGGACCGCATGGAAAACCTCCAGGCGGACTCTTTCGCCCGCGACTACCACATCACGGCCGAGCTCGCGGCGAAGAAGGACGGTACGCTGACGGCGCTGAGGATCAAGACTATCGCCGATCACGGCTACGCCGACGCCGCGGCCAATCCGTCCAAGTTCCCCGCCGGCCTCTTCCACATCTGTACCGGGTCGTACGACTTCAAGGCGGCCCACGTGGAAGTCGACGGTGTGTACACGAACAAACCGCCCGGGGGGATCGCCTACCGCTGCTCCTTCCGCGTGACCGAAGCGGTACTCACCATCGAACGGATGGCGGATGTGATGGCGCATCAGCTCGGGGTGGATCCCGCCGAATTCCGGCTGAAGAACTTCATCCGGCCGGAGCAGTTTCCGTACAAGTCGGCCCTGGGCTGGGAATACGACAGCGGCAATTATGCCGGCGCCCTCCGCAAAGCCATGGACAAGATCGGCTACGCGGAGCTCCGGCAGGAGCAGGCTGAGAAGCGAAAGCGCGGCGAGTTGATGGGGATCGGCATCTCGAGCTTCACCGAGATCGTGGGGGCGGGACCCTCGAAACAGTTCGATATCCTGGGCATCAAGATGTTCGACAGCGCGGAGATCCGGATCCACCCCACCGGCAAGGCGACCGCCCGGTTCGGGACCAAGTCCCAGGGCCAGGGACACGAGACCACCTACGCCCAGATCATCGCGGAAGAACTGGGCATTCCGGCGGCGGACGTCCAGGTGGAGGAAGGCGATACCGACACGGCTCCCTACGGTCTGGGGACATACGCCAGCCGGTCCACCCCCGTGGCCGGAGCCGCGGGGGCGATGGCGGCCCGCAAGATCCGGGACAAGGCCCGGAAGATCGCCGCGTACCTCCTCGAGGCGGCCGAAGACGACCTGGTTTGGGAACCGGGGAAATTCTCCGTCAAGGGGAGCCCGCAGCGAGCCAAGACGATCCAGGAGATCGCCTTTGCCGCCTACACGAACCATCCCCAGGGAATGGAGGCGGGGCTCGAGGCCGTCTCGTACTACGACCCGCCAAACCTCACCTACCCGTTTGGGAGCTATATCTGCGTGGTGGACATCGACAAAGGGACAGGTGAAGTGAAGGTGCGGCGCTTCGTGGCCGTGGACGACTGCGGCAACATCATCAACCCGATGATCGTGGAGGGGCAGATCCACGGCGGCCTCACGATGGGGCTCGCGCCCGCGCTCTTTGAAGAGATTAGTTACGACGAGGAAGGCAACATTCACGGTGGGAGCTTCATGGACTACCTGCTGCCCACCGCCGTGGAAACGCCCAACTGGGAAACCGACAAAACCACCACCCCCTCGCCGCACCATCCACTCGGGGCGAAGGGCGTGGGCGAGTCGGCCACCGTCGGCGCCCCGGCCGCGATCGCCAACGCGGTCGTGGACGCGCTGTGGCATCTGGGCGTGCGCCACATCGACATCCCGATCACGCCGGCCAAGGTCTGGAAGCTCCTCCGAGAAAAGAACGTCAGCGAATAGGGTGTGATGCCATGGGCATGACGATCGAGCAGAAGTTCAGCGTCAACGCGTCTCCCGACCGTGTGTGGGCGTTTCTGACGGATCCCTATCAGGTGGCGGAGTGCCTGCCGGGGGCGGCGATCACATCGAAGATCGACGACCGGACCTACGAGGGCACGGTGACCGTCAAGGTCGGCCCGGTGACGGCGGCCTACAAGGGCCAGGTCCGCTTCGAGCGGTTGGACCCCGAGCGCCTGGAGGCGGAGGTTGTCGGCCGCGGTCAGGACGTCAAAGGCAAGGGCGGGGCGGAGATGCGCATGCTGAGCCGCCTCGTCCCCACAGACGGGGGGCAGACCGCGGTCGTGATCCGCTCCGACGTCAACATCAGCGGGATCCTCGCGCAGATGGGGCGTGGAATGATCGAGAGCGTCTCCACCCAGATCTTTCGGCAGTTCGCATCGGCGGCGCGCAGGAAGCTGGAAGCCTCTGCAGACTCCACGTCCGAAGGCGCGCCCCCCGTGGGCGCTGATCCCAAGGCGGTCAACGCGCTCTCGCTGGGCGCCAAGGCGGTCGGGGAGACCGTGGGGCGCGCGGTCCGGCGGCTCCTGGGCGGCACAGACGGTGGATGATACCAGTCGGAGACACCCGTGACCGGCGAGATGTTCGCACTCGCTCATGCGCTCACCCTGAAAGGTGAACCGTTTGCGCTGGCCACGGTCGTGCGGTGCGACCGTCCGACCTCGGCAAAACCTGGTGCCAAGGCGCTCATTCGGAAGGACGGAACCGTGGCCGGGTGGATCGGAGGCAGCTGCACCGAGCCTGTGATCGTGAAGGAGGCGCTCCGGGCCCTGGAGGATGGACAGCCGCGATTCATCGCGCTCGTCGGCGAGGGCGGTACGGAACTCGAGAACCGGGAGGGCGTGCTGAAACACGCGATGACATGTCACAGCGGCGGTACCCTGGAGATCTTCGTCGAGCCGGTCCTGCCGAAGCTTCAGCTGCTTCTGATTGGGAAGGGCCCGGTGGCCGATACCCTGGCGAAACTCGGCCAGACCATGGATTTCACCGTGACCCTGGCATCCGCCGAGCCCTCGGTCGACCGGCTGGCACAACTCGGCGTCACCCCACAGACCTTCATCGTCGTCGTGACCCACGGGATCGCTGACGAGGACGCGCTCGAATGGGCCCTGGGCACAGAGGCCCGCTATGTGAGCCTGGTGGCGAGCCGGAAGCGGGCGGGAGCGATCGTGGACGCGTTGCGGGCACGGGGGGTCCCGCCGGACCGGCTCCGTCGGCTCAAGTCTCCCGCGGGGCTCGATATCGGCGCGGTGACCCCTGCCGAGGTCGCCGCGAGCATCCTCGCAGAGATCGTCCAGCTCTCTAATGAACAGCGCCAACGGAGTCCGGTCGCCGAGGCGGATAAGAGCGGCGGGGCCGAGGCCACGGATCCGGTCTGCGGCATGTCGGTGGAGATCGCCTCCGTGCGGTACCGCTCGGACGTGCTGGGGAGGAGTTTCTACTTCTGCTGCGCCCGCTGCAAACGGCTCTTCGATCAGGATCCCGCCCCGTATGTCCGAAGCGCCGCCGGATAATCGGATCCTGCATTCCTCCTAAACAGGGATCACTTTGTACCTGCATTCGACCTGGCTTCGACGTTGATCATATTGCCCTGTTCAAAGCGCAAGGCTCAGGGAGGCTTAGCTTTTCGCGCGCCGGGCATTGTGGACGAACTCCCCGGCAATCTCAAGGCAGAACTCGTCTCGGCCCGCAGGCGGGCAGCGCAGATTGCTAAGCTTGATGATTCACGGCTCCTTCCCGCTTGGCGGCGGTATGTGGGGGACTGTTACCAAAAACCCTTGGAGAGGCCGCAATTGGCCTGCGGGCAATGTCGATTTCGAGTGTGCCCGCTCGACCATATAGCGAGCCGAACCGACAGGCGGCCGGCGCCGGTCAATCCCCCTGAACCGTTCGGACAGGGCGGCGTCGAAGCCGCGTCAGGAGGAGGCGTTGGCTCATGCCTAAGCTGAGAGTCCATGCGTTTGGGATTTCGGTCGATGGGTACGGCGCTGGGCCAAGTCAAAGCCTTGAGAATCCACTCGGGACTGGCGGCCTGGCGTTGCACGGCTGGATGTTTCCGACTCGCGCCTTTCAACGGATACGTGGAAAAGACGGCGGAACAACGGGAATTGACGATGATTTTGCCGCTCGCGGCTTCGAAAATATCGGAGCATGGATCATGGGTCGCAACATGTTTGGGCCTGTCCGAGGGCCCTGGCCTGACGAAACCTGGAAAGGGTGGTGGGGTGAAAACCCGCCGTACCACACGCCAGTGTTCGTGCTGACCCACTACTCACGCGTCCCCATTTCGATGGCCGGCGGGACTACGTTCCATTTCGTTACCGACGGGATTCATGCTGCTCTAGAACGGGCTTCCGCCGCAGCAAACGAAAAAGACATTCGCATTGGGGGAGGCGTTGCCACGATCCGACAGTTTCTGCGCGCCGGACTGATCGACCATCTCCATCTCGCCATTTCGCCGATCCTTCTCGGGTCGGGCGAGCAACTGTTCGCGGATATCGACATGGTCAAGCTCGGTTACCAATGCGCCGAGCACGTGTCCACGCCAAAGGCGACCCACGTGGTCTTGACCAAGCGCAGTTAAGAGTTGAGCTCTCTGGGTAGATGCGGCGGGACAGCGCCCGTACTGCGATCGACGCGTGGCGATCGAAGTGTCATTTCGGCAATCATGCTTATAATCTGAGACTTGCATTTTTGAAATTAATGTCCATGTCCACGCTCTCCTTCGGCGATCGCGATTATGCTGGGTGGGAACTCCTGAGTTTGGACACTTAACCCCGACCTCCCGGCCGCGCCTCAAGGTCACTCACAAACTCGGGTACACTTAGGGATTTCGATGAATCTCACCACATGCTTGCAGGATGTTAAAGAACGGCGGATTCTGCCCCGGAGTAGCCTTTCGGATGGAGACAGTGCTAATGTCGCTTAAGGGCACATAGGCGGCACCCGTCTTCTGTCTAAAGAGCGTCCCAGTACCGTCAGAAGCCACCGTCCAAAAGTTTGTAAACATCTGAGCCTCCGTGATATCG
>DASUDA010000209.1:0-3690 GCA_036275835.1 bacterium | reverse complement strand
TTGTCGATGGCGATGGCGGCCTGACCGGCGAGGGCGTCGAGGAACAGCAACCACTCGTGGGTGATGCTGAGCGGCGACCGGTGGAAGAGCTCGAGGACGCCCTTCACCTGCCCTTTCGCGATGAGCGGGACCGCGTAGTAGGCAACAAACCCTTCCTTCGCGACAGGCCGGGCGCGGTCGAATCCTCCCGGCTCTTTGGTGAGGTCCGGGATATTGACGACGCGCCGGTCAATGGCGGCGCGCCCGGCGTGCCCCTCCCCCAGGCGCAGCTGAATCGTATTAAACGCTGAACTGCGGAAGCCGCGGCCAGTGCCATGCTCGAGGGTGTGCGCATGGGGATTAAACAACAAGACCTCGGCGGCATCCACGTGGAGCTGCGCGGTGACGTTTTCCAATAACACATTGAGGGTGACTCGTACGTCGAGACTCCCGGTGATGGCTCTGTCGATTTCACGTAGGGCCTGTAATTGGTGGAGCCGGCGGTCAGTCTCCTCGTATAATCGGGCGACCTCGAACGTTCCCGCCAGGTACCCGGCGACGATGGTCAAGAGGTTCAGGTCGCTTGCGGGAAACGCGTCAACCCTGCCGCGGTGAGCGCTCAGCACGCCGATCGGGCGGCTCTGCACAACCAGCGGCGCGTAGATTCCTGACCGGATGCGTTCTTCCCGCCGGAACACGCGCGGGTCAGCGTGCATGTCGGGGACATACAGCGGTGCTTTGGCTTCCATGACCGCCCAGTGGAGGCCCTGCCCTTGGGGGATGACCAAACCCAGGAAGCCGGTTCGAATGCCCGTGCCTCCCACGAGCGTGAGGACGTCTGGATTGTGTTCGTCGAGCAGCGCAACCGTGCAGGAGTCGAACCCAAACTCGTCTCGTAAAGAGTCCAAAACGCGTGTGACGAGGTTTGGCAGGCTGAGGACTGCCATAAAATCGCCCATTAAGCGCGCCAAGAAGCCGAGGGCTTTGTCATGCTCCGTCGGGGGGACTTTCCCTCGTGCTCGCTTGTTTAGAATCGGCGCGGCCTGCTCCGTCATCCGTTGTGAGCTCCTTGGCGGAAGGGGCAGGGCGGTTCCGCCCTCCACCTGTTCGTGCCCAGTTGCCACGGGGGTCAGACGCGCCGCGAACCTGAGCCTGTATCTGGAGCGGGTCCCGGGACACCGGCAGCTTTTATGGGTGAATCCTGTCCAGGTGCCCAGGACGTGACGTGGGACTATCCGCCCGCGGGGTCCGTCAATTTACGCCGAGGAGCGCAGGCCACCATCGCGACGCGGCGCGTTGCTGTGCCGCTACGGTGCCTGGACGTTAACGCTTATGGTTGTTGTGTCGACGACCACCGCACCGGCGGGAGCGCTCACATAGCCTCCCTTGACCAGGGCGCCGGCGAGCAGGCCCACCGGGCCGAGGATCAGGGCGCCCGCCGCGCTGGCACCCGCCGCCCCCGCGCGCGCGTTGTTGATGGTCGTCTTGGAGATGGTCACATCCTGGAGCGAGATCGGGCGGCCGTCCACCGCCGTGACCGCGATGAACCCGATCACGACCTCCGAACTTGCGCCGAACATCCCGGGCTTGGTCACCTTCGTCACGGTCCCTCCCACCGGCGTCCCCGCCCGGATGATGACGTATCGCCCCCCGACGACGTCTGCGGAGACCTTGAAGCGGACTTCGGCGCCGGGGGTGACGACGTCGGAATCCACCGGGGTGACGAATGTCAGGGCGACCCGGGTGCCAGCGGGAACCCACACGTCCGTCGCCGCCGCCCCGGCCGGGGCGAGCGTGAGGGCGAGGAGGCTGGAAGCGGCGAACGGGATGGCTGTCCGGAACACCGTGGTGTGCATGAGCCCGCGCCTCCCGTTGCGACTGCCACCGGCGTAACGCCGGCCCTCACCGCCGTCTGTCCCACCTACTTGTATTCTTCCCCCTCTTGCTATTCACCGAACATCACCGCTTCGTCGGCGCGGCGGTATGTATGGATCTCACCGGCGCCAAACCAGAGCGCGACCTCGCGCGCCGCGTCCTCCACGCTCCCGGCGGCGTGAATGAGGTTGCGGACCGGCCGGCGTCCCTCGTTGGCCACGGTTGGAGCGTCCACGGAGAAGTCTCCCCGGATCGTCCCCGGCTCGGCGAACACGGGGAGCGTGCTGCCGACAATCTTCCGGACGGCGCTCACCGCGTGCACCCCCTCGAGGATCGCGGCGACCACCGGGGTGGTCTGCATGAAATCGATCAGCCACCCGCGAACCTGCCGGCCGATCTGGACCGGATCGTCTGTGCCCATCAGAGCCCGCACGTCCATCCCGTAGCTCTGGAACGCCTCTCGGGTCTTTCCCCCCACCGTGCGCACCCACTCCTCATCCGTGGGATAGTGACGCTCCAGCACGCGGCGCTCGGCCTGGACCATCTTGAGCGCGACAATCTTGAGGCCCGCGCGCTCGAGACGCCCCAGAATCTCCCCGACGAGGCCGCGCTGGATCCCGTCGGGTTTGATGAGGATCAGTGTGCGTTCACGCCGGACGTCGGCCATCTTCCCCTCCATGCTGCGTTCATCTAGAAACCGATCGCACACCCACCCGCCCGCGGATCAGACCCGCCGGCGTAGAACCCCCGGCTCTCGTCCGCCTGGATGATCTGCACCCCGCCGCTCGTGCGGAGCGTCGCCGCGACCCGGTGCCCGCGGCGGCGCAGTTCCTCGTACGTTTCGGCGGGGAAGCCCGCTTCCATCCGCAGCTCGAACGGAGAGCCAACAGCGGCCGGGTCCGTGGACGGGAAACTAAGCCATCGGGGCCGTTCCACGGCCTCCTGAACGTCCAAGCGGTGGTGCACGATGTTGCTCCACACTTGAAAGTTCCACTGCGCCTGGCCGTCCCCGCCGCGGGTCGCCCAGGCCAGGAACGGCCGACTCCTCCGCGTTGCCAGAAACGCCATCAGCGTGTGCATCGTCCGCTTGCCGGGGGCGATGACGTTCGGGTGGCCCTGCTCGAGCGTAAACCCCCGCCCGGCCCGGTTATTAAGGAGGATGCCGGTTCCGTCGACGACCTCCCCACAGCCGAACAGGTTCGACAGACTGGTGATATAGCTCACGACATTTCCCGTTCCATCGGCGAGCACGAAGGCGGTCGTGTCGCCCGCGTGCTCGTGGATCGCGCCCGGGGATACCCTCTCCTGCGCGCGCCGGGCATCGAGAGCGCGCCGTCTGTGGCGGGCGTACGCCGGGTCAAGAAGGCGGTCGAGCGGGTTGTGGACATAGCGTGGATCCCCGACATAGGCCAGGCGGTCGGCAAACGCGAGTTTCTTCGCCTCGACCGCCAGGTGGACAGCGTCCGGCGACCCCCACGGCTGCGCCCCCAGGTCATCGTGCGCCAGGATGTTGAGCATTTCCAGCAGCAGGAAACCCTGGGAGGGAGGCGGCGTCGTGTAGATCACCAGGTCGCCGGCGGTGATGGAGAGGGGAGCAGCGATCTCGGACCGGTGTGAGGCCAGGTCCGGGGCGTCGAGGAGCCCTTCGTGAGACCGCGAATACGCGGCGATCCTGCCGGCTAAGGGGCCCTCGTAGAAGACCCGAGGGCCGTCGTCCGCGATGGTCCGCAGGGAGCGGGCCAGATCGCGCTGCACCAGCACCTCGCCGGCGCGGGGGGCTCGGCCTTCAGGGAGGAAGATGCGGGCGGAGGACGGATAGCCACCCAAGACCGGCGC
>DASUDA010000208.1:0-21685 GCA_036275835.1 bacterium | reverse complement strand
AGATCTAAATGACGGTGATCCGGGCGAAGGGGACCGAGTCGACGATCTCGTCCGTGTCATCAAGGGAAAGCGCCCCGACCCTGGTCACGGACGCTGATGAAGGAGTGGGTCGTCGTGTGAGAGAGCGCACTGGGTCAGATCGCCAGGGAGGCGAAGCAGTTCGTTCGGGAAATCAGACGCCCAGGTACTGCTGCCGGGACCCCGGGTCTGCACGCAGCTGGTCCGCGGTTCCCTCGAAGACCACCCGGCCTTTGTTGAGCACATAGATCCGGTCCGCGACCGCCAGAGCCAGGGGGAGACTCTGCTCAACCAGGAGAATCCCGATCCCCTCCCGGCGCACGTCCTGAAGAACCTCCCGCACACGCGCGACAAAGAGCGGGGCCAGTCCTTCGGTCGGCTCGTCCATGATCACCAGGCGGGGCCCCATGACGAGGGCCCGCCCGATCGCCAGCATCTGCTGCTCACCGCCCGAGAGCAGCCCACCCGGCTGCCCGGCCCGCTCGCTGAGAATAGGGAATCGCCTGCTTACGCGTTCCGGCGTCCACCCGCCCGGCCGGTACGCCAGGGCGAGGTGCTGGCGGACGGTCAGATCAGGAAAGATTCCCCGTCCCTGCGGGACCAGCGCGATCCCGGCCCGAGCGGTCCGGTGCGGCGCCCCACCCGTGATCTCGCGGCCGGCGAAGGTGATGACCCCAGCTCGGGGCGGGGTGAACCCCATGATCGTCCGGACCGTCGTGGTCTTTCCCGCGCCGTTGCGGCCGAGCAGACAAGTGATCCTGCCCGCGTCCGTTGCGAGGCTGATGCCCTGCAGGATGTGGGCGTCGCCGTAGTAGGTGTGCACGTTCCGCATCATCAGGAGGGGAGAGTGCGCGTGCCCGACCGATCTTCCCGCACCTTCCTCGCCGGGAGCGCATGCCGGGCCATGGGGGGCAGGAACGTTCATGCGTGCGCCGCCTCCCCGCTGCCGAGGTAGACCTCCTGGACGCGGGCATCGGCCCGCACCGCCTCCGGCGCTCCACAGGCCACGACCTGGCCCAGGTGCAGCACGGTGATCCGGTCGG
The DNA here is from genome assembly GCA_036275835.1 of bacterium. Taxonomy (GTDB): domain Bacteria; phylum Sysuimicrobiota; class Sysuimicrobiia; order Sysuimicrobiales; family Segetimicrobiaceae; genus DASUDA01. Next base: position 20,624 of record DASUDA010000208.1, on the reverse strand, counting down.
CGAGGGCGAACACGACGTCCATGTCGTGCTCGATGACGGCGAGGGTTTGATCACGCCCGAGACGGGAGAGAAGCGCGGTCATCCGCGCCGTCTCGGCCGGAGACATGCCCGCGGTGGGCTCGTCGAGAAGAAGAACCCGGGGCCGGCCGGCCAGTGCGAGGGCGATCTCCAGCTGGCGCTGCTCACCGTGGGAAAGCGCCCGAGCCGGGACGGCGTCCCGGCCCTCAAGTCCCATCCGGGCGAGGAGGGCCAGCGCCTCCTCGCGGAGGTGGGTCAGGCGCGCTGTGGACGTCAGGAGCCGGCGCGTCGCAGCCGTGCGGGCCTGCGCCGCAAGGCGGACGTTCTCCAGGGCGGTGAGGTTGAGCAGGAGGTTGTGGCGCTGGAACGTGCGGGCCACACCGAAGGCGGCGATCCGGTGCGGGGGAAGGCCGGTGATGGGGCGCATCTCAAGCAGGACGCGGCCCGAGGTGGGCGCGAGCTCACCGCTGATGACGTTGAACAGCGTCGTCTTGCCCGCACCGTTCGGGCCGATCACCGCATGGCGCTCCCCCGCTTCGATCTCAAGGCTGACGCCGCGGAGGGCCACGATCCCCCCGAACCGCCGGGTGAGACGTTCGGTCACGAGGAGCGCGCCCATCGTCCGGCGAGGAGGCCGAGCAGCCCCCGGGGAGCCGCCAGCACCACCACGATGAACGCCGCGCCCAGGATCATCGTCCATCGCTCCGTGTACGAGCTGACCAGGTTCTGCAGGAGCAGCACCGCGGCCGCGCCCAGGGCGGGTCCTGCGAGCGTCCCGGTCCCGCCGAGGAGCACCATGATCAGCACCTGCCCCGACGTGGTCCAGTACAGGACGTCGGGAGAGACGAAGCCATTGTAGTACGCGTACAGGGTGCCGCTGAGTCCCGCGGCGGCGCCGGCGATGACGAAGACGCCGAGCTTGAGCCGGAACGTGTCGAACCCCATCGCCCGCATCCGCGGCTCATTCTCGCGCACTCCCACGAGCGCCGCTCCGAACGGCGATCCGGTGATCTGTCTGAGGAGGAGCGCCGCGGCTGTGAAGAGGAGGAGCACCAGGTAGTAGAACGGGATCGCCCCGGTAAACTCCAGCCCCGGAACGGCGGGCCGGGGGATGCCCGACAGTCCATTCGTTCCCCCTGTCACAGCCGCCCCCTGGTAGGCCACCGCATACGCCATCTGCGCGAAGGCGAGCGTCAGCATCAGAAAATAGACGCCGGTGGCGCGCAGAGCGAAGACGCCGACGAGCAGCGCCGCCGCCGCCGAGGCCGCGATGCCGGCGGGAAGGGTCAAGACCAGGGGCGCATTCCCGTGGAGGCTTACGAGCCCGACCGTGTAGGCGGCGATCCCGAAGAAGGCGGCGTGGCCCAGGGAGACGAGGCCCGTATACCCGACGAGGAGATCCAGGCTCATGGCGAAGATGGCGAAGATCAGGATCTCCGTCGCGGTGGCCGTCACGTACCGGGGCAGCACCGCCGGAATGAGGACGAGGACGATGGCCGCCCCCAGCCATCCGCCGCGCCTCACCGGGCCCGTCCTCCAAACAGACCGGCCGGTCGAATCAGCAGCACCGCGGCCATTACCAGGTAGATGATAATGAGGGCGGCCTGCGGCACGAGGGTCTTGCCGAACGTGTCGGCCTCACCGATCAGGAGGCTTCCCCAGAACGACCCGTTGAGGGTCCCGAGCCCGCCGACCACCACGACGATCAAGGTGACGATGAGCGTCTCGAAGTCGACCCCAGGAAACACCCCCTGGATCGGCGCGGCGGCGACGCCGGCGAGGCCCGCGAGCGCCGTCCCAAACGCGAACACGCCGGTGAACACCATCCCGATGTCGATCCCGAGCGCCTGGGTCATCTCCTTGTTCGCGACGCCGGCCCGCACGATGGCGCCCAGGCGCGTGCGGCCCAGGCCGAGCCACAGCCCGAGGGCGAGTGCACTTCCGAGCGCGATGACAAAGAGACGGTAGGCGGGAAAGAGCGTCCCGAGGATCGGGATGGACCGGTCCAGCCCCGGCGGGGCGGCGAGGGACTGGACGCCGGCGCCCCAGAGCCACCGGGCCACATCGGTGAGGACGAATGCGAACCCAAAGGTGAGCAGGATCTGGTCCAGGTGCGTTCTGCGGTAGAGCGGCCGGAGGAACTCCCACTCGAGCAGGAACCCGGCCGCGGCGGTGATGAATGGCGCGGCGAGGAGGGCGATCCAGAACGATCCTGTCCACCGCACGAGTGAGAGTCCGAGATAGGCGCCGAGCATGTAGAACCCGCCGTGGGCCAGGTTGACGACTTCCATCAGGCCGAAGACGAGCGAGAGCCCGGCGGCCAGGAGAAACAGCAGCATGCCGTAGGCGAGCCCGTTCAGCGCCTGCAGGAGGTAGAACGTCACAATAATGCCTCACGCTTTCTTTACTTGACGACGGTCTCCCTTTGCCTTCGTATTGAAAGTGGTGTCTCACGACCCCGACGGGAGATAATCAAAAGCGGTACCGCAAGGAGGGGGGAGAGCGCATGACCACTGAGGAGGCGTCGCGGGGCTTCACGACCAAACTGCTCGGCGGCCGGGAAGTGGCTGAGCGCACCATGGCTTTCCGGTTTGAGAAGCCCGCGGGCTGGATCTTTAAGGCTGGTCAATTTGTCGACATGACGCTGATCAACCCGCCGGAGACAGACGCCGAGGGCGATACGCGAAGCTTTTCCATCGCGAGCGCGCCATTTGAGGAGACGCTCATGATCGCGACGAGGCTCCGCGATACGGCCTTCAAGCGTACCTTAAGGACTATGCCTCGTGGCACCGAGGTACGAATCGAAGGGCCGCTTGGCAACCTGACGCTGCACAATACCCCGGCCCGGCCGGCTGTGTTCGCGTCTGGGGGGATCGGCATCACGCCCATCCGGAGTATCCTCTGGAATGCCGCAAGGCAGAAGTTACCTCATCGCATCTTCCTGTTCTACTCTAACCGGCGGCCCGAGGATGCCCCGTTTCTCCAGGAACTTGACGCGTTACAGCGGGAGAACCCGAACTACAGTCTGGTCGCCACCATGACAAAGGTAGAGGAATTGCGTCACCCGTGGCACGGGGAAACCGGGTACGTCACCCGCGAAATGCTGTCGAAATATTTGACGGGCGTCGTTTCCGCCATCTATTACATCACCGGGCCCGCAGCGATGGTCACAGGGTTACGGGCCGTGCTGAATAGCGCCGGCGTGAATGATGACGACATCCGCACGGAGGAGTTCACCGGGTATTGAGCCGGCTGCGTCCCTTGGCAGCATCCCCCTTTCGTGGGCCGGATCACGGTCACTTCCCGGGATCGGCGATCCGTCCGAGGTTGTCGAACACGACGTTGGCGATGCCCTTGCCGATGTGCCGCACCTGCCTGACATAGATCGTCTGGATAACGTTGTGGGTGTTGGGGTCGAATTCAAACGGGCCGCGAGGACTGCTGAACCGGACGTTTGCCAGCGCCTCGATCATGCGGTCCCGGTTGGCGGCGTCCCCGTTGGAGCGGTTGAGGGCCTCGACGATCACCCGCGCCGCATCGTACCCCTGCATCGCGAAGACGCTGGCGTCACGGTTGAACCGGTCTTTGTACGCGTGCGTGAACGCCAGGTTCTCGGGATTCTGCAGCGTGAGAGCCCAGTGGAGAGGGCTGTAGATCCCAATCGCGTCCTCGCCTTCGGCCGGCAGGACGTCCTGCTCAACCAGGAAGCCCGCACCGGTGACGCGGGTGGTCTTCATCATGCCGTATTGGGCGGACTGCTTGATGAAGCGCACAGCATCGCTGCCGCTGTAGAAGTTGTAGGTGCCCTCCGGGGCCATCTTCTGGATCTGAGCGATGTAGGGGGCGTAGTCGGTGTTGTTGAGAGGCGGGTAGACCTCGCCGAGGACCTTCCCACCGGCGGGGACGAACGACTCCTTGAACGCGGCGATGGATTCCGTCCCGAAGCCGTAGTTGGCCGCGGTGAGGGCGGCCGAGGTGGAGACGTTGTCGAAGAACCATTTCCCGAACGGATAGCTGACCTGCCAGGACGTAAACGAGGCTCGAAAGATGTACGGACTCTTCCGCGCCCGGGTGAGGAGGTTGCCGCCGGCGTTGCTGACGAGGAGGAGCGTCTTTGAGTTGTGGACCATGTCACGGATAGCGTAGGCCGTGGCCGTGCTGACGATGCCGGTGAGGAGATCTACCTCGTCGGCCTCGATCAGTTTCCGGGCCTTCCGCACCCCGACCTGCGGGTCGATCTCCTCGTCCTCCCGGATCCACGTGATCCGCCGGTCGCCGCCCTTCCACTTGACGCTGTCCAGGTACAGCGACATTCCATTCGTGATGTCCTCGCCGAGCTGACCGTAGACCTTGGAGTACGAGACGAGGAGCCCGACCTTGACCGGCCCCGCGGCCAGCACGGCGGGCAGGCCGATCCCGCCCGCGAGCCGGCCGCCCCCGAGACGCGCGCCGGCGGCCAGTGCAACGCCGCCGATCGCCGCCTTTCGGAGCAACTGCCGGCGTGTGATTTTCCCGTGCCTTTTGCGACCCGCTGACATGCCGTCCACCCCCCCGACCTGAGTGATGTCCGTGCTACTCGATCCGCACGATTCGCCTCGCCTTCAACTCAAACCGCGGCAGCGCTCCCGCCGGCACAGCATCCGCATCAATCCGGATACCGCAGGCCAGCCGCAGGCGTTCCCGGAGATCTTCCAGCGTGCGCGCGATCTCGGCGGCGCCGTGGCGTGCCTGGTCCACCTCCACCACCACCCGCAGCTCGGCCATCTCGGCTCTCCGGCGGACCTCGATGCGGAACTCGTCGACGCACTCAAACCCGCGGACGACGTCCTCGACCACGCTGGGGAACACGTTCATCCCCCGGACGACCAGCATGTCGTCGGCGCGCCCCAGGATGCCTCCCGCCATCCTCGCAAACGTCCGCCCGCACTCGCAGCGCGTGGTGGCGAGCCGGACGCGGTCGCCGGTCCGGTACCGGATCACCGGGGAGCCCTCCCGCCCCAGGTTGGTGAGGACGAGTTCCCCCTCTCCTTCCGGGACGACGGCCCCGGTCTCGGGATCCAGGACTTCCGCGATGAACTCGCTCTCGGTGAGGTGGACCTCCCCGGCGGCGCAGGTGAAGCCCGTCGCGCCGACCTCGGTGAGCCCGGTGTGGTCCACGCACCGCGCTCCCCAGGCGGCCTCGATGCGCTGCCGCGTCGCCGGGATGCTGGCTCCCGGCTCGCCGGCATGAATGGACACGCGGATGGGGAGTGCGACGGGGTCCACGCCGATTGCTTGCGCCACTTCGGCAAGTCGGAGGGCATACGAGGGTGTGCACACGAGCACCGTCGGCTGGGTCTCGACGAGCATCCGCACCCGCAAAGTCGAGTCGAGTCCGCCTCCCGGAATGGCAAGCGCGCCGATCCGCCGGGCGGTATCGAACGCCGCCCAAAACCCGATGAACGGCCCGAACGAGAACGCGAAGAAGATCCGGTCCCCGGCGCCGACCCCCGCGGCGCGGTAGACGAACGTCCAGCAGCGGAGCCACCACTCCCATGACTCGGCGGTGTCCAGCCACCGGAGCGGCCGGCCCGTCGTCCCCGACGTCTGATGGAGGCGGACGTAGCGATCGAGCGGATACGTCAGGTCTGTGCCGTACGGCGGGTGCTCGTTCTGATCGCGGACCAAATCCGCCTTCGTTGTGAGCGGCAGGCGGCGGAACTCGTCCCACCCGCGGATCTCCCGGGGATCGTAGAGTCCCGCAGCCTCCCACGTCCGGCGGTAGAAGGGATTCGTCTCGAAGATCCGCGCGCACATGGGGGTGAATCGCTGCCACTGGTAGGCGGCGAGATCCTCCCGCGCCATCCCCTCGAGCGTCTGGTCCACGAACGCTCCAGGATGACCTCTCATCCGGCGACCTCGTATCCCTTCCCGAGGTACGCGGATCGAATACCCGGGTGCGCCATCAGATCCGCCGGCCCGCCGCGGAGGACGATCCGGCCCCGCTCCATCACGCAGACGCGGTCGGCAATCATCATCGCGGCCTTCACGTTCTGCTCGACCAGAACAACCGTCATCCCCTCCGACCGCCGCAAGTCCTGCAGGGTGCGCATGATCTCGCGCACGACCCGGGGCGCGAGGCCGAGAGAGGGCTCATCCAACAGGAGGATGCGCGGGCGTGACATGAGGCCCCGACCGATCGCGAGCATCTGCTGCTCGCCTCCGCTCAGGGTGCCGCCCGGCCGTCGGGCCATTCCGGCGAGCAGGGGGAAAATGCGGAGCGGAAGCGCGAGGCCGGCCAGGACGCTCTTCCGGTCCCGCCAGTACCGCGTATACCCGCCGAGGATCAGGTTTTGCCGGACGGTCAGTCCGTTGAAGATCTGGCGGCGCTCCGGCACGAGGCAGAGCCCCAGCCGGACGATCTCCTCGGCCGGACACCCTGTCAGGTCTCGCCCGGCCACGCGGATGCGGCCGTGCGCCGGAGGATAGATCCCGGCGATCGTCCCGAGAAGCGTGGATTTGCCCGCTCCGTTGGGACCGATCAAGGCCAGTACCTCGCCCTCCCGGACGTCCAGATCGATCCCGTGGAGAACCTCGACCCCTCCGCGGCATGTGACGATACCAGAGAGCTCAATGAGCGCCCCGGTCCGGAAGTCCCCGCTCATGGGCCACCTCCCCCGCCCCCCGCGCCGCGGCGTCCGCGTCTTCCGTTTCGTCCCCCAGGTAGGCGGCGATGACCCGGGGATCCCGCTGGATCTCCTGCGGCGTGCCCTCCGCGATCTTCTCCCCGTAATCGAGAACAATCACGCGGTCCGCCGCGTCCATCACCACGTCCATGTTGTGCTCGATCACCACGAACGTCACGCCGTCCGCCCGGACGCGGCGGATCACGTCCAGGAGGTGCCGCGCTTCCTCGGCGCTCAGGCCCGCCGTCGGCTCATCGAGGAGCAGGGACGTGGGGCGCGCCGCGAGGGCGCGGGCGATCTCCAGGAGTCGCTGTTGGCCAACCGGGAGGTCGCGGGCAAGATCGCGGGCGCGTGCGCGGAGCCCGACCAACGCCAGGTACTCCAGCGCGGCCTGGGAGACCTGCCGGTCCTCGCGCGCCGTCGCCGGCAGGGCCAGCGCCGCGTCCACCAGCCCCGTCCGGGTCCAGCGGTGGCAGCCGACCATGACGTTCTCCACCGCGGTCATCTCGCTGAAGATGATCAGGTTCTGAAATGTCCGGATGACGCCGAGGGATGCGATCTGCTCAGGGGGCAGGCCTGTGAGCCGCAGCCCCCTATACCGGACCTCGCCGGACGTCGGCGCAACCAGCCCGGTGATGATGTTGAAGAGGGTGGTCTTGCCCGCTCCGTTCGGCCCGATAATCGCGACGATCTCTCCGGATGCGACAGAAAAGGTGACGCGCTGCACAGCCACGAGGCCGCCGAACCGCCGCGACACATCCCGGACATCCAGGAGAGACGCGCTCATTCCCCGTCCACGGGCTCGGCTGCCCCGTGCCCTGCGCGGCCGGTGGCGTGCACCCGCCCCAGGGCACGGCGGATGTCCAGCGCTCCCCGGACGATTCCCGAGGGAAAGAAGATCATGATCAGCACCAGCAGGATCCCGTAGATCGCGGTCTGATACTCCCCCCCGATCCGGGGAAGAACTCGCGGAAGTTGGGCCCGGATTACCTGGTCCAGGACCGTCACCGCCGCCGCCCCGACGAGGCCTCCCCAAATGTTCGTGAGGCCCCCCACCACCGCCATGATCAGGAAGAAGAGGGAGGCGTACAGCGAGAACGGCGAGGGGCTGATGAACCGGATGTAGTGCGCGTACACGGCACCGGCGAGGGCGGCGTATGAAGCGCTGAGGACGAAGGCCTGCATCTTGTACCGCGAGACGTCGATACCCAGCGCCGCGGCCCCGACCTCGCTGGCCAGGATCGCCCGGAGCGCCCGTCCGGTGCGGTGGGATGTGATGTTGCGGGCAAGGATCAGAGCCACGACCACGAGGGTCCAGATCAGGTAGTAGTACTGCCGGTCTGTGGCGACGCGCACGCCGGCGATCACGAGAGGGGGGATGTCGCGAAGTCCGCTCGCTCCCCCGGTGAGGGGAACCAATTGCACCATGAGGACGTTGACGATGATCCCCACACCCAGCGTCGCCAGAACGAAGAAATGCTCTGCCAGCCTCAGCGTCGGCAGCCCGACGACGTACGCCGCCGCGGCGACGAGGAGGATGGCCAGCGGGATCGTCGTCTCCGGAGGCCACCCGAGGTCCTTGCTCAGAAGCGCGGACGCGTACGCTCCCAGCCCGTAGAAGGCCGCCTGGCCGAGCGAGACCTGGCCGCTGGATCCGAGGAGAATGAGCCCCAGGGTGACGAGCGTATAGAGCCCGATGACGTTCAACAGAGTGAGGGCATAGGCCGTTGAGAGAAGAACCGGCAGGACCGCCATGACCACCACGAGAAGAGCCACGCCGATCTGGTCGCGGCGCACTCTCTCGCTGCGGTCCCCTCTCATGCCTGCCTCCGCCGCGCCCCGTGAAGCAGGCCCTCCCGCTCCAGGAAGAGGACGGCCAGGAGCACCAGGAACGTGATAGCGCTGCCGTAGCCGGGCGCGAGATACCCGGTCGTCAGCGCCTCGATCAGGCCGACGAGATATCCTCCCACCACGGCGGCGGGCGCGTTGGTGAGCCCGCCGATGACGGCGGCGACGAACCCCTTGAGGCCAAGGGTCAGGCCCATGTCGTACGTCGCCCCGGTGATGGGGGTGATGACGATCCCGGCGGCGGCTCCGAGGCCGGCGCTCAGCGTGAACGCAAACAGCGCCATCCGCCGGGGGCTGATGCCCACGAGCCGGCAGGCGAAAGGGTTATCGGCACAGGCCCGGACGGCGGCGCCCGGAACCGTGTGCGCAAAGAAGAAGAACAGCGCGCCCACCACCACGATAGAGAAGCCGATCGCCCACAGCGCCTGGCGGGTGAGGACGCCGCCGAGGAGCACGAGCACGGGACCCGGGCTGAACTCCGGGAGCGGGTAGGGGTCGGCGCCCCAGACCATCAGGGCGAGGCCGCGGAACGCCATCGAGACACCGAAGGTGATGATGATGAGCGTGAGTGGGTGGCTGCCATAGGCGGGTTCCACGGCCAGCCGCTCGGTCGCAGCGCCCAGGAGGCACACCGCCGCAACCGCGAGGAGGGCGGCGAGGGGGAGGGGAAGGTGCCATGTCAGGACGGTCGCGCACAGGAGGGCCCCGAGCATCGAAAACTCCCCCTGCGCGAAGTTGAGAAAACCCGTGACGTTGTAGATGAGGACAAACCCCAGGGCCACGAGCGCGTAGATGCTGCCGACCGTGAGGCCGGTGAGGAGCAATTGAGGAAGGAGAGCCAGCACGGGTGCGGCAGCCTGGGCTCACGCCGTAGGCACAGGGGCGGGCCGGCCGCTCGGTCCCTCTACTTCCAGATCACCCAGGTCCCGTCGCGGATGGCGACGAGCACCATGTCCTTGGTGGACAGGCCGTTGTGGTCTTGGGGGGACATGTTGAACACGCCGCCGGTTCCGACGAACCCACGGAGGTGCTCTACGTAATCCCGGATCTTGGCCCGGTCGGGCCCTGCGTGCCGGATGGCGTCTATGAGCATTGTGATCCCGTCGAACGCGTGGCCGCCGAAGGTGCTGGCGGCATAGTGGCTGGCGGCCTCGAAGTCCCGGCCGTACTTCTCGAGGAGCGGCTTCTGGGGGTCGGTGCCGGAGAGCTGCCCGACGACGAGGAGCTTGCCTGAGGGGAAGACCACCCCCTCGGCCGCCGGGCCCGCGAGCTGGATGAACGCTTTGTTGGCGATCCCGTGGCTTTCCAGGATCGGCGCCTGCATCCCGAGCTGCCGGATATTCTTCGCCGCGATCGAGGCGGTCGGCGGCGTGCTCCAGACCACGATCGCGTCGGGGTTGGCGGCCCGCGCGCGGACGACCTGAGGGCTCAGGTCGGTGTCGACCGCCGCGAACGGTTCCGAGTCCACGAGCGTGATCCCGCGCTGGCTGCCGTAGGTCTGCATCGCCACGAGACCGTCCTGGCCGAAGTCGTCGTTCCGATACAGAAAGGCGAACGTCTTGGCGTGAACCCCGACGAGGTACTCCATCGCTTTGGCCGCCGCGGTGCTGTTCCGCTGCGGCATCTGGAACACCCACATCCGGCTCGGGACGCTCAGTGTGGTGCTGGCGGCCACGGACATGAACGGGATCTCCACCTGCATGGCGTAGTCGGCCATCGCCTGCGACTCGGGGCTGGTCGTCCCGCCGACGACGGCGATCACGCTGTCCTCGCTCACGGCCTTCTTCATGAGCAGGAGCGCCTTCGTGGGGTCGGTCTCACTGTCGTAGGTGAGGATCTGCACCGGCCGGCCGCCGATCCCGCCTTCGGCCGCGTACTGGGCCTGCAGCATCGCCGCGGTGTCCTTTTCCGGCTTGCCGAGCGAACTGGCAGGGCCGGTGACGGCGAACACGGTCCCGATCTTGATCGCCGCCCCCTGCCCGAGCACGGGCCAGGCGGGCAGGAGCAGTCCCGCGGCCACCGCCGCGGCCAGGACGATCCCGGTGAACCTCCGTCGGAGCTGTTGCATGGCTCTCATCCCCCTTAGACGCGGTTATGTCACAAATTCCGGGCGATCGCGCAGCCGGGGCGGGCGCGGCTCGATCAGGGAGCCGTCGGCGATGGACTCGACGAGGGACGCCTCCTCGAACCACGACGGCGGTGCGGTGTGCCCCCAGAACGTGGCGCGGCGCGGGTCGTTGATGGACCAGCGGATCGGCCGCCAGTCGGGATCGGCGATCAGGTAGTCGCCCGTGTACAGTTCGAGCCGGTTGTGGTCGGGGTCGCGCAGGTACAGGAAGAACGCGTTCGACAGACCATGCCGGCCGGGGCCGCGCTCGATCCGGTCGGCCATGCCGGCCGCGGCCAGGATGTCGCACGCCCGCAGGACGCTCTGCTGGTCCTGCACCCAAAAACCGGCGTGGTGCACCCGCGGACCGATCCCGTTCATCAGCGCCAGGTCGTGCACATTCTGCTTGCGGTGCAGCCAGATCGCCCAGAGGCCCGGCGGGTCATCGGCGGTCTCGGTGTACTCCGAGCACGCGAACCCCAAGTCGCGCTGGTACCAGCGGGCGGTGGCCTCCACATCGGGCACCTGGCAGTTGAAATGATCCAGCCGCATCACGAACGCGCCCCGGTACAGGTCAAACCGCTGCAGGAGCCGCTCGGCGCCGTCCATGGCATGGTAGAATTCCACGGGCAGTCCCGCCGGGTCCTGGACCCGCAACGCCCTGCCCTGCCCGGCTTCCTCGTTTCGGACCCAGCGAACGGGAAGCGAGTGACGCCGGTGCAGGTGTTCGAGCCTGTCCAGGTCATCCTCGGCGGCCACGCGGAAGGCGATGTGTCCCACTCCCGGGGACGCCGCCCGCCGCAGGACCAGACTGTGGTGCGCCACCTCTTCGTAACCCCGCAGGTACAGGCGGTCGCGGTCGCATTCCTCTTCGACGAATCCGAGCAGGTCCACGTAGAACGACCGTGCGCGATCCAGGTTGGTGACGCGAAACTCCGCGTGCCCGGCGCGCAGGACGGTGAACTCAGGGTGACCGGCGTCGAATTTCACGAGGATCACTCTCCGTAGAAGATCTGCACCTCCTCCGGCTTCCACACCTCCACCGGATCGCGCGGAGCCGTTTCCGGCTCGGGCAGCCTGTGATACCGGCCGCCGAAGAACAGGAGCGGGGATAGCTGCCCCTCGCTCCGGTGGACGGCGAGAACCCGGCCCACAAACAGGCGGTGGTCACCGCCGTCGAGGACGTCCTGCACCGCGCACCCGATCGACGCGAGGGATCCCACCAGGCGCGGGCCGCCGATCCAGGTTTCGACCCGGTAGTCCGGCGGCGGTCCCTGCCACAGGCCGGCGAAGTACTGCGACAGCGCCCTCTGGCCGTCGGTGAGGATGTTGATCGCAAACCCGCGGGCACCGGCGAGAACCTTGTTCATTCTCGCCTGCCGGCCCACGGACACGCACACCAGCAGGGGATCGAGAGAGACGGACATCACGGCGTTCGCGGTCATGCCGCGGACGCCCCCGTTTGACGCCGCCGTCACCACGGTGACGCCCGTGGCGAAGAGTCCCACCACGCGCCGGAACTCTTTCGGGTCGACCGGCGGGAGGCCGTCCCGTCCCTGCCCCGCGTCCCTTCCCCGGACCCGGGAGAAGCGGCGGAGAAACCCGCACAACCAGGAGGACGTGCTCACGGTGCCTGCCGGCGTCTTCTCGCGCCACCCGTATGCGTCGCGCTCACGGCCCGCTGGCCTTCGCCCGTTCCAGCGCCGGCGCGTCCTTCTCCGCCCGCCTGAGGAACTCCCGTACCCGATCCATGTACGGCGCGCGGTCATAGGAATTGAACATCGCGCCGGCCATGCGGACCGGGTCTCCGAAGAAGAACCGCTCGTACAGGACCTGCCGCGACCCGAACGCGCTGAGGGCGATGTCCCAGGCCAGCCGGAAGAGTCTGATGCGGTCGGCGGCGTCGGCGCGGGCCGCCTGATAGTACTTCCGGATCGTCTCCGCCTGGGGACCGCTCAAGTCCTTTTCCGTGGGGATCGCCATGAACCCCGAGGCGCCCAGCTGCTGCAGGATCTCTACCATGCGCGGGTACAGCCGGATATAGAGATTCCGGGCCGCATCCAGCGGCGGCCACGCGGGCTGCATCACGCCCCAGCGGTTGACCTGCGCGTCCACCTCGCTTGTGCGCAGGAACGCCCGCATGGCCTCGAGCGCGATGATGATCTCCGCGATCTTCTCGTGGACGTGCTGGTACTGTTCGATCGCGATCGTGTCGACGATCAGCGAGGCCACGCCCAGGATAAACTCCGTCTTCGCCACGTTCTTCGTGGCGACCTGATGGGCCATGTGCGCCACGGCCCCGGTCATGGCGAACGCCCGGTTGCACCTCTCGACGTCGTGGAGCAGGAAGACGCGCTCCCAGGGCACGCGGACATCGTCGAAGATGACGACCGCGTCCATCTCCTCAAACCGCGACCCGAGCGGGTGGTCGACGTGGGACTTCCCCAAGTCGAACGTCTCCCGGCAGAGGAACCGCAGCCCCGGCGTGTCCGTGGGAAGCGCGATCGCGAACGCGTACGGGGCGTCCTCGCCTCCGGCCCGGAGCAGGGTGGAGGGGAACACCATGATCTCGTCAGACATCGGCAGCGTGGCGAGCATGCGGGCGCCACGGATGACGAGCCCGGCCCGGGTCTCCTCGGCGATGCGGGCGGGGAGGAACGGATCGGCCTGGCCGGAGGGGCCCACGGAGCGGTTGGCCTGCGGGTTGATCAGGGTGTGGGTCAGGCACAGGTCGTGCTCGCGCACGTACTCGTAGTAGCGGCGGATGTTCTCTCCGAACCGCGGGTCGTTCTCCGCGCAGTACTCGGCGGCCGACGCGTACCCGACAAGCGCGCGGTTGAGGTAGTCCGGCGTGCGCCCCATGAAGCCGCCCGAGTAGTCCGCCCACCGCTTCATCATCAGCCGCACGCGCGCGAGGTCGTCGTGCGTCTGCGGCATGAGGAACGACATGCCCACCCGGTCCCCGGTGGAGGGGGAGGCATACGTCATCTCCGTCCGCAGCGCGGGCTCGTGCTGCATATCGTAGAGCGCCGCGATGCTGCGCGCGATGTTGCGGAACGCGGGGTGCTCGGCCGGATTCTCCACCCGCTGGCCTTCGATCCACAGGTCGCGCCGCCGGGTGCGGATCCCGTCCAGAAACTGGGCGCCTGTTCGTGCCGGCATGGTCGTGGCCTCCTGGTCTACGGCGTCCTGTGCCGTGTCTCCGCTTCCGCCACAACCGGATTCTCGAGCGCGCCGATGCGGTCGATTTCCAGGCGCATCCGGTCCCCCGGGTGGACGTGTGAGAGCCCTTTCGGCGTCCCGGTTAGGATGAGATCGTCCGGCTCCAGCGTCATGATCGACGAGATGAACTCGATCAGAGACGGGATGCGGTGGAGCAGAAGGGCGGTCGTCCCCTCCTGCCGGAGTTCGCCGTTGACGTAGGTCCGCAGCCGGAGCGCGTGCGGATCCTCGATCTCGCCTTCCACCACCCACGGCCCGACCGGCCCGAAGGTGTCGTACCCTTTGGCGCGGACCGGGGGCCGGTAGAAGTTCCGCACAAAATCGCGGACGGTGACGTCGTTCGCGATCGTGTAGCCGCGGACGACGCCGTAGGCATCGGCGGCCTTGACGGACCGGCACGTGCGGCCGATCACCACCGCCAGCTCCACCTCGTAGTGCAGGTACTCCACGCCGGACGGGTACACGACCGGTGCGTGGTGGCCGATCAGCGAGGAGAGAGGCTTCATGAACAGCGCCGGCTCTTCGGGCGAGGTCATCCCCAGTTCCGCGGCGTGCTCGGCGTAGTTGAGCGCCAGCCCGATGACTTTTGTCGGCAGGACCGGCGGGAGCCAGACGACGGCATCGGGGCTGTAGGCCCGTCCGGCGCGATCGTACAGGCGCCCGTCCCGAAACTCGCCGACGTGAATGGTGCCGTCGACGGCGAAGCGCGCCTGCCGCATCTCACCCTGCCACCCGCGCCTCGCGCAGCCCGGACGCCGCCATCACGTCTTTGATTTTGACGCGGGACGGCTCCGAGGGCAGCACGAGGGGCAGGCGGATCTCCGGGGCGATCTTGCCGAGCAGGCTCAACGCGTATTTCACGGGACCGGGGTTGGTTTCGATAAACAGCACGTCGTTGAGGGGCATCAACTCGTAATGCAGCTCCAGCGCGCCGCGCCAGTCTCCGTCCCGCCACAGGTCGTACATGCGCGCCACGCGCTCCGGGACCAGGTTCGCCGTCGCGCTGATGAATCCCGCGCCCCCGATGGCCAGCATCGGATAGCACAGCAGCTCGATCCCGCTGAACAGCAGAAAATCCCGTCCGCAGCGCTGCAGGACGCGGGTGACGTGCTCGAAATCCTTGTTGGCCTCCTTCACCCCGATGATGTTGTCGCAGGCGCGCCGGAGCCGGGCGAGGGTGTCCAGCTCCAGGTTCACCGCCGTGCGCCCGGGGATGTTGTACACGAGCACGGGGAGGCGGGTGGAGCGCGCCACCGCCCGGAAGTGCTCGAACAGCCCCTCCTGGGTGGGGCGGACGTGGTAGGGGACCAGCACCAGGACCGCGTTCGCCCCCACGCGTTCAGCGAAGGCCGTCACCATGAGCGTCTCTTCGTGGTTGTTGGATCCCGTTCCGGGAACGACCGGGACTCGTCCCGCGGCGGCGCGGACGGCGATCTCGATCACCCGCTCGCGTTCTTCGACCGAGAGGGACGTCGGCTCGCCGGTAGTCCCGGTGACCGAAATACCGTGGCTGCCGGAGGCGATGTGCCATTCGATCAGCGCCCGGAGGGCGGCCTCATCCACTTCCCCGCCGCGGAAGGGAGTCACGAGCGGAACGATGGAGCCGCGCAGCCTCGACGAATCCATCCCGACCCTCCTGTCTGTCACTTACCCGTTGGCATCGATCCCGAGGACATTGCGCACATGTTCCCTGCTTGCGCTGTGGGTTATACGGTCGGCGCGGGAAACCCTCCCGTGCGCTTGCGCGCAGGGCGTACACGGGCGCGCGGACGGCGGCATGCGGGCGGATCCTGCATGACGTACGGGTGTCGGGCGGCAGGAGGGGTTGGGCGGGGGGTGATCGAAGAACGCATCTCGGGTTCTCCAAGGAGAACTCCAGTTCTCCAGACAGAACAAGATGCCTAGCCGGCGCGCGCACCACCGACATTTCCGCCCGGTCCCCGCCGTGGCGCGGGCTGCCGCGATCTTGCGCGCGCTGGGGAATGGCGAGAAGGGCGCGAGCCTCACCGACCTGGCGCGCAGGCTCGGGATTCATAAGAGCACGGCCCACGGCATCCTCGCCACGCTGGCGGCGCATGACCTCGTGTCGCGGGATCCCGCCACCCGGTGCTATCGGCTCGGCCCGGCGCTCGCGTCACTGGGCCGGGCGGCTGCGGACGGGCACGATCTGGGGACGCTTGCGCGGCCCCATCTGTCGCGTCTTTGCCGGCTGTCGGGGGAGACGGTCACGCTTCACCTCAGGGAGGGGGACGGGAGCGTGATTCTGGCGAGCGAGGAATCGCCTCATCAGTTGAAGGTCACGGCTCCCCCGGGTCACCGGCTGCCTCCTTTTGCGGGGGCCGTGGCCAAAGTTCTCCGGGCGTTTGGTTCCTCCGCGCGCCGGCTTCCGGCCAACCTGCCGGCATACACGCCCCGTGCGATCACGGATCCGGTCCGATACCGCCAGGAGCTGGAACGGGTGCGGCACGCCCGAGTCGCCTATGACGAGATGGAGTACCTCCCAGGCGTCCGCGCCGCCTCCGCGCCGGTACTGAATGGGGCGGAGGCGGCCGGTGGAGAGGCGGTCGGGGCGCTGTCCATCGTGGGCGTCGCCGCCCGTCTCTCGCCGGAGAAGCTTCGCCGGCTCGCGCGCCCGCTGCGCGCCGCCGCCCGGGCCCTCTCGCAGGCGCTGAGGCCGCGACGCGCGCCGGCCCCTCGAGGGCGCGGCTCGTGAAGGTCGCCCTCACGCTTCGCGTCAACGGGGAGACGCGCGATGTCATCGCCGCGGTGCACAAGACTTTGCTGGAGGTCCTCCGGGAAGATCTGGGGCTGACGGGGACCAAGCACGGCTGCGAACTCGGCGAGTGTGGAACGTGCACGGTGCTCGTCGCCGGGACTCCCGTCCTCAGCTGTCTGACCCTCCCGGTCGACGTCCAGGATCAAGAGATCACCACGGTCGAAGGGTTGGCGCGGGGGGGAGACCTGCACCCTCTCCAGGTCGCGTTTTCGGAACTGGGGGCCGCGCAGTGCGGCTACTGCACGCCCGGGATCCTTCTCGCGGCCAAGGCGCTGCTGGACAGAACTCCGGCGCCGGCGCGGGAGGACGTCGCGGCGCATCTGGCGGGAAACCTCTGCCGGTGCACCGGGTACCTCAAGATCCTGGAAGCCGTGGACCTGGCGGCGGCCCGGATGCGCGGAGAGGAGGACGGCGAATGAGCCCCCAGGGTGATTTTCGGATCATCGGCAGGCCCTGGACGCGTGTCGATGGCCCGGGGAAGACGACCGGAGAGGCGCGGTACGCCGACGACCTGTTCTTGCCGCGGATGCTCTACGGGAAGCTTTTGCGAAGCCACCTCCCCCACGCGCGGCTCACCACACTGGACGTCTCCCGCGCGCGCGCGCTTCCCGGAGTATACGCCGTGATTACGGGCGCCGATCTGCCGGTCCGGTTTGGGATCATGCCGAGCACTCAGGACGAGGAAACCCTGTGCCGGGAGAAGGTCCGGTACGTCGGGGACCCCATCGCCGCGGTGGCGGCCGTGGACGAGGAGACGGCGGAGCGCGCCTGTGAGGCCATCGCCGTCGAGTACGAACCCCTCCCGGCGGTGATGTCCATCGAGGACGCCATCGGCGACACGTCGGTCCGGATTCAGGAGTACGGTGACGGTCCCGCGCCCAACGTCCACAAGAATGTCTCACTGGAATTCGGCGACCTCGGGCGGGGATTCGCCGAGGCCGACTTGGTCCGCGAGGACGTGTTCTTTTTTGAGGGCAGCAACCACTTGCCGATGGAGCAGCACAGCGCCGTCGCCCAGCACGACGCGGGCGGCCGGGTGACGCTGTGGACCTCGACGCAGACCCCCCACTACGTCCATCGGGCGCTGGCCAAGGTGCTCGAACTGCCGATGAGCCGGATCCGCGTCATCGCCACGCCGGTCGGCGGGGGATTCGGCGGCAAGAGCGACCCGTTCAGCCACGAGATCTGCGCGGCGAAGCTGGCGATGATCACGGGGCGCCCTGTGAAGATCACGCTGACGCGGGAAGAGGTGTTCTATGCCCACCGGGGCCGGCACCCGGTGCTGATGTGGTTCCGCACGGGCGTCCGGCGCGACGGCCGGATCACGGCCTGCCACGTCAAGACGTTCCTCGACGGCGGGGCCTACGGATCTTACGGGATCGCGACGACCTATTACACCGGCGCGCTGCAGACGGTCACCTACAAGATCCCGGCGTACAAGTTCGAGGGGGTGCGGCTGTGGACCAATAAGCCGCCGTGCGGTCCCAAGCGCGGCCACGGGACGCCCCAGCCCCGGTTCGCGATCGAGGTGCAGCTGGACAAGCTGGCCGCGGACCTCGGGTGCGATCCGGCGGCGATCCGGCAGGTCAATGCCACCGACCCATTTACCCGAACCGTCAACCACCTCCGCATCACGAGCAACGGGCTTCGGGAGTGCATCGAGCGCGTGGTCGCAGCCAGCGGTTTTCACGACAGACACGGCCGCCAGCCGGCGGGCCGCGGCATGGGTTTGGCCGTCAGCGCGTACCTGAGCGGCGCGGGACTTCCTATCTACTGGAACGACATGCCCCACAGCGAGGTTCAGATCCGGGTGGATCGGGGCGGCGGCGTGATGGTGTCCTGTGGCGCGATCGACATCGGCCAGGGAAGCGACTCTGTGCTGGCCGGCATCATCGCCGAGGTTCTCGGGCTCGACCCCCGCGAGATCAGCCTGGTGACGGCCGACACGGATCTGACCCCGGTCGATCTTGGATCGTACAGCAGCCGGGTCACCTTCATGGCGGGCAACGCCGCCCTGCAGGCGGCGCGTAAGATGCGAGACCTGCTCCTGGCGGCCGCCTCCGAGCACCTGGGAGTGGAGCCCGACGGCCTCGCGGTCGGCGATCACCGGGTCTACGCCGTGGAGAATCCGGAGCGCGGCGTCTCATTCCCCGCCGCCGCGGGCCTGGCAGAAGCGATGTTCGGGACGCTCGTGACGGTCGGGTCGTACACCCCTCCCAGGCTGGCCGGTCCGTACAAAGGATCCGGGGTCGGCCCGTCGCCGGCCTACTCGTTTTCCGCCTGCGTCGCCGAGGTGACGGTGGATGCCGCGACCGGGGACGTTCGGGTCGAGAAGGTCTGGATCGCCCACGACATCGGGCGGGCGATCAACGAGACGCTGGTGATCGGCCAGATCGAGGGCAGCGTCTATATGGGGCTCGGCGAGGCGCTGATGGAGGAGCAGATCTTCCGGAAGGGCCTGCACAAGATCCCGTCGATGCTGGAGTACAAGAGCCCGACGTTCCTCGAGATGCCGCCCGTGGAGACGATCCTGGTGACGACCGACGATCCGGAGGGTCCGTTCGGCGCGAAAGAGGCCGGCCAGGGGCCGCTGTTGCCGGTCATCCCCGCGGTGGCGAACGCCGTCTACGACGCGGTCGGCGTGCGAATCGACGAGGTGCCCATCACCCCGGACAAGGTGCTGGCCGCTCTCGAGCAAAAAGCGAAGGGCGGCCAGGGACGGGTCGGGCCCGCAGGGATTCCCCCGTTCCCCTTTCGCGATCCCCTCAGGGTCGAGCCGCCGGCGGGATGGGATGCGCCGTGGCGGCCGGACCTGTCGATCGCAGGTGGAGCGGGAGGGCTCCCGCAGGACCTCCACGCGGGGACGGCGCTCAGCGACGCGAAGCCGCGCGGCGATCGCCGGGAGGCACCGGAGGGTCTGTGATCAGACCGGACCGCTGTCGCGGCTCTCCCGAGAAGCGGCGCTAGGATGCTCCGCCTTCCGCCGTTCACGTATCTCGCGCCCTCGACCCTCGAGAAGGCCGTGGGGCAGATCGGCGAGGCCGGCCCCGAGGGGATGCTGGTCGCCGGCGGGACCGACCTCTATCCCAACATGAAGCGCCGTCAGTTCGAGCCGAAGGTCCTCGTCGGTCTTCGCGGCATCAGGGATCTCGCCCGCATCTCCGGCGATTCCGCCCAGGGGATGACGATCGGATCCGCGGTCACCCTGAGCCAGGTTGCCTCTCACCCGGAGATCCTGCGCGGCTACAGGGGCCTCGCCCTCGCGGCAGGCGCGGTCAGTACTCCCCCGCTGCGGAACATGGGGACCCTCGGCGGCAACCTGTGCCTAGACACCCGATGCAACTACTACAACCAGACGTATCACTGGCGGAAGTCCATCGGGTTCTGCATGAAGAAGGACGGTGACATCTGCCTGGTTGCCCCGGGAAGTTCCCGGTGCTGGGCCATCTCGTCCACGGACACGGCGCCCGTCGCGATCGCGCTCGGCGCTCAGGTGCGTCTTGTGGGACCGAAGGGCGAGCGCGTGATCCCGGCATCCGCTCTTTACACTGATGATGGGATCGCCTACCTGGCGAAGGCGCCGGAGGAGATTCTGGCAGATGTCCTCCTGCCTCCGGCGGATGGGTGGCGGACGACCTACTGGAAGCTCCGCCGCCGCGGCTCGTTCGACTTCCCCGTCCTGGGGGTTGCCGCCGCCCTGCGGGTTGCTCCGGACGGGATCGTGGAGGATGCCCGCATCGTCCTGGGCGCCGTGGCGTCGCACCCGGTCGCATCTCCGCAGGCGGCCGATCTTCTCCGGGGCCAGCGGCCGACCCCCGACCTGATCGCGGCCGCGGCGCACGTCGCTTACCGGCCGGCCAAGCCGCTCGACAACGCCGACCTCACAATCGGCTACCGGAAGAAGATGGCGCGGGTCTACGTCGAACGAGCCCTCCGGGAGCTCGCGGGGCTGCCGTATGAGGGCGCTCCCGGCGGCGGCACGCGGCTT
>DASUDA010000207.1:0-14569 GCA_036275835.1 bacterium | reverse complement strand
GATCCGGAAGGCCAAGAGCCTCAGCGGCCCGGCCGTGCGCGATGCGCTGGCGAAAGTCGTGATGAAGAACTCACTGCTCCCCGGTGGGAAGATCGAGTTCGGTCCGAACGGGCTGATCAAGGGCGTCTACCTATTCGTGCAAACGACGCCCGGCAACACGGTGCGCATCGTGTGGCCGAAGAAGCTGCCGGAGACGCGCGACCCCGTCCTGCCCATGCCGCGCGTCCAGTAGCGATCGGGCGGCGCCCGACGGTAGGACTCGCAGGAGGTGTTCTCGGCACAGAACCTGATCTCGGTTGGGATCGCAGCGCTCTTGACCGCGGGGCTGTACGCGATCATGTCGTACGGCCTCGCGATCATTTACGGGGTGATGAAGGTCATCAACCTGAGCCATGCCGGGTTCCTCATGCTGGGCGCGTTCATGACCCTCGTGTACTTCCAGTTGTGGCACCTGGACCCGATTCTGGGAGCGTTCCTGAACCTCCCGGTCTTCTTCGCCGCGGGGTGGCTGGTCTACACGACGCTGGTGCGCCGCGTGATCACGGCGCTCCCGATCGCCTCGCTTCTTCTCTTGTTTGCGCTGTGGCTCGTCATCCAGAATGTCGCCCTGGCGATCTGGGGCAGCGATGACCAGTCGATCATCACCGCGTACACGTACACGGCCCTACCCCTCCTGGGCTTCCGCATCCCGCTGACGCGGCTCCTCGTGTTCGGGATCGCCCTCATCGTGCTCACCGTTCTTCACTACGGGCTCGGGCACACGTACATCGGCAAAGCGCTTCGGGCCACGGTCCAGGACCGCCAGGCCGCCCTGCTCGTCGGCATCGACACGGAGAAGATCAGCGCGGTCGCCTTCGGCCTCGGCACCGCGCTGGCCGCGTTCGCCGGGAGCCTGCTCACGCTGCTCTTCAGCTTTACCCCCGACTTCGGCGGGTCGTTTCAGTTGAAGAGCTTCACGATCATCGTCCTCGGCGGGCTGGAGAACCTCGCCGGGGTGACGGTGGGGGCGGCGATCCTCTCGTTTGCCGAGTCGTTCGCGGTGCTGTTCATGCGGGCCAGCCTGCAGAATGTCATCGCCTACGCTCTCCTCGTCATTGCGCTGATCGTGATGCCGGGCGGCGTCGCGCAGCTGATGACCCGCGGCCGCTCATGACCCGCCGGGCGTGATGCGCGCCGCGCGCCCTGCCGCGCTGGCGGCGATCGCCGCGGCGATCCTGCTGGCGCTCGTTCCGGTGGTCGCCCGCGGCAACATTACGCTGCTCAGCCTGGGGTTCTTCACGTTCCTCTACGTCGCCCAGGGCGTCGCCTGGAACATCCTCGGGGGATTCGCCGGGTACATCTCGTTCGGGTACGCGGCGTTCTTCGGATGCGGAGCGTATACGACCGCGCTGCTGTGGCTCGGCGGATGGGCGCCGGTCGCAACCTACCCCGTCGCCGGGATCGTGGCGGCGCTGTTCTCGCTGGTCGTGGGTGTGCCCACCCTCCGGCTCGCCGGGCCGTATTTCTCGATCGCGACGATCGGCGTGGGGGAAGCGATGCGGATTCTCGCGCTCAACCTCGACCGCATCACCGGCGGAGCCTCCGGCCTCAACCTTCCGACGGTCGTGCCGTCCAAAGCGTGGTTTTACACGGCGGCGCTGGTGTTTGCCGCCGTCTCCTTCGCGGTCGCGGCGGCCGTGCGGAGTTCCCGGTTCGGGCTGGGCCTTCAGGCCCTGCGGATGGATCAGGAGGCGGCGGAGAGTTTGGGAGTCCGGACCGCGCTCTTCAAGAACCTGGCGCATGTCCTCAGCGCCTTCATCGTCGGCGCCTGCGGCGGGCTCTACGCGACGTACCTTCAATTCGCGCACCCCGACTCCGTCTTCAGCTTCACTGAGAGCATCAGCCTGGTCCTCATCGCCCTCATCGGCGGTCTCGGGACCCTGTGGGGTCCTGTGCTCGGCGCCGCGGTCTTCTACGCGGTCCAGGACTACCTGCAAACCAGTTACCCGACCTTCCACCTGCTGGTCTACGGCGTGCTCCTGATCCTCATCTTGCTGTTCGAGCCGAAAGGGCTGGCCGGCGTGGCGGGGCGGCTGTGGCGGCGGACCCCGCTGGCGTGGAGAGCCTGATGACGGCGCTCACGCTCGATCACGTGACCAAGCGGTTCGGCGGGCTGGTGGCCGTCCAGGATGTGACGATCGAGATCGCCTCAGCCCACATCACCGGCCTCATCGGTCCCAATGGCGCCGGCAAGACCACGCTCTTCCGCGTGATCAGCGGCGATGTCCGCCCGTCGGCGGGGAGGGTTCTGTGCTTTGGTCGCGAGACCACCGGGTGGAGCCCCCACGCGGTGTGCCGCCTGGGCGTGTGCGTCACCCACCAGATCGTGCGGCCGTTCGGGGAGCTCACGGTGCTCGAGAATGTCCTCGTCGGCGCGGCATTCGGGAGCGGGGGGCGCACCGCGGGCCGCGCGGCCCGCGCCGACGTCGAGGAGGTGCTGGACTTCACCGCCCTCGCGCCCCGGCGGGACGTCCTGGCCTCGGCCCTGACGCTGGCCGAGCGCAAGCGCCTGGAGATCGCCCGCGCACTGGCGACGCGTCCCTCAATTCTCCTGCTGGATGAAGTTCTCGCCGGGCTGACGCCCGCGGAGACCCACCAGGCCGTGGCGCTTGTTCGCGGGATCCAGGCCCGGGGCGTGACGATCGTGATGATCGAGCATGTCATGCGCGCGGTGATGGATCTCTCCGACCGCGTGCTGGTTCTCAACTATGGCCGCCTGATCGCCGACGGGTCTCCGGCAGAGGTGACACGCAATCCCGAGGTGATCGAGGCGTACCTGGGCCGGGATTCCGCGGTGGCGCAATGATCCGGCGTCATGGTCTCCTGCGGGCTGGGCCTGTGCCTGCCCACGTGCGTGGCAACTCCCGCGGAGTGGTGTGACGTGGCCGCGGGGTTGCTCGAGGTCGAGAACGTTGCGGCGGCGTATGGCGAGGTGCGCGCGCTGTGGGAGGTCTCTTTCACCGTGCGGAGCGGGGAGATCGTCACGCTCCTCGGCGCGAACGGTGCGGGGAAGACCACAACGATGCGGGTCATCTCCGGCCTCCTTCGGCCGCTCGCCGGTGCGGTCCGGCTTGCCGGCGAACCGATCCACCGGCTCCCGCCCCCCCGCATCGTGGAGGCCGGTGTAGTCCAGATCCCCGAGGGCCGGCGCCTCTGGCCCCGGATGACCGTTCTCGAAAATCTCGAGCTGGGCGCGTACTCTCCCGCGAGCCGCCCACGCCGGGAGGAGACTCTGGCGTGGGTCTTCTCGCTCTTCCCCAGGCTCGCGGAGCGGCGCGCGCAGCTCGCCGGGACCCTTTCCGGAGGAGAGCAGCAGATGCTGGCGATCGGCAGGGGATTGATGAGCCGGCCCCGGCTCCTGATGCTCGACGAGCCGTCGCTCGGCCTGGCGCCCATCTTGGTGCAAGATGTCTTCAGGATCGTCCGCCAGATCAACGCCGAGGGTGTGACCGTCCTTCTCGTGGAGCAGAACGTTCGGCAGGCGCTCGAGATCGCCCACCGGGGATATGTGCTCGAGACCGGCCGGATTACCCGCTCCGGGTCCGCCGCGTCGTTGCTTCAAGACTCCGAGATCAAGCGGGCCTACCTCGGGATGTGATCCGCACTCCTCGTGCACCGTCGCCGTGGCGGGGAGCACGATCGCTCCGCCCCCGCCCGCTCGCTCAGATGGCCCGCTCAGGGACCCCGTCGAATCGAGTTTTCATTTAGCATAGTGTGAAATATTGACATTTGCGGATTCTGTGAATATGCTGTTGGTATGAATGAAAATAAATTTCATCTACGGCCCCCACGCTTCGTCGCCTCCCTTCGGGAGGCTGGGTGTCGAGTAACGCCCCAGCGTCTCGCGATCGTGCAGGCTCTTGCCACCGGCCAGCACCTCGCTTCGTGTCAGACGATCTGGGAGCGGGCGGTGCGCATCTGCGCAGACCTGGGTCTTGTGACCGTGTATCGGACGCTGGCTCGCCTGCGCGCAGCGGGCCTCGTCGAGCAGGTCGACATGGGCGGGACCGCACACTTCGGCCTCGTCGATCGTCACCACGATCACATCATCTGTCAGCGCTGCGGGGTGGTGGCGGCGATGGATGCTTGTCTCCTGGGGCCGCTCGAGGGAGCGCGGCTCGCCGGCAGCGATTTCCTCATCACCGGCCACCGTCTTGATGTGCTCGGACTCTGCCGCTCCTGTCAAGGGGTGGCGTAAACGAGCACGATCCGGCGCAGCCACCGGACGTTGGCATCGTCGGCGATACCTAAGAGGCTGGCACGAGGAGGCATGTCAATGTCAAAGCAGCTGAAAGCGCTTGTGGTGGCCGTCACGTGCGGACTGGCGCTTCTCCTGGCGGCCCCCTCCGCCCCGACTGCCCCTCTCCCCCGCATTCCGGTGGTCGCCGCCGAGAACTTCTACGGCGATATCGTCCTGCAGCTCGCGGGAGGTCGCGTCTCCATCATAAGCATCATGAGCGATCCGAACGTGGACCCGCACGCATACGAAACGAACGCAAAGGATGCCGCCGCGATCGCCGACGCCCGTCTCGTCATCCGAAACGGCCTGGGCTACGATACCTTCATTGACCACCTCCTCGCCGCCTCTCCGAACCCTCGCCGCACGGTGATCGTTGTCGCCGCCCTCACCGGCCATAAGGAAGGCGACAACCCGCATCTATGGTATGCTCCCTCGACGATGCCCAAAGTGGCGCGGGCGGTCGTCGATGCCCTCTCCCAGGCGGACCCCCAAAACGCGGCCTTCTATCGGGCCCGGCATAGGATGTTTCAGGAGTCCCTGCAACCGCTGACTCGCACTGTCGCGCGCCTTCACGACCGACATCTGGGGGCGCCGATCGCCGTGACAGAGCCGGTCTTTGACTACATGGCTCGGGCGCTCGGGCTGCACGTCCTGACGCCGGAGGCGTTCCAGAAGGCGATCGAGGATGGCGTCGACCCTCCCGCCGCCGCCCTGGCTCAGATGGAAGACCAATTGAAAAAGCGCCAGGTCCGGGTGCTCGTGTACAATACGCAGACGGTTTCATCCGTGACACGGAGACTGCGGCAACTGGCCGATGAGCTGAGTATCCCGGTCGTGGGCGTCTCGGAGACCGAGCCTCCTGGAAAATCCTATCTGCAGTGGATGGTGGGGCAGTTGGAGCAATTGGACGCTGCCCTCAGCAAGCAGAGATGAGCAAGCAGGAATGAGCAAGAGGAAATGATGGTTGAACATCCATCCATCCGTCTCGATGGCGCGACTCTCCGGCTTGGAGGGAGAACGCTGTGGGAGGACGTCTCCCTCACAGTGCGGCGCGGTGAGTTCCTGGCGGTCCTCGGCCCGAACGGGGCCGGCAAGACCTCGCTGTTGCGCGTGCTCCTGGGTCTCCAGCCGCTGAGTCGGGGGCAGGTGCAGATCGACGGGCACACCCCCACGCGAGGCAGCGCGGCGATCGGGTACGTGCCCCAGCAGCGCGCGTTCGACCCCGATCTTCCCGTTCGCGGACGCGACCTCGTGGGCTTTGGCCTGAACGGCCATCGCTGGGGCTTTTCGCCTCCTCTCCGGCCGCCTGCGGAACCGGTCGAGGACATGCTGAAATTGGTCGGAGCCGACGGGTATGCGGACGTCCCGATCGGGCGTTTGTCAGGAGGAGAGCAGCAGCGCCTGCGCATCGCTCAGGCGCTTGTCGGGAGCCCCCGGCTTTTGCTCTGCGACGAGCCGCTGCTCAGCCTCGACCCGAACTCTCAGCAGGCCATCGTGCAGCTCATCGCGGAGTGGAGCCGCCGGGGCGCCACGGTGGTCTTCGTCACACATGACATCAACCCGCTGCGCGCGGTGGCGAGCCGCGTTCTCCTGCTGGCCGGAGGGCGCTGGGCTGTCGGGCCCATCGAATGGGTGCTGACCAGCGAGACCTTGAGCCGCCTGTACGGCGCTCCCGTCGAGGTGCTCCACGTGCAGGGACGCGTGGTGGTCCTGGGCGCCGAACTCGGCGGCCACGAACCGGTGCCTGCTGTCCCGGTCGGGGATCAATGACGTCGTTGTGGCACTACGCCTTCGTTCAGCAAGCCGTGCAGGCCGGGGCCATCACGGCGATCCTCGCGGGGTTCGTGGGACCGTTTGTCACGGCGCGTAACATGTCGTTTTCAGTCCATGGCCTCGCCGAGGTCGGCTTTGCCGGAGCCGCCGGGGCCGTCCTTCTGGGTCTCCCCCCGGCGGCCGGACTGCTGACGGCGTCGTTCAGCGCCGCCTTGGCGATCGGGGCGCTCGGAGTTCGCCTGCGCGAGCGCGACATCGCCACAGGAAGTGTCCTCGCCTTCGGCGTCGGCCTCGGTGTCCTTTTTCTGACCCTCTCTCCGCGCTACCTGACCGAGGCATACGCCATCCTCTTTGGGTCCATTCTCGCGGTCAGCCGGCAGGACGTGGTGCGGACCGCGGTCGTCGGAGTCGGCGCCCTGGCGGCGCTGGCGCTCGTCTACCGGCCGTTGCGTTTCGCCAGTATCGACCCTGACGTCGCGGAGGCCCGCGGCGTTCCCACGCGTCTCCTCTCGATCGTCTTCCTGCTCATCCTGGCCCTCGCCGTCACGGAGGCCGTCCAAGTGGTGGGCGTGCTTCTGATCTTGACCCTGCTCATCGTCCCCCCCGGGGCGGCGCAACGCCTGACGGCCCATCCCGGGCTCATCGTCGCGTACAGCGTTCTGATCGCGCTCACGTCCGTTCTGGGGGGCCTCGTCTGCGCCGTGTATACCTCCTGGCCGGTGAGCTTCTTCGTCTCCGCGTTTACCTTCGCGGCGTACCTGGCCGCGCGCCTCGTGGGTCCGATGCTCGCGGGCTCACCGAGGGTCGCTGCGGCGGCACCCGTGCGGGAGGACGTGGAGGTGACCTCCACCGCCGCGGCGAGACCAACACGCGTGCACCCGGGTGCACACTAGCGTTTCAGGCGCTCTGGCGGCGGCCCGCAGAGGATCAACATCACGTCGCTGACGTTGGTATTGGTGGGGCCGGTGCGGATGAGGTCGCCGAGGGCGTCCAGCAATGAGTACGCATCGTTCATCGCCAGGTGACGATTCGGGTCCAGCCCCTTCGCCTTCGCGCGCGCGAGCGTCGTGCCATCGGCCACAGCCCCGGCCGCATCCGTGGGGCCATCGGTGCCGTCCGTCGCGAAGCTGACCACAAGGACGTCTGGGAGACCGTCGAGAGGCCGCGCGGCGCCGAGCGCCACCTCCTGATTGCGCCCTCCGCGGCCGCTCCCTGTGACCGTCACCGTTGTTTCTCCGCCGGCGACGATGCAGGCAGGACGCGGCACGGGATGGTCGGTCGCGGCGATTTCGCGAGCGATCCCGGCGAGTACCCGGCCCACCTCTCGCGCTTCGCCCTCGATGGAGGTGGACAAGAGGAGCGTGTGAAACCCGAGGTCCGCCGCCGCCCGGTGCGCGGCGCGGGTGGCGGCCGCGTTGTCGAGGACGATCACAACCTGCGTGTGCGCAAACGCCGGATCGCCCGGCTTGGGCGTCTCGGGCAAGGTGCCCGCCTCTCCGCGGCGGAGGGCGGCGAGCACGGCGGGCGGAACCTGATCGGTCAGCCTGTACTTCTCTAAAATGCCGAGCGCATCCGCATAGGTGGTCGGATCGGGGACCGTGGGGCCGGAGGCGATCGCATCGAGAGGCGACCCGACGATGTCTGAGACCACCAGGGTGACGAGGCGCGCCGGCGCGGCCGCGCGTGCGAGCTGCCCGCCGGCGATGCGGGAGAGATGCTTGCGGACCGTGTTCATCTCCGTGATGTCCGCGCCTGACCGCAGGAGCAGGTCCGTGGTGCGCATCATGTCGGGGAGCGTGAGGCCGGGGTGGGGAAGCGGAAGAAGGGCCGACCCGCCGCCGGAGATGAGGCAGAGGACCAGATCGTCGGGCGTGAGGCCGGTGAGGAGCGTAAGAATCTCCTCCGCGGCGGCGCGCCCGGCGTTGTCCGGGAGCGGGTGCCCCGCTTCTCGGAGGCGGATCCGGCGAAGCGGGGCGGTGTGGCCGGTTTTGACGGCAACGACGCCGGCTGTTACCCGGTCCCCTAGGATGTCCTCGACCGCCTGAGCCATCGCGGCGCCCGCCTTACCCGCTCCGACGACGATCACACGGCCGTGTGAGGGCAGGGGGTGCGTCGTCTCGGCGACCACGAGGGCGTCCCCCTCGACTCTCAGCGTCCGCGCAATGGCCGGGCGCGGATCCGCGGCCCGGAGCGCCTGGTCGAGGATCTGCGCGGCCTCGCGTCTCAGGCCGGCTGGGCGGTCCAGGGTCACGTCGTCTGGGTGACCCGGCTTGTCACGCGCCCCGCGGTGATCATGATCTGGCGCATCAGTCGAGCACGATGGGATCGCTGCGACCGTTGGGCGGCACGGCCAGCACAGAGTCCGCTTCCCGCCCGGCCCTCGCCAGGGCGTCCCTGACGGTGTCACGGGCAAGGGCGGTCAGGTTGTTGACTTCACTGAGGTGGGCGAGGCAGACCGTGCGAGACCGGTGGACGCCGCCCCGGACCGACGCCCGCGCGAGCGCCCGGGCCGCGTCGTCATTGCTGAGGTGTCCCCGGCCGCTGAGGATCCTGTTTTTCAGGAACCACGGATACGCGCTCACGTGGAGGAGCCCCAGGTCGTAGTTGCTCTCGAGGACGATGAGGTCGGCGTCGGCGATGTGCGCGTCGAGGACCTCGTCGGCGCTTCCCAAGTCGGTGGCGATGACGATCCGGCGTTCCCCGGCCTGGATACTGAAGGCGACCGGCTCCACGGCATCGTGGGGGACCGGGAACGCCGTCACCACGAACGCCCCGATCTCAAACGGCCGCCCCGTCTCAAACGACCGAACGACCACGCCGCTCAGCGCATCTTTGGCGGCCGCCAGCGTTGCCGCATTCGCGAACACGGGGACTCCGGCGGCCCGGCCGAACGCGCCCGCGCCGCGCGCGTGGTCATCGTGTTCGTGCGTCAGGAGGAGGGCGCTGATCGAGCGGGGCGGCACGCCCAAAGGATCCAGCGCCCGCTCGATCGTGTCGGCGGGGAGACCCGCGTCCACGAGCACCCGATCACCGCCGGCATCGATGAGCGCGACGTTGCCCGCGCTGCCGCTGGCGAGCAGGGCGACACGGAGCATCCGGGATCCGAGGGTCATCGCAACCGGAGGTCCCAGGGCATGAGCGTGAGCACGTGTTCCTCGAGAAGCGCCGCGATTCCCCCGATCACGCTGCTGATGTCCATGGCGAGGCCGCGGGTCGCCACCGGGACATCCTGCGGAGGGCGGATCGGGATCACGGGAACGCTCCGGGATGCCGGAACACCCATCAGTTCCTTGGCCGCCTCCACGGCGGTGGTAAAATCGCCCAGCGCGTCGATGAGGCGATGCTGGTGCGCCTGCCGGCCGGTCCACACCCGCCCCCGGGCGACAGCCAGAACCTGCTCGCGCGGCATCCGGCGCCCGGCCGCGACCCGGTCCACAAACCGGTCGTATATTTCCACCGTCCGGGCCCGCAGGCGGCGGCGTTCCTCCGGCGAGAACGGCATGAACGGCGAGAAGATCGTGGACGCCTCGCCTCGCCCCAGGATCTCGCGGTGGATGCCCGCCCGGGCGGCGAGGCCGCGGACGGTGAACTTCCCTGATACCACGCCGATCGATCCGGTGAGGGTGGCGGGCTGGCTGATGATCCGTCGCGCACCCACCGCGACGTAATAGCCTCCGGAGCCGGCGACATTGCCCAGGAACGCCACGACCGGTTTCCTGCGGCCCGCCCGCTCCAGTTCTCGCCAGATCAGATCGGACGCGACCGCGGAGCCCCCCGGCGAGTCCACGGACAGGATGATCGCCCCAAACCGCGGGTCGCGCTCGACGGCACGAACGGCCCGGGCGATCGTGGCGTTCCCGGTCGTTTCGCCGCCGAGGAGCGGGAGGGGGAGCGCGCGCCGCGGGCGGCTCTCACCAACGTGGATCACGCCGGTCACGCCGATCACGGCGATCGCCCGCCCAGGTCTGCGCCACCGGAATGGGCGGAGGAGAGACCGCCGGGCCAGCCGCCAGGGAAGGATCGCGGGGAGGCGCCGCCTCCCGGCGGCCAGGTGCTGGGGCAGCTCGTCTTCGAACAGGACGGCGTCCACCAGGCCCGCGTCCCGCGCCTCCCGGGCCGGCAGGGGGGCCGTGTTCACGAGGGCCCGCAGCGCGGCGGGATCGATCTTGCGGGCGAACGCCACCTCGCCGACCAGATCGTCGAAGACGGAGTCGAGGATGGTATTGAGGGCCTCCCGCATCGGTTCCGACATCGCACGCCGGGTAAACGGCTCGGCCGCCGTCTTGTACTCCGCGATCTGCTCAAACTCGCCCACGATCCCGATCCGCTCGAACGCCTCTCCCAGGAAAGTCGCTTCGAGTGTCAGCCCGACCAGGTCGAGCGTTCCGCTCTCCGGCATCACGACGGCGTCGGCCACGCTCGCCAGGTAGTAGACGCGGGTGGAGGCCTGGGTGAGATAGGCGACGACCCGCCGACCCCCGGCCCGGTACGTCGCCAAGGCCGCCCTGAGGCTCTGGATCGTCGCAAGGCCGGCCGCGAGATCGCGCACGGTGACGACGACGCCGGCGACCCGGCGATCGACTGTGATCTGGCGCAGCTGCTGGCGCAGGTCTTCTAGGCTGGGAGGCTGCCGGATCCACCACGGCGCCCGTGCCCGGTGCTCCGGGTACGGGCCGGAGAGTTCCAGAAGAACGTACGTCGGGCGGAGGCGGAGCAGGGAGACGAGGTTCCGCAGACCGATGAGCGCATCATACAGAAGATCGGCGATCCAGACGAAGAGCCACATCCCCTTCTCTTTGTTCGCGGTGCTCCGCGGGTCTCCCTGGAGAAGGGCGTGTCAGTCGACTCCCCGCGTCACGAATGAGAGGGCGGCGGCAACGACAAGGAATGCCAGGATCGGCCAGTTCACCGCCCGCGTCTGCACCCACAGCGGCGTGTTGGCCGGAAAGGCGGTCCACACGAGCGCCTTTCCTTCCCGCCCGGTCGCATTCGTGCCGACGACAGTCCCGGGCATCTCCAGGACGACTCGGAAGTCCAGAGGAGAACCGGCCTGGCGGGTCAGGCGCGCGCCCTCGACGGTAATCTGCTCGGAGTAGAAGGTCACCACCCCCCAGTTGCGCTTCGTCAGCCGGACCGAGCCGAGGGGCAGGGTGGCGGGGGCGAGGAGCCGGCTGAGGAGTCCCTGATCCACGTGTTCAACAAATTCGATCGGGCGAGACTCCCCCCCCGTGACCTCCGCGTCGAATCTCATCCCCGCGGGGCTG
Source organism: bacterium (assembly GCA_036275835.1). Lineage (GTDB taxonomy): Bacteria > Sysuimicrobiota > Sysuimicrobiia > Sysuimicrobiales > Segetimicrobiaceae > DASUDA01. Next base: position 3,253 of record DASUDA010000207.1, on the reverse strand, counting down.
AGAATGAAGAGAGCAAAAGAGGCCGCCACGCCGAGCCAGAATCCCAGCGCTGTTCTCTGCATTCTTCTCGCCTCCCCTGTGCTCTCGGCCGTCTGCGCGCGCCCGGGGCCGCCGCGGCCGGATTTCGGAGGGAATCACTCGAGTCTCACGAACATACAGCCGTGTGAAGCATGTGGTGAGGGCGTCATGAAGGTCCGCGGCGGCAAGAATCTGTACGGCATTCCCATCGGCATCCTGATGCTGGACACGGTGTTCCCGCGAATCCCCGGCGACATCGGCTATGCGGGGACGTTCCCGTTCCCGGTCCTCTACCACCGGGTCCGGGGCGCGTCACCCACACGAGTCGTTCGGGAGGGTGACCCGGTCCTCCTCGAAGGGTTTATCGAAGGGGCGCGCGCGCTCGAGGCGAGCGGTGTGCTGGCGATCACCACAGGATGCGGGTTCCTGGCGCTCTTTCAGCGGCAACTCTCCGAGGCGGTCCGCGTCCCGGTGTTCACGTCCTCCCTCCTCATGGTGCCGCTGGTCTCCCGCATGCTTGGGCCGGATCGCGTCGTGGGCATCCTTACCGTGGACAGCGGGTCGCTGGCGCCCCGCCACCTGGCGGCGGCCGGGATCACCGAAGAGGTTCCCATTGTCATCGCCGGCCTGGAGAAGGGACGCGCATTCACCCAGGTGCTCCTTGACAACGAGATGGAGCTCGACGTCGACGCTGCCCGCCAGGAGCACGTAGACGTGGCCCGCGATCTCGTGGAGCGCCATCCCGAGGTGGGAGCGATCGTGCTCGAGTGCGCCAACATGCCCCCGTACGCGGCCGCGATTCACGAGGCGACCGGCCGCCCCGTGGTCGACATCACGACCCTCATCCGCACGATCTACGCCACGCTCGTCCCGCAGACCTACTAAGGGCACGTTCCCATCGGGATGGCCGCTCCGATTGGCCGCTGTGGCGAGGTTTGCCGCTGTGGTAAGATGGGCACACTATAGTTCACGGAGGCCTCCTGCCGCTCCCGGCGTCGGGTCGCCGCCACACAGGAGCGTGATGTATGCATCGGTTACGGAAAGCCGCGAGGCCGTGGGTCGCGGGTCTGCTGGCGCTCTCCCTGTTGCTCGTGCCGTTCACGCAGGTCCAGCACGCCGCAGCCGCCGACGCGTCTCTCGTGATCGCCGCTCTCCACGTCCTCGAGCAGGAGTACGTCGATCCCGTGCAACCGGTGCCGCTCCTCAACGCGGCGATCGCGACTCTGCGAAAGGCGTCCAGCCTGAGCGCGGACGCGTTGCCCGAAATTCCGGCCGGGACGCAGGAGACCGAGGCGTCCGCCCAGTTCACCGGGGAGTTCTCCCGGGCCGCGGAGGCAGGCGGGGTGTCGGAGACACAACTGGCGTACACGGCGACGGCGGCCATGCTGGCCTCGCTCCACGACAGCCACACGTACTTTCTGGACCCGGTGCAGCTTCGTGAGAGCCGCCGGCAGTTGTTCGGGAATCCCGGGTTCACGGGGATCGGGGTGACGATCATCCAGCGCAAGGACGCGGCCGGCGTGGGGTGGATCTTCATTGAGGACGTCTTCCCGGGATCTCCGGCGAAGGCGGCCGGTCTCCAGCGGTTCGACAAAGTTCTTCAGGTGGACGGAAAGCCGCTTCAGAATGTGAACGTCCTGGACGCGAGCCAGACTATTCGCGGGCCGGCCGGGTCTACGGCGTCGCTCGTTATCCAGCGGGGAGGCCAAACGCTGCAGCTCGCCGTCGTCCGCGCCCCGATCCGGGTGCCGCCGATTGAGGGGCGGTTCCTGGTTCCGGGGGTGGCGTACCTGAAGATTTTCGAGTTTTCTCAAGGCGCCGGCAGCCAGCTCCGCAAAGTGGTCGAAGAACTGCAGGTGCAGGGTCACATCCGCTGGGCTGTCCTTGACCTGCGGGGCGATCCGGGGGGATTGATCGTGGAGGCCGCGAACGTGGGCGGCGTCTTCCTGCCCCCGCGCACCGTGCTCGCCCGGATTACCGAGCGCGGCCAGCAGCCGAGCCAATTGCGGACGGCGGGATTCCCCCTGCTGCGCCGAACTCCCCTGGTCATCCTGGTGGACGGTGGCAGCGCCTCGGCGTCAGAGATCCTGGCCGGTGCCTTCAAGGACGAGCACCGGGCCACGATCGTCGGGGAGAAGACCGCGGGAGCCCTCGGCGGCTCTGTGACCGTGGCCCTGCCCGAAGGCGGGATGTCCGTCACCGTGGAGCGGATCCTGTCTCCCAACAACAGCCAAGTCGAGGGAGTGGGGATCACTCCCGATGTACCGGTCGCTCTGACGGTTGCGGACATGGAGCGCGGACAAGATACGCAACTGGAGGCGGCGCTGCATGCGCTGGGCGCAGCGTGGATCCGGCACCTGCTTGAGGCCGCGTGAGGAGGAGAGCTCCTCGCGCTCCCGCCGGGCGCTCGCGGGCCGGCGTACCCTCGGCGTGGCCGCGCTCGTCATCGTCATCCTCGCCGCAGCCCCCAGCCTGGGTGGCGGCGCGTCTGCTCCTGAGGTGCTTCACGCCATAAACGCGTCCGGCACGGCGCCCGTCCCATGTGACCAGGCCCAGGGTGCGAGCTGTCCACCGGCTTTCCACATGACGCTTCCGCCCGAGCGGCGGGCGGTTGTCTATGAGATCGGACCGGTCCCCCAGAAACCGGAGGTCCGATTCATGTGCGACGCCTGCGCCGGCGTGCGCTGGGTGTTGCAGCGTCCGGGGTCCGACTACACGATGCCGGAAAGGCTGTTTGTGAATGCCGCCACGGTCGGCGTGCTGGCCATGACAGGGGGCGGAAACGTCACCTTGGTGGAGTGGAACTTCTGACCGTTCTAATTCTGCGGACATTTGGGACACGTCCGCAGTGGAGAGACGTCAGCCGAACAGCCTTGCCGACGATTCGCGTGCCGGAGTCCCACCGGCAGCGGACGAACGGATCGCAGGCCGGGCCGTGCTCCGTCGATCACTCGGAGCCGGTGCCGGCGAGGATCGGACTCCTGGGGAGCCCGGCCGTCCGCGCGCTCGAAGCGCCGCTTCCCGCCGGGCGATCGCCCGCCAGAACGCCCACACGTGCGTCCCCCGATTCCTCGCGGGTAGAGGGAAGGCGACGTGGTCGCCCATGCGACGGTTCGACCGCTCGGCCAGGTGCATGCCTCGCCGCCCGATGGCGCAGGCGGCGGCCTGATGCCGGGAGAGACCGTAGCGATCGGCAAACTTGTGCGGCCCGATCACCGACGTGAACGCCGGAGTC
>DASUDA010000206.1:0-2073 GCA_036275835.1 bacterium | reverse complement strand
CGTGTGCAGGCGATGCACCGAGCCGAGCAACTGGCTCACCGCCTCGCGCCGCTGGGCCTCCGGGTCCTGCCCGTGCACGGGCTCCTGGGGGTGTCCGCCCGCGAGCGCGCCGCAGCGGCGCTCCGTGCCGGAAACGTCGATGTCGTCGTGGCCAGCGCGGAGGCGGTCGGGGAGGCTCTCGTGGCGCCGTATCGCGACCGCGTCGCGGGAATCGTCCTGGACGCTCTTCCGGATCAGTTCTCGCTGCCGTCAGGACTTGCCGGTCTGCCCGTCCTGGGTGTCACGCAACGCTCTCGTGTCCGGACTCTCGCGCGGTCGCTCGGGGCGCCGGTGACGCTCTATGATCCCTCGCCGCGATCTGCGCTGCGGATCGTGGATCGGCGGAACGCGCCAGACAGGAATGCTGTTGTAGAGGAGGCACTCTCGACCGGCGAGAAGGCTATCGTTTATACTGTAGAGCGACAAGAGTGCGTCGCCTTGGCGGCCCAGATGCGGGAACGGTCAAGGGAGCGGGCGTCGCGGATCGGCTACCTGCACGGCGGTCTTCCCGCCCGGCTGCGGCAGATCATCGCGCAGGCGTTTCGGGAGGGGCGGCTTGACGCGCTCGTGGCGACCGGAGCGCTCGACGAAGAAGCGCTCCCTCACGACGTGCGGCACGTGGTGATCGCAGACCTTCACCCCGACGGCGACCAGTTTCTGGCGGCCTGCGGGAGCGGGGGAGACGATCGCGTTCCGGTCACGCTGTGGGTCGCGTTCGGCGGCGGAGACGCGGAGGCGCGCCGGAGGGCGCTCGACCAGCGCGTCCCGGGGCGGGACCTGCTGGTGAAGATGTACCGCGCGCTGCGCGCCTGGCGGGGGGACGGGACGTTTGCCTGGCCGGATGATGCGACGTGGGCGCACGTCTCTGGGGCGGTCCCCGGCGTGACACGCGCCGCTCTCGGCGCGGCGTGCGCGATCTTTGAAGACGTGGGACTCGCGGTGCGGGAGAGCGTGCCCGAGCGCCTACCGGGCGGACCGGCGTGGCAGATCCAGCTGGTCCCCGCCGAGGTCCGGAAAGACCTCGGAGAGTCCTTCCGGTATCGCGAGGGCCTCCGGGAGCGGGAGGCGTTCGAGGCCTTCGCCGCCTGGATCGAGCAGGCCGGGCCGGCGGAACTGCTCCGGGCCGTTCTCGCATGAGTCCTGGGAGGCGGGTGAGCGCGGGAGAATGAAGCGGTTCCTTCCCCCCTGGGGAAGCGCGGAGGAGACTCTGCCGCCCGACGCAGAGGATCTCCTCCGGCGCATGCGGGAGATGATGCCCCAGGCGGACCGTGACATCATCCGCCGGGCCTACCTTTTCGCCCGTGCGGCCCACGCCGGCCAGACCCGCGCCTCGGGCGACCCCTACCTGAGCCATAGCGTCACGGTCGCGACCATCCTCGTGGGTTTCCGCATCGACGCCGCCACGATCGCGGCCGCCCTTCTGCACGATGTTCCCGAAGACACGCCCCACACGATCGAGGAAATCCAGGAGGCCTTCGGCCTTGAGATCGCCACCCTGGTGGACGGCGTGACCAAGCTCGGCCGCATCGAGTGGAAGAGCCGCGAGGAGCGCCAGGCGGAAAATCTCAGGAAGATGCTCCTGGCGATGGCCAGTGATATCCGGATCATTCTCATCAAGCTGGCCGATCGCGTGCACAACATGCGCACGATCGAATTTCTCCCGGAGGGGAAGCAGAAGCGGACAGCGCGGGAGACCCTGGAGATCTACGCGCCGCTCACCGAGCGGCTGGGGATCGGCAGCATCAAGCGCGAACTGGAGGACCTGGCGTTCAAGGTGCTCGAGCCGGACGCCTTCACCGAGATGGCCGGGGAGATCGAGCGCGCCAGCGAGGAGAAGGTCGTCGTCCTGGGCACCGTCATCGACATGCTCCTTCGGGAGCTGAACCGCGCCGGCATTCGCGTCGACCGCACCCACATCACAGGCCGCCCGAAGCATGTGTACAGCATCTACCAGAAGATGCAGCGTCCCAAGTACCAGGGTCAGGGCGTCGGCCGGATCTATGACCGCCTCGCCGTCCGCGTGATCGTCAACGA
>DASUDA010000205.1:0-11957 GCA_036275835.1 bacterium | reverse complement strand
GGGCGGTGGGAGGAGTGCGGCACGCCCTCGCTCCGGTCCTGAACATCGGGGCGGAGGCGATGGCCGTCGTGAACGGAATCGCGGTGGGCGAGGACTACGTCCTGGCCCCCGACGATCATCTGGAGTTTGTCCGCCTCGCCGGAGAGAAAGGGTGTGAGGGTCTGACCTTCGCTAAGTGATCGGGTATGTTCCCCGTATACGTGAAGGATGAGACGTTCCGCCCGCCGGCCGATCCGGTGTACTACCTCCGCGCCCGGGACGGACTCTACCTGGTCAAACAGAACCGCTTCTTCCGGTCCGTGATCCCCGTGTCCGGCCGGGACGCCGCGGACACCCACGGACTGCGTGCCGGCCTGCCCCCGGAGCCGGCCGGATTGCTGCCGCAGGCCGAGGAGATCGTGCCGACGTTCCCTCCGATCCCTCCCGAGATCCTCGAAGAGGCCGTGACCTTCTTCGCCCACGTCGCCCGCACCCATAGCACCGAGGCGGTGGCCCTTCTCTATTACGATGTTCGGGCGGAAACGTACCGCCTCATCGTGCCCCGCCAGCGGGTCACCGACATGCACGCGCGGTACGAGGTCGGAACGACCCCGGAGGGACTGCAGAGGGTCGGGACGCTTCACAGCCACGTCGGCGACGCGGCATTTCACTCCGAGGCCGATCGCGCCGACGAGCAGGCAGATGACGGGCTGCACATCGTCGTCGGGCTGGGCGGGGGGCACCGCTCCGTGACGTGCGCGGTCGTCGTCGACGGCCGCCGCCGTGTGCTCGCCCCGGACACGCTGTTCGGCGATACGTGGGAACGCGCCCTCGGGGCGTCCGGGGGGCCGCCGCGCGGCGCGACCGATGAGGTCACTCCGGTCGACCCTGCCGGCCCGGCACGGCGGGCGCTGGAGGCGCGGTACGGGGTCCTCGGGAGCGGCCGGCAGGTCCTGCTGATCGGTGACCGACCGTACGCCCTGCCGGAAGTGATGCTGGCCCTCGGCCTGGCATTCGAGGACACTCGTGTCATCGACGGGGGAGAGCTGAGCGAGGGTCTCTACGTGGTCCGCTTCTTCGACGGGGAGACCCGGCAGGTCGTCGCTCTCGAGTTTGACCCGCAGTTTCGGCCCCACAACGAAATTCGCGTCCACATCGCCGAGTGGATGGGAGACGACTATTACGACTTTCCCTGGGGGGTGTGGTGCGCCTGGTCGCTGTGAGGGCGATCTCTAGGAGGGCGGGAGATCGTCGAGCGCGGAGCGGTTCAGCCTATAGCGCTCCCGGTACGCGTCCTCCCAGATGTTCCCGGTCCACATGACGATGGCATCTTCGCGGTTGTCGCTGTAGTAGCCCTTGCGCGTTCCGATCTCTTTGAACCCATATTTCCTGTACAGTGCCTGCGCGCCCAGGTTGGACTTCCGGACCTCGAGCGTGACCCAGCGCGCGCCGCGCTTCATCGCCTCATCGATGAGCGCCACCAGAAGCCGCTCCCCGATCTTCTGGCGCCGGTGCGCGGGTGACACGGCGATCGTCGTCACATGCGCTTCGTCGAGAGTGACCCACATCCCCGCGTACCCGACGATCTGCTTGACCAGGCGGGCGACGAGGTAGCAGGCCAAGCGATTTTTCCGCAGTTCGTGGTGATAGGCGTCCCGCGGCCAGGGCGTGGGGAAAGACAACTGCTCGATCTCGAGCACGCTGTCGATGTCCTCCACCCGCATGGGCTCGATCGCCACGTGATTGGTGATGACCATCTCACCAAAAATTCCCGTTCGCCGCGGCGTTTCCTCCATCGGACGCGCGCTGGTCGGAGGCGGGCGCGGCATCAGCGCCGAAGGGGAGCGCGGGGGTGGTGCGCGGTGCGGTGGGAGTATCAGGATCGGATGGTCATGTTCACGGAGACCCCGGACGGACTCGCGAGCGGCCTGGAGTGGCTGACCGAAACCGGCCGAAAGGGTTGGGAACTCGTCGCCGCCATTCCGCTGATCGCGCCCAACAAAGACGGGATCGCGTACGGAACGGTCGGCGTGCACCTGATCTTCAAGCGGCCGGGAGCGGCCGGGCGGCGCCCGGCCGGATCGCGGGACGGGGTGCGCGGCCGGTCCGGGAGTGGAGGCCGCAGAGGGCGGAAGGAGGGAGGCCCGTGATGGGCTTCAGCCGGGTGGAGGACCTGCGGGCCCCCGACGGTCAGCGTGTTCCCGGATTCCTGTTCGAGCCGCGCGACGCGCTCGGCGGTGTGGCGGTGGTCCACGGGCATGGCGGGTCGAAGGAAAACGCGCTTGGCCTGGCGGCCCTCCTGGCCGAATCCCGCATCGCCGCGCTCGCGATCGACCTCAGGGGCCACGGAGAGCATCCGGGCAGGCTTGACCAGGGCATCCTGGGAGACGTGGAGGCCGCGACCGCGTTCGCTCGCCGGTACGGTCCGGCAGCCGTCGTGGGGAAGAGTCTGGGGGGGTATCTGGCCCTGATGAGTTCGGCCGACGCGGTTGTCGCCATCTCGCCGGCGATCCCCAAGGGGGTCTCTCCCGAAGGCAGAACGATGTTTGTGAAATTTCCCAGCCCGGGGGTGCGCGAACCGCACCCCGGATATGTGCTGGATCTGTTGAAGCAACTCGGTCCTCCGCCGGTTCGAGAACGGCCCACGCTGCTGTTGTCGGCCCCCTACGACGTCCAGACCATCCGCGAGGGCACGCGCGAGTTTGCCGGCAGGCTGCCCCTCGGAGAGTACCGGGAGGTCACGGAGGACCTCTATCAACCGGTCGATCTCGGCCACCCGCTGCTCAACTATCTCCCATACTGGTTCAACCACACCCAGCTGCACGTACATAGACAGGTGCTGCGGATTGTGCCGGAATGGCTGCGCGGCAAACTGGGGGAACGGCGCTGAGCCGGAATCCGGTGTGAGGCGCGGCGTTACGAGAACAGACGGGTCAGCGCGTAGAGGGCGGGATCGACGGTCCGCGTCCCTTTCGTGAGCTCGTCGAGGGGAACGGTCACGATTGCCGTGCCCCTCAGCGCCACCATCACGCCGGTCTGGCCCGCCAGCAGGGCGTCAACGGCGGCCACGCCCAGGCGGGTCGCCAGGACTCGATCGAACGCCGACGGCGGGCTGGCGCGCTGCAGGTGGCCGAGGACCGTCACACGGGTCTCGTGTTTGGTGCGGCGCTCGATCTCCTCAGCGAGGAGGGCTCCGATGCCCCCCAGCCGCGCGTGCCCGAACGCGTCGACACGCGTATCCTGCACCACCTGGGTTCCCATGTTCTTCGGCGCGGCGCCCTCTGCCACGACGACGATGCTGAAAGGCATCCCTTGGGCGTGACGCTGCTGAATTTCAGCGCACACCTCATCGATGTCGAACGGGACCTCGGGAACGAGGACGACGTCTGCGCCTCCTGCGAGCCCTCCGATGGTGGCCACCCACCCCGCGTCCCGCCCCATGACCTCCACCACCATCACCCGGTGGTGCGCCTCCGCCGTGGAGTGGAGCCGGCCGACGGCATCCATGACGACGTTGGCGGCGGTATCGAAGCCAATCGTGGTGTCGGTCCCGGGAACGTCGTTGTCCATCGTCTTCGGCACGCCGACCACGGCCACGCCGGTCCGGCTCACGTGCAGCGCCGCCCCGAGCGTGTCATCCCCGCCGATCGCGACGAGCGCGTCGATCCGGTGCCCGGCGAGCGTCGCCTTGATCCGCTCCAGTCCCTGGGGGACCTTGAGCGGATTCGTCCGCGACGTGCCCAGAATCGTTCCGCCCTTGGGGAGGATTCCTGAGATCGCCTGACGGGTCAGGGGGAATGTATCTTCCTCTATCAACCCCCGCCAGCCGTCGCGGACGCCTATGACCTGAAGCCCTCGCTCCTCGCCCCGCCTGACGACAGCGCGGATGGCGGCATTGAGACCGGGAGCATCCCCACCTCCGGTAAGGACTGCGATCCTCTGCACCAACCCGCCCCTCCCTGCGCACGAAACACGAGCGCGCTACCTCGGAGTCAAAATAGCACGCTCCCCGAGTCCTGGCAAGGCGCGGGGCGTCGCCTCGCCGTGCGCGTGCCCCGGGGGATTGACAGGGGCGCAACGGAGGCCGTATGCTCTCTTCATAATGAATCTTAATAAAGACCTAGTGCAATCAAACTCTGATCCCTGGACAGACCTCCGGCGCCGGCTGGCCGGCCGGGGCGGCCGGCTGACCCCGCAGCGAATGGCGATCTATGAGGCCGTCGTCGGTCGGACCACCCACCCGAGCGTGGAGACGGTGTACGCCGAGGTCCGCAGGCGATTCCCTGGCCTCAGCCCCGCCACCGTCTATACGACGCTGGGCCTGTTCGCCGACCTCGGGCTGATTCAGGAGGTCAGCGGGCGTGTCCGGCGTTACGATGGCCGGGCGTCGAGGCATGTCAACCTCGTGTGTCAGAGATGCGGACGGGTGACCGACGTCGCCGACCGGCGCCTCCGGACCCTCGAGCGCGCGGTCGCCGCACGGGCGCGCTTTCACGTGAGGGCGGTGCGGTTCGAGCTGCACGGTGTCTGTCCCCGCTGCCGACGGCGGCCGGGGTCCCGCGGCGAGGAGGTGCGAGGTGGCACCTAACGGGTTTTACGCGAAGCTTGCGCCGCGCCGGGTCGAGGGCGATCTGGCGGCCCTCCACGGCGAGCACGGGTCCTACCTCCTCCAGGTTGTCCAACCCGCCCTCCTGGGGTTGATGGACGGGTCGATTTCTACGCTCGCGCCGTTGTTTGCCAGCGCGTTCGCCACGCAAAACCCCCACACCGCCTTCCTCATTGGCGGCGCGGCGGCGCTGGGGGCCGGGATCAGCATGGGGTTCGCGGAGGCGCTGTCCGACACGGGCAAAGAGACGGGGCGGGGGCACCCGGTGGCGCGGGGCACGATCACCGGGGTCGCCACGTTAATCGGGGGCTTGTTGCACACGCTGCCGTTCCTGATTCCTATCTTGAAGCTGGCACTCACGGTGGCGTATCTGGTCGTCGGGATCGAGCTTGTGACGATCGCCCTCATCCGCCATCGGTACTTCGGCATGAGTTTCTGGCTCTCGATTCTTCAGGTGATCGTGGGCGGGGGACTCGTCTTTCTCGCGGGGATCCTGATCGGGAGCTCGTAGCGAATCGTTTCCTCCCGATCCCGTCCCCGGCCGCCGTTCTCGGGTCGCCGCCGCCGATCACGCGCTCAGGTCACCGGTTATCCGACTCCTCACCCCCGAGGAGTCCTGCCGGGGGAGGCCGTGGGCAGAAATAATCTCAGGGGAATTCTTCAGCATGGGATGGAATCCTTGCCCTGCATGCGCGTTCGACCGCGTCACAGGCGCACGCACGGATGGACCTGAGGAAAGACCGGTGAGACGTGTCCAAAAGGCTTGACTATCACGATCCTTTTCATGAGTTCGCGGGGCGGCTGACCGAGGCGTTGGAAGACAACCACCTGGTCGTCTCCGGGTACGCGTTTCTCGTCGACGTCGACCATATGAGCCGCGAGTACCGATACGTGCTTCACCTCGAAGGCGAGCCCCCCGCGGACACGCTGCCGACATCGTCCTGGCCCTGGGCCGAGCTGCGCTTCCTCGTGGATGCACTGTCGTTTGGGCGGCACATCGCGGAGTACGATGAGGGCGTGGAGTTCTCGCGCACGGTGCACGAAGAAGTGCAGGTGTTCGCGGAACTGCTCACGGAGATCACCATGGATCGCCTCCTCGTGCCCCCCGACGTTGTGCTCCTGCGCCGGGCGATCACCCACGTGGCCACGGATCCCGGGGTACCGAGCATCAGCCTTCAGCAGCACTTCTCGACGGAGGACGCCCCGCCGGTCTACAGCGCGCGCGTCCAGTCCAGCGTGGTCCTGAAGGAGGACGAACTCGTCGAGACCGACCGGCCCAAGAAGATCGCGATTGCGGTCGCGGCGATGCTGGGTGCGCTCCAGGTGCTGCGTCTGCCGGCCGAGGGGGCGCCTCTCCCGCCCGCCGAATAGCGCGCCGCGCGCACGATGCCGACCACGCCCGTTGAGGCCGACGTGACGTACATGCGGGAGGCGCTGGCCGAGGCCGCCGCAGCGGCCAGCCTGGGCGAGGTTCCGATCGGCGCCGTCGTCGTCCGCGACGGGCGCGTGATCGCCCGCGGCCAGAATCGCCGTGAGCGCGAGCGCGATCCGACAGCCCACGCGGAGATGATCGCTTTTCGAGAAGCGGCCCGCCACCTGGGGGGATGGCGCCTGGCGGGGTGCATCCTGTACGTGACCCTGGAGCCGTGCGCGATGTGCGCGGGCGCGGCGATTCAGGCCCGCCTCCCCCGGCTCGTCTTCGGAGCGGCCGATCCCAAGGGAGGCGCCGTGGGAAGCGTCGTGGATCTTCTTCACGACACCCGGCTCTCTCACCAGGTGGAGGTCCTGGCGGGCGTGTGCGCGGGGGAGTGCGGCGAACTCCTCCGTCAGTTCTTCGCGACCCTCAGGAGCCGAGGAGGCTAGCGGGGATGGCCCTGCTTCTCACAGAAGCTCACGTCCGCGCGCTGCTGACGATGCGTGACCTCGTTCCTCTCATGGAGCGGACGCTCGCGGCGTTCAGCACCGGCAGCGTGGTGCAGCCGGTGCGCACGGTTGTTCCGGTCACGGAACACCGGGGCTTCCTCGGCGTCATGCCGGCCTACGTGGCCGCCCAGGAAGCGCTCGGCCTGAAGGCGGTTCTGTTGTATCCGGGCAATGCCGCCCGCGACCTCCCCACGCACCTGGCGACGATCCTGCTGCTCGAGCCGGAGACCGGGGTCCTCCTGTCGGTGATGGACGGCCGTCTCGTAACGGAGATGCGCACCGCGGCGGTCTCGGCGGCAGCCACGGCGCGTCTGGCCCGTCCTGACGTGCCGGTGTGGGCGATCCTCGGGTCGGGCGTGCAGGCCCGGAGCCACCTGGAGGCCCTGCGCGTGGTCCGCGCGCCAGGCGAGATCAGGGTATGGAGCCGGACCCGTACGCACGCAGAGAGGTTCTCGGCGGAGGTGAGCGAGCGGTTCGGCGCAGCGGTGAAGGTGATGGGATCTCCCGTCGAGGCGGTTCGGGGCGCCGACGTGATCTGCACCGTGACGTCGAGCGAGACGCCGGTCCTGGAGGGGAAGTGGCTTGCTGCCGGGGCCCACATCAACGCGGTCGGAGCGGCGCGGCCGGAGTGGCGCGAACTGGACACGGATGCCGTCGTCCGCTCCCGCCTCTTTGTCGACTCCCGGGCGGGGGCGGTCATCGAAGCCGGCGACATCGTCGGACCGATGCGGGAAGGGGCGATGACCGAAGGCCACATTCAGGCGGAGATTGGGGAGGTCTTCGCCGGGGTCCATCCGGGCCGCACGGGGCCACGCGAGATTACATTGTTCAAGTCCCTGGGTCTCGCGGTCGAGGATGTGGCCACGGCCCGGTTTGTGTATCAACGCGCGCTGGCGCGCGGTGTGGGCGAGGCCCTCACGCTGGAGTAGGAAACCGTCCGGCCTAAATTCCGGCCTAAATTGAGAAGAGGCGCTGCTCCGGACGGGTGAGGCGTTCGGCGCCGTCCGGCGTCACGACAAACTCGTCCTCGATCCCGACGGCCCCTTCGCCGGGAAAGGTGAACTTCGGCTCGATGCAAAACACCTGCCCGGGCTCCAACGGGTCCGTGAAGCCGTCGGCGATCACGGGCCATTCGTCCCGTTCCAACCCCAGGCCGTGGCCGATGTAGCGCGCGCGGAGGGGGCCGTACCCCATGAACCACTCCCCCCACCCGAGGTCGCCGGCGCGTGTCAGGCCCAGGTGATAGAGATCTTGCGGCGTCACCCCCGGCCGGATCGCGCTCTCGACGTCCCGGAGGATCGTCACAGCGGCGTCGTGGCTGCGCGCAAACTTCTCCGCGAGCGCGCCGATGACAAGAGTCCGGGTTTGGTCGCAGATGTATCCGTCCAGAGCCGCCGTGTAGTCGAAGATCACCGGGTCCCCCGCCACGATCCGGCGACGGCCGGCCCCGTACGGCATGGCCGCGCCCAGGCCCTCGCCGCCGAGCGGCAGATCCGGAAAGCTGGGAACCGCCCCCGCCTCCCCCGAGAGGATGGCGCCGTAATACACCTCCTGGTTCCAGCCCCGCAGGCGGATGAGGCCCTGATGACCCTCCCGCCGCGCCACGGCCTCTACCCGACCCGAGAACTCCACCTCCGTCATGCCCTCGCGAAGGATCTCGGAGGCGGCCTTCAGCATCACTTCCGCCAGGCCCGCCGCCGACCGCATCTTGGAAATCTCGTAGTCCGACTTTACCGATCGCACTCGCCGGACGGAAGGAGAAACGTCGGCGATCTCCACTCCGGGGAGGAGGGCCGCAAACCGGTCCCGGGTCAGGGCGGGCACGACATCGAGTTCCATGCCCACCCGGTGGACGGGCCCGCTCAGCACTCCGCGCAGGAGAGCGGGAAGGTCACGGAGAGTCTCCAGAGGCCTGATCTCCTCGAGGGCGCTCTCCCGCCGGGCCCGTTCGAGAACGCGGCGCACTGCATACACCGGCCGTCCGCGGGGCGGGATGATGAGGGCACCACTCTGCATGCTTCCGGTGAAGTAGAAGAGGTCGACGTTCTGGGTGATCAGCGCGGCATCGAGGGAGTTGGTTTCCAGATGCCGCTGCAGAGCGGCGCTACGGCGCCCAAGTTCATCTCTCGGGGTCGACGGCATTCGGGCTCTCCTCGACGCGGAACCGGCGGGTGGTAGAGTTGGCGGCGGCGGACGGGTTTCCTCCCACCCATTCACGCCGCGCTCCGGGCGAGGTATCAAGGGGGTGGGCACCGAAGCGGGCACCGATGCGGAGCACTGCCTGGGCCTCGGGGTGGGCGCGCACATGTTCTCGAAGTCCGCTGAACTGTACGATGCGGTCTACGCCGCGAAGGACTATGCGCGAGAGGCGCAGCGCCTGCACGCCCTCATTGAACACCACAAGCGGTCCGGCGGCGCGCGCCTCCTCGACGTCGCCTGCGGGACCGGGAACCACCTGACCTTTCTCAAGCGTACCTACGCGGTCGAAGGACTGGATCTCCATGACGCGATGCTCGCCATCGCCCGGCGGAAGCATCCGGATGTCGCTTTTCACCGCGCCGACATGGTCGAGTTCGACCTGGGGCGGGAGTTCGACGTCGTGGTGTGTCTGTTCAGTTCCATCGGCTACGTCGGGACGGACCCCCGGCTGCGGCAGGCGCTCCGCACGATGCGCCGCCACACGCGTCCGGGGGGAGTCGTCATCGTGGAGCCCTGGCTCGGGCCCGACACCTACCGGCCCGGTCACGTCGCCGCCGTGTATGTCGATCAGCCGGACCTCAAGGTCGCCCGCATGAATGTCGCCAGAGCGGACGGCGGCAAAGCCGTTTTGGATTTCCATTATCTCGTGGCGACGCCGCGCGGGATCGAATACTTCACGGAACGTCATGATTTGGCGCTCTTCCCCCACGAGGCGTACCTGGAGGCGTTCCGGGCGTGCGGGCTGGACGTGGTGTACGATCCCGAGGGCCTGATCGGCCGCGGGCTCTACATCGGGACGCGCCCACTAAAAGATTGACAGCGACTCGAGCGCAGGGGCCGAGGCGATTCAGTCATAGATCTCGGTGAACGCGGCGGCCGTGTCCAGCGCGGCCGCAGAGCCGGCGAACACGACGCGGCCGGCCCTGAGCCCGTAGACGCGGGTGGCCAGCGTTGTGACCGCCGGGAGATCGTGCTCGGCCAGCAGGATCGCCCGCCCTTCCGCCTGCGCGGCCCGGAGGACCTCCAGGACGTGGCCGCGGGCCCCCGCATCGAGGCCGAAGAGGGGTTCGTCGAGCAAAAGGATTCCCGGAGCGGCCATAAGCGCGCGTCCGAGGACGACCATCTGTCGCTCCCCGGCGGACAGGTGCGCGGCCGGACTCAGCATTTTCCCCCTGAGCGCCGGGAAGCGCTCGAGGATCCTCTCGAGATCGACCGCGACGGCCTCCCGGTCCGTCCTCGGCCAGGCTCCCACGATCAGGTTGTCTCGCACAGACAATCCCTCGAGGACCCGAGCCCGTTCGGGCGCGTACGCGATCCCGAGCATGACGCGCCGGTGGGCCGGGAGCAGTGTCACGTCGAGTCCGCCCACGCGCACCACGCCCGCGCGGAGCGGGACGAGACCCGCGAGTGCGCGGAGCAGCGTCGATTTGCCGGAGCCGTTCGGCCCGACGACGGCAACCGCCTCGCCCGGATGGAGGATTACCCCGACCTCATCGAGGGCGAGCGGACCGCGAGGATAGTGCACCCGCAGGCCGCGGGCGTCAAGCACGGGGGAGGGGGAGCTCTCCCGGCGCGCAGGTCCGGACGACCCGCCCGCTCTGGATCACGGCGACGCGCTCGCACACCGCTTCGAACAGCGCGCGGCTGTGGGCGACGACGATCATAGACAAACCCCTGGCGCGGAGCCGGCGGAGCGCGGAGAGAATCTCCGGCACATCGCCGGGGCTCAGTGACGCGAACGGCTCGTCCAGCAGGAGGAGCCGCGGGTCCGTGGCCAGCGCGCGCGCGAGTTCTACGCGCCGGATCTGGCCCTGGGAGAGGGACCGGACCTCGTGCGTGCCAAGCCCCCCGAGCCCGACGGATGTCACGACGCGGTCGACGGTCTCCCGGATGGCCCGCCGGCTGAGGCGATGGTGCAAGGTCGCGGCTCCCACATTCTCTTCCACGGTCATGCGAAACGCGAGGCGCGGCAGCTGGAACGTGCGCGCAACGCCCGCGCGCACGACGCGGTGGGGCTGCAAGCCCGTGAGATCCCGATTCTCCAGCCAGACGCGTCCGCGGTCCGGCCGCAGGAACCCCGAGATGACGTTCAGCAGGGTGGTCTTCCCGCACCCGTTTGGCCCCGCGAGGCCGAGGGTTTCACCGGGCGCGACCGTGAGCGTGATATCCTGGAGCACGCTCACGCCGTCGAACCGCTTGGCCACGCCTTCGACCGCCAGCAGAGACGGAGCGGGGCGCGGCACGGTCCCCGGTGCCGCCGCCGCCCCCTCGGGGGCCGGGGGCCGTGATGCGTCATCCACCACGTGCCCACCGGAGAGCGCGCCAGAGGCGGGCACCGGGCTGGAAGGCCCTCTCCGGCGCCGCGAGCCCCGCAGCGATCAGGACAGCGCCATAGAGGGTCAGACGCACAGGACCGGGGAGGTCCAGCCACTGCAGAGCGGCCGTGAGCAGATAGGCGGAGGCTGCCGGCCCGAGGATCGTGCCCACGCCTCCGAGAACCGCGGCGGCCACCGCGAAGAAGCTCGTCTCCAGCGACAGCATTGAGGGCGAGGCGCGGCCGACAAGGCCGGCGAGAAGAGCTCCGCTCAACCCCGCCACTCCTCCGGACAGCACGAACGCGACGAGACGGACCCGCGCGACGTCGATTCCGGAGGCGGCCGCAGCACGCGGATCAGCGCGGGCGGTGCGCATCGCCAGGCCCAGGTTCGATCGCGCAACCCACACAAGCCCGATCACGCCGGCGGCGAATACGACCGCGGCGAGGCGAGCGGCTCCGAGCTCATCGGAGGGAAAGAGCACACTCGGAATGCCCCCCTCGCCCCCGAACACGGTGCCTTCGCGCCCGGGCATCTGGAGCATTCCGCTCAGTTCGTGCGCGCACTCCGCAAGAGCCAGCGTGACCAGCGCAAGGAAGGCCCGGCGCAGATGGCGCGCCAGGATCCCCTGGAGAGCGCCCAGGAGGGCGCCGCCTGCGGCGCCGCAGGCGAAAGCCGCCCCAGGCCCGAGCAGGCCGGAGCTCGAAAGGACCGCCGCCACGTAGGCCCCGCAGCCGAACGGGAGCGCGTGCCCGAGACTGACTTGGCCGGAGACGCCGCCCAGCAGGTCCCAGCTGGCGGAGTACAACGCTTGGATGGCGGCGAGGGTCAGAACGGACTCCGTGAAACGATCCGTGACCGCGAACGCGAGCGCGACCGGGATGAGGCACCAGGCGAGAAGCGAGGCCGCCGCCACGGCGTGCTGTCCTCGCGCG
>DASUDA010000204.1:0-8237 GCA_036275835.1 bacterium | reverse complement strand
TCGGCCCCCAGGGGGACCAGGCGCCCGGCCATCACGTCCACGAGACCGAGGTCGGTCAGGCGGAGTTCAGGGATCACGGCCAGGCCGAGGAAGCTCAGGATCATGAAGGGAGACGGGATTCGCACGCCGAGGCTGCGGGCGGCCTCATCCAGCCGGTCGAGTCGCGCCCGCACCTCGGCCAGCCGCAGATCGCTCATCAGGCCGGCAATCGGCAGCGGAAGATCGGCCAGGACCTGCCCTCCGGCCGCGACCACGAACCCGCCGCCCATCTCTGCCAGGCGGCGGCTGGCGACGAGGATGTCGTCATCCGTCGCCCCGACGGCCATGAGATTGTGATGATCGTGGGCAACCGTCGACGCGAGCGCTCCGTTCCGTAAGCCGAAGCCGGTCACGAGGCCGACCCCAACGGTCCCGCGGCGGCCGTGGCGCTCCACGCAGGCCAGCTTCGCGATGTCCCTGTTCGGATCAGCCACGATCTCGCTCCCCACGGTCCGCGGGGTGATCCACACGAGTTCCGTGAGGAGCTGCGAGGGCACGAGCTTCACGCACCGCACCTGGCCTGGGCCGGCCGGCAGGCGAAAGGAGGCCGCGGACAACCGGGGCAGATGAACCGTATTGCGTACGGCGTCCCCGGCCGCGGCGGGGAGGGGAAGATCAGCACGGAGCCGTCCACCATCGGCCACGAGCCGCCCGTCCTTGTACACGGCCCCCGCTCGAAATTCCTGGAGGTCATCCAGCACGACAAGGTCTGCCAGGTACCCGGGCGCGATCGCCCCACGGCGGCTCAACGCGAAATGGCGAGCGGTGTTCCAGGTGGCGCACCGGAGGGCCAGCACCGGATCGACGTTCTGACGGATCGCGCGTCGCACCAGAACGTCGACGCCTCCCTCCTCCAGGAGGTCGTTTGGGAGGCGGTCATCTGTGACGAACCCGATGCGGTCCATGTGACGCGAAACCACCAGGGTGGCCAGGGCGCTGAGGTTCCGGCTGATGGACCCTTCGCGGATCATGAGGAAACACCCGGCCCGCAGTTTTTCCAGTCCCTCCTCCACCTCCGTCGTCTCGTGGTCTGACCGAATGCCGGCGGCGAGGTAGGCGTGAAGCGCCTGCCCGCGAACGAGCGGCGCATGGCCGCACGCCACTTTGCGGGACGTCTCGGCCAGAAGGGCCTTGCGCAGGACCTCCTCCCGTGCCGCGAGAACGCCCGGGAAGTCCATGATCTCCGCCACGCCGACCACACGGGGTTCGTCCAGGAACGAGGCGATCTCAGCCAGACCGAGACGAGCTCCGGACGTCTCCAGCGGCGACGAGGGCACACAGCTCGGGACGCCGATCCAGACGTCGAGCGGCAGCCTATCGCTGGCTCGGAGAAACCAGCGGATGCCGTCCACTCCCGACACGTTCCCGATCTCGTGCGGGTCGCACACCACACCGGTGACCCCGCGCGGGACCACCGCCCGCGCGTACTCGCCCGGAGTAATGAGAGACGATTCCAGGTGAACATGTCCGTCGATCAACCCCGGAGCCAGCCACCGGCCCCCCAGGTCCACGACCTCGCGGGCGGTCGCACCGCGAACGGCGTCTCCCAGGCCGGCGATGAGGCGGCCGGCCAGCAGGACAGGTCCATCCTGGATGTTTCCGGTGATGACGTTGACTATGCGGGCGTTTGTGAAAAGCACCGTGCCGGGCTGTCTCCCCAGCGCGGTGTTCACCGCGGTTTTGATTTCTTCGACGTCGGGCGGGACGGGGGGACCGGAGGCCATCGTTACATCATCGCACGGGTCGCTCCGCCGTCGATGCAGATCGTCGTTCCGGTGATGTAGCTGGCGGCCTCCGAGGCAAGGAACACGGCCAGGGTGGCAAATTCCCGGGGGTCGCCATACCGGCTGAGAGGAATCGCGGCGGCGCTCTCCCGCTCGACCTCCTCCGCGCTGCGATGAGTCTCGCGCGCCACCGCATCGTCAACAGCACGGGTCCGGTCGGTCCGGATCCGGCCGGGCGCCAGGTTGTTGATGAGGATGCCGTGCGGAGCGAGTTCGAATGAAAGGGTCTTCGTCAACGCGACGACACCGGAGCGGAAGACGTTGCTCAAGACGAGATTGGGGATCGGAACTTTCACCCCTGAAGTAATGACCGTGACAATCCGTCCCCACCTCTGCGCTTTCATCGCCGGAACGGCACCGCGAATCAAGCGCACCGCGCTCATCAGGTTCTGCTGAAACGCCTGCTCCCACTGGGCGTCCGTCAGCACAAGCCCGGAGCCGGGCGGAGGTCCGCCGGCGTTGACCACCAGGATGTCAAGCCGGCCGAATCGGGTGAGAGCCGTCCCCAGAAGACGCTCGACCCCCTCGGGGCGGGCGACGTCCACCGGAACGCCCACGGCCGTCCTCCCGGTCGTGTGCGCGATCTCGCCTGCCGCGCGCATGATCGCGTCCTCGCGCCGGCTGCCGACCACCACGTCGGCCGCGGCCGCGGCAAGCCCCTCCGCGATGGCCCGTCCCAGTCCGGCGCTTGCGCCGGAGACGACGGCCACCCGCCCGGACAGATCGATCTTCATCGACGGTCACCCTCCTGCATCCCCACTTCGACCTGGGTCGGTGCGGCTTCCTCTCCTCGCCGGCCGGGGACGAGTCCCCAGACAACGGAGAGGAGATCCTCCGACCCTCTCGGAATCATCGGGAAGGTCGGGCGGGAATCGTGCCAGAATCTCCGCTGTCGATGCGGCCATCGCCGATGAGAAATCCGCTCGCGAGACGCGCCGTCCTCCTCACCACGATCGCCGCGGTGCTCCTGGAAATGCCGCGAGGGGCGTTTGGGGGCGACGCGCCTCCTCTCCTTTTGCCCGAACGCCTGCATGTCGAGGTGACCGGTGGTCCCGCCCCCGTTGAGACGTTGCGGCTTGCGATCCTGACGACTCTGCGGACGCAGGTGCCCATTCTGCGCGATGCCCGAGTGGATGTGGAGCGGACGAATCCGCCTCTCGAGCCGCTTCCTCCGTCCTCGGAAATCACGGTGCTGGCAACTCTGGCGGCCGCCGTCCCGGGAGGCGGGCCGTTCTCGCGCGCCGTTCCCGTTGTCCTGACCAACACGATCCTCCCCTGGTCCGACGCTGAGGTCCTCCTGGTCAGCAACAGCCCCGAGCGCCTGCCTTTCGGAAAGGTGCTGTACCTCGGCTCGCTCACGACGCCTCACACTGTCCGGCTCCTCTATCACCACCAGAATGGCTCACGGAGTCGGCGCATGGCGCTCACAGTGAGCCTCAGCAATCCGGCCGCGGAGCCGGTGAGGGTCTGGGCATCGGGGGGGAGCGGCGGGCCAGGCCCCGATGAATCCATCGCCGGTCACGAGGCCGCGCGGCGGTTCCTTGATCAGTACTGGAGCCACGCGGGGTTCCTGGTGCGGATCCCGGCCAACAGCACGGTTCCCCTGTTTGTTCACGATCTGGCGCCGCAGGCCGCGGTGAGCGGCCTGGCACAGATCGGGCTCGTGGAGGGCCAGCGGCTGAACCTTCAGGTGACCGCACGGCTGGAGGGGGAGATGGACCCCCCCACGGCGAGCTACGAACCCGACTTCGACCGGAACCACCAGCGTGGAGCCTTCGCCCACCCGCAGATCGCGCGGTTCCTGGCGTACACCGTCGGCGGCCCTCCGCTGGTGATGACTCTCGGGGCCCAGGCCGACCTCCTGCGTGAGGGCGACTCTCGGCTCCCCCTAGGGGGAAATTATGGCGTCGTGTACATGTTTGAGGTGCAGGCAGTGAATCCCACGGCGGCCCCGGCGAGCATCGCCCTGGTGATGCACGCCGATGGCGGGGAGGCCCGCGGGATCTTCCTCGTCGACCGCACAATCGTGACCAGTCCCGTGGTCCGGCCCGCCTCGCCCCGCGCGCTCATCACGATCCGTCTCGATCCGGCGGCGCGCCGCATCCTGCGCATCGCGACGATGCCGGAAAGCGCGTCGAGTTATCCGGTCCATCTGACGCTCGAACCGCCGTGAGCGGCTGATGCCACCGGGACACGACCATCTCGATTCAGGCGGGGTGCGTCTTGAGGCCGCCCGGCGCATCGTCCTCAAGGTCGGGACGAGTATCCTGACCGGGGGTCGGCCCGTCGTGGACCCGCGCCGGATCACCGCCGTCGCTGAGGACGTCGCGTCCGCCGTGCGGAAAGGATGCGAGGTCCTCCTCGTGTCCTCAGGTGCCATCGTCACCGGAGCCGGGGTCCTCGGAATCCGGCGTCCGGTGCGAAGCCTGTCCCGGAAGCAGGCGCTCGCCGCGGTAGGACAGCCGGTGCTGATGCAGCGGTACAGCGCCGCGCTCGACCGGCTGGGGCTGAGGGCCGGGCAGGTGCTGCTCACCCGCCGGGACTTCGCCAGCCGCCGGCAGTACGTCAACGCGCGCCAGACCCTGCTCGCGCTGCTTGCGCAGGGCATCGTCCCCGTGATTAACGAGAACGATACCGTCGCCACCGAGGAGATCGAGATCGGAGACAACGACACGCTCTCCGCGCTGGTCGCCAGCCTCGTGGGCGCCGACCTGCTCGTCATACTCTCCGACGTCGACGGCCTGATGACCGGCGACCCCCGCCGCACCCGCGACGCCCGCCTGATACAGACCGTCGTGCGCATCGACGCCGCGATCCTCCGCGCCGCCCGCCGCACGCCCTCTACGCAGGGCGTCGGGGGAATGGCGACCAAGATCGAGGCGGCTCGGATCGCCACGGAGTCGGGGGTCGCGACGGTGATCATGGGCGGAGAGCGCCCGCAACCGCTCGCGCATGTGCTGAAAGGAGAGCGGCACGGGACCCTCTTCCTTCCCGCGGAGCGCACGCTGTCCGCCCGGCGGCGCTGGCTGGCGTTTGGACTGCCCGCCCGCGGCGTCCTCGTCATCGACGACGGAGCCCGCGAGGCCCTCCGCCGCGGCAAGAGCCTCTTGCCCGCCGGCGTGGTGGCGGTCGAAGGAACATTCGAGCCGGGGGAGGCCGTCGCGATCCGCGACATGCGGGGGCAGGATGTGGCGCGGGGCCTGGTCAACTATCCCAGCAGCCAGGTCGCCCGGATCAAGGGGGTGCGGTCCACGCAGATCGCCGACGTGCTGGGCCGGAAAACGCACGACGAAGTCGTCCACAGGGACAACCTGGTGCTGAGGAGCAACGCATGAGTGTGACGCAGGCCTCGGTCGAGTCGCAGGCGCGCGCCGCGCGCGAGGCCGCCTCACGCTTGCACCATGCCCCAGACGATGCGCGGAAGACGGCCCTCCTGGCCGCCGCCGGCGTCATTCGGGACCGCGCGGGGGACATCATCGCCGCGAACGGGCGGGACCTCGCCATCCTCCAGGAGCCGCCTCCGGCATTCCGCGATCGGCTCACCCTCACCGCCGGGCGCGTGGAGGGGCTCGCGCGCGCCCTCGAGGAGATCGCGGCTCTTCCGGATCCGGTCGGCCGCATCCTCGATGTGCGGACCCGCCCCAACGGGATGGAGGTCCGCCGCGTCAGGGTCCCGATCGGCGTCGTGGCGATGATCTACGAGTCACGCCCCAACGTGACCGTGGACGCCGCCGGGCTCTGCCTGCGCTCGGGCAACGCGGTCATCCTGCGAGGAGGGGCCGAGTCGCTTCACTCCGACCAGGCTCTCGTGACGTGCGTCCACGAGGGTCTGGGGATCGCCGGGCTCCCCGCCGGCGCGGTCACGCTTCTTGAACGCCGCGACTACGGGGCGATCACGGAACTGGTCGGGCTGCGCGGCCTCGTGGACGTGGTGATTCCCCGGGGCGGCGAGGGGCTCATCCGCCTCGTGACCGAGCACGCCCGGGTTCCTGTGCTCCGGCATGAAAAGGGCGTGACCCACATCTTTGTGGACCGCACGGCGAATCCTGAGATGGCCATCCGCATCATCGTCAACGCGAAGACAAACCGCCCGAGCACGTGCAACGCGCTGGAGACCGCGCTCATCGACGCCCCTGTCGCCGCGCAGATCCTTCCGCCCCTGGTCGGCGCGCTTCAGGCCGCCGGGGTGGAGGTGCGGGGCTGCCCCGAGACGCGACGGCACGCCCCCACTGTGGCGCCGGCGGCCGAGGACGATTGGGGGACAGAGTACCTGGACCTCATCCTAGCTGTCCGCGTCGTGGACGGGATCGACGGAGCGCTCGCGCATATCCGCGCCCACGGCACCGGCCTCGCGGACGCGATAGTGACGGAGGACCGTGCCCGGGCGGACCGGTTCGTGCGGGAAGTGGACAGCGCCGCCGTGCTCGTCAACGCCTCCACCCGGCTCGTCGACGGCGGGGAGTTTGGGCTCGGCGCGGAGGTCGGCATCAGCACAAGCCGCATTCACGCCCGCGGCCCGATGGGCGTGGAGGACCTGACGACCACGAAGTGGGTGGTGTGGGGCACCGGTCAGATCAGGGCGTGACAGCGGTTATGAAACTCGCGATCGTCGGCACCGGCGACATGGGAAGCGCACTCGCGACTGCCTTCGTGCACAGATCGCGTCACGAGGTCTCCGTGCGCGGCTCGCGCCGAGAGAGCCGGTCCGCGCTTGATCTCGCACGTCAACTTGGCATCTCAGAATCAGACGATCAAGGATTGAACGAGGCCGACGTTGTGTTCGTGGTCGTTCCGTGGGATGTATTAAACGCCGTCGCACGCCTCCTCGCACAGTGCAGAGGAATCATCGTGTCCGTGATCGTTCTGTGGGCGGATGGCGGCGACCCAAGAACCGAGATGACGAGCGCGGCCGAACAGCTCGCGGCCCTGCTGCCGTCCGCCCGAGTCGTCAATGCCTTCACCTCTGTGTCGTCATCGATCGTACGCAATCCAGGGAGCGCGGAGAAGCCAAGTGTTATCGTGTGCTCGGATGATGACCAGGCGCGAGCAGTCGTGATGGGCCTCGCCGAAGACCTTGGGTTCAGCGGCATCAATGGAGGCGCGCTACGATTCGCGCGTTACACAGAGGGATTCGGCGTGCTCTGGACCGCCCTCGCCTATGACGCTGGGTATGGAGAGCGGATCACCTACCGCGTGTACGTCGCTGAAGACTGAGGCGCCACTCACGGCATGACCAGGACCTTCAGGGATTCCGCTTGATTGCCGGCACGCGCGAATGCGTCCTCGGCGGCCTGGAGCGGCATACGGTGTGAGATCAGAGGATCCACCTGCACCCGCCCCTCCGCGATAAGCCGGACCGCCTCTTCGAAGTCGGGCCGGGTGTACATCAGGCTTCCTCTGATCTGCAACTCCCTGTCCTGAATCAGGCCGGCGGGGATCACCGCGTCCTGCCCAAACACTCCCACGACGATGACGTCGCCCCCCTTCCGCACAACTTCGATCGCCTGCCGGAGCGTGGCCTCCACCCCCACGCATTCGAACGCGACGTCCGGTCGTCTCCCTGCGACCCCTTTGCTAAGCAGCGCGTCCGGGCCGTCCGCAGGTGGAGGGACGCCGTCGAGATCCAGCCGCGCGGCGAGCGCGCGCCGGGCGCCGATCTGATCGGTCAGCACCACCCGTCGGGCCCCACGGTCGCGTGCGATCTGGGCGACGAGGAGACCGATCGTTCCTGCGCCCAGGACGAGGACATCCCGGTCGACGAGCGACCGGCATAATCGAGCCGCGTGGACCGCGACCGCCACGGGCTCGACGCAGGCCCCCTGCTCATCTGTGACGGCCGCCGGCAGCGGAACGAGCCGGTCCGCGGGGACCACGAACTCCTCCCTCATCCCGCCCGGGGCTTGGAATCCCATCACCCGCAGCCGGTCGCAGATGTTGTAGTGTCCGCTGCGGCAGTTCTCGCATTCGCCGCACACCAGCGAAGGCTCGATGGAGACCCGCTGTCCGAGCCAGGTGCGTGGGACGTCCTGCCCCGCGTCGACAACGATGCCCGAGAGCTCGTGGCCGGGGTACACGGGATAGGAGACAAAGGGATGGCGGCCCTCGAACGTGTGGAGGTCCGATCCACAGATGCCGCACGCCCTGATCGCCACGCGCGCGTCGGTCCCCGTCAGCGGGTGCGGCTCGACCTCGACCACAGCCACGCGGTGGGGCGCAGGGATGAGTGCGGCCCTCACCATGCTGCTACTTGACATACCCGGCCTGCTTCATCGTCTGCTCGACCGATTGCTGGGCTTTGTGCAGTGCGCCCGGAACCGTGTCGGTGCCCGCGATCGCGGCGGCGATGAACTGGCTCACCGTGGTCCCTATCCCCGCAAACTCAGGGATCCCCACGTACTGGATTCCCGTGTACGG
>DASUDA010000203.1:0-3057 GCA_036275835.1 bacterium | reverse complement strand
TTCCTGCATGCCTGGGCCCACGTGCCGATCGTGACGATCGGTCCGGGAGATGTGACGATCCCCCACCGGGTGGACGAGTTCGTCCGGATTGCGGATCTCCTGGAGGCGTCCCGGATCTTCGCCGCGGCGGCCTGCTACGCTTTGAGCGACGGTGTCTTCGGCGATCGAGCCTGATGCCGGAGCCTCTGATCGTCTGCGACCGCGTCGAGTTCGGTTATCCCCTTGGGCCCGGGAGCGCGGCCGGCGTCGGGTCCGAGATCCGCGCCCTCCAGGGCGTGTCCCTGAACGTCTTTCCCGGCGAGCACGTGGCGATTATCGGGCCCAACGGCTCGGGGAAATCCACCCTTGCCCGCCACCTGAACGCCTTGTTGCGGCCCCAGGGGGGGACCGTCCGGGTCTGTGGGATGGATACCCGTGATCCTGCGCATACCCGGGCGATTCGCCAGACTGTGGGGATGGTCTTTCAACATCCCGACAGTCAGATCGTGGCCACGATCGTCGAGGAGGACGTTGCATTCGGCCCTGAGAACCTGGGCGTCCCGCACGCGGAGCTCCGGGACCGGGTGCAGGAAGCCCTGGAGATCGTCGGAATGTGGGAGGCCCGCGCGCATCCTCCGCATCTGCTCTCGGCCGGCCAGAAGCAGCGGGTCGCCATCGCCGGCGTGCTGGCGATGCGCCCCGCATGCGTCGTTCTGGACGAGGCTACCTCGTTGCTCGACCCACAGGGCCGAGCGGAAGTCGGTGGTGTCATCGCGGACCTGCGCCGGCGCGGGACGGCGGTCGTGTCCATCACCCACCGCATGAGCGAAGCAGCAGCCGCAGACCGGATCGTCGTCCTCAGCGGAGGCGCGGTGCTGCTGGAAGGATCGCCGCGCGAGGTCTTCGCCCGCGCCGACCTCCTGCAGCGAATTGGGCTGGACCTCCCGCCCATGGCCTCCCTGGCGCTCCACCTCCGCCAGCAGATTCCTGACTTTCCGACGGACCTGCTGACCGTGGAAGAACTTGTGGAGGCCATCTCCGCTCGGGCGGGGGCTCCCGTGGTGAGTGCCCGGCGCTCGGGCGAAGATCTGCCCCCGATCCGCCCCGCGGCGTCTGCTCCCGTGGAGGATCCCGTCATCCGCATTCAGGACGTGTGGCATACATATATGTCCGGGACGCCATTCGCGGAGGTGGCGCTGCGAGGGGTGAGCCTGGACGTGCGCCCCGGCGAGATCGCGGGGATCATCGGTCAGACAGGGTCAGGCAAGTCCACGCTCATTCAGTACATGAACGGGCTCCTGCGGCCTCTCCGGGGGGGCGTCGTGGTCGACGGTCACGATCTGAGGCGCCGGGACGTCGACATACAGGCCGTGCGGCAGATAGTCGGCGTGGTCTTCCAGGATCCAGAGGACCAGGTGTTCGAGCCTCTCGTGGGAGACGACGTGGCGTACGGCCCCAGGCAGCTCGGCCTTCCCCTGGAGGAGATCCGGTCTCGCGTTCGGTGGGCGATGGAGGCTGTCGGCCTCTCCTTTGACGGCTTTAAGGACCGGTACACGTTCACATTGAGCGGAGGGGAATTGCGCAAGGCGGCCCTGGCGGGCGTGCTCGCCCTTCGTCCACGCGTGCTGGTGCTGGACGAACCAACCTCCGGTCTGGACCCGGGGTCGCGGGTGGGTCTGCGGGAGCGGCTTCGAGAGCTCCAGGCACGCGAGGGGCAGACTCTCGTGCTCGTCTCCCACGACATGGACGAGGTAGCCGGACTGAGTAACCGGGTGCATGTCGTTCACCAGGGTCGGATTGCGGCGTCGGGTGCGACGAGGGCGATCTTCAGCAACAGCGCCGGATTGGCGGCGCACGGTCTCGCGTCGCCCGAGGCGACGCAGGTGTGCCAGCGGCTGCGCACCCGCGGGTATCACGTCCCCCCGGACGTGCTCACCCTTGAGGAGGCCGGAGATGTCCTGGGGGCGCTTCTCCAGCAGGCGTCATGAACGAGTTCGAGCTCCTTCGCAACATCACCATCGGGCAGTACCTGCCCACCGGATCGTATCTGCACCGGATGGACCCGCGCGCGAAGATCGTCGCGGCGGTGCTGATCGCGGCCGCGGTGACCTTCACCCCGACCCTTCTGGGGAACGCGTGCCTCCTCGCGGTGTGCCTGGTCATCATCCGGTTAGGCCGGATTCCGCTCGCCTACGCTCTGCGGGGACTGATTCCCGCCATTCCCTTTGTCGTGCTCCTTGCCGTCCTGCAGCTCCTCTTCTTCGGCCGGGCCCTCGATCCCACGAGCCCGCCCCTCTTCCAATGGGGGTGGATCGTCGTCACCGGTGCCGTCGTCCGGCTCGTCATCGTCTCCGCCGCCCGGTTTGTAGAGCTGGTCATCGTGACGAGCGTCTTCACGCTCTCCACACGGACGACGGAACTGACCCACGGCATCGAGCAACTCCTGCGGCCCGTCGAGCGTCTCCTGCGGCCCGTCTGGCGCCTCAGTGTCGCCCATGAACTGGCGCTCGTCGTGACGATCGCCATCCGCTTCGTTCCCACGCTGGCGCTGGAGGGCGAGCGCCTGATGAAGGCTCAGGCCTCCCGGGGTGGTCGTTGGAGCGGGAGCACCTGGCGATTCGTCACCCGGACCCGGCAGATGCTCCCGGTCCTCGTCCCCCTGTTCACCTTTGCCTTGCGGAGGGGGGAGGATTTGGTTGTGGCCATGGAGGCTCGGGCGTATATGGGAGGGGCGGACCGCACGGCCTACGCGCTTCTGCGGGGGGCCCTCACGGACTGGCTGGCGCCGGCGGCGGCTCTTCTGTTCCTCGTGGTGATGCTACGCGCTCCCTTTCCCTTCTGAGCGAAAGGATCGCGCGTGATCGGACACGAGCAACGACAACTCGAGTGACGTCTGGCAGGGGGCGCGGGGGGGAATAGGGAATCTGCGGTCAGGCCCGAGGGAAAGAGGAACGACGGGCATGACGAAGATGAGGGAGGTGAGGCGATGCAGGCGCAAGCGCAGGCGGGACTGTCGACGCGCGGCATCGTGATGTCCGCGGTGCTGGCGGCGATCGCGATTTTCCTGGGAGCAACCCG
>DASUDA010000202.1:0-2872 GCA_036275835.1 bacterium | reverse complement strand
CGCGCGTGTGACGGTGCCGGAAGTCGCGCACCCTACCGGGGGTGATGACAGCCTGCCCCGGATCGGCTACCCTGAGAGCGTGGATCTGCGCATCGGGCTCATGGAAGAGATCCGAGCGACGGCGCGCGGCGAGCCGGTCGTTGTGGCCTTTAGTGGCGGCCTCGACAGCACGGTCACGGCCGCGCTGGCCCGGGACGCTCTCGGAGGCGACCATGTTCTCCTCGTGACCGTGAACATGGGAGAGTACGCCTACGTCCGCGGGAACGAGATCGTTCTGGAGATGGCCGAGCTCCTCGGGCTCCAGCAGCGGTGCCTCCTTGGCCAGTTCAAGCAGCACCGCGTTCAGGCCGCCGGCCCCGCCTGCAACCGCTGTACTCGGGAGATCAAGCTCGGGATGGTCAAGGCGGTGGCCGGAGGACGCCTCGTCCTCACGGGGGCAAACCGCAGCGACACGTGGGGGCAACTGGGCCTCAAGGTCTGCAACGGGTACTATGCCCCGTTGCTCGATCTGGACAAGCCGCAGATCCGATCCCTGGCCGACGAGATGGACGTGCGCCCGCCCCGGATCGGTGAGAATCCCGGGCGCGAGGGATGTAAGCTCAAGCATCTCCTGAAGCCCCTGGCCGCGCCCGCGTACCATGGGCGCGCTGTTGCCCGGGCCAACGAGGTCGTTCTCACGGTCCTGCGGGACGCCGGCATCACGGCCGATCTGGCCAACGTCAAGATCATCGGACCCCTGGGACGCAACATCGGACTGGTCAACGTCCGTCCCGCCCCTCCGATCGACGTGCGGGACCGGCTCAGGACCGCCCTCGAAGGAATTCCGGAACTCGCGGAGGTCTACTTCGTGAACGGGCCCCTCACACTTGTCGCCAAGGCCAGCTCCGCGATCCTTAATGACAGCCACGCCCGCCACTGGCTGGAGCGGGGAAGACTGGCACCGGATTTCGCGTTCCCGATCACCGTCGAGTGGCGCCCGACCACAAATACCCGTCTGCGGACATTCCACATCATCGGATTCCGTCCGGCGACGTCCGCCTGAGCGGCGCACCCCGCGCCACGGGCGGCGCGCGTCTTGGCTCGTGCCTGTGCCTACGGCGTGGACCAAAACGCGCGTGAGCCAAAGCGCCCGGAGGCTCAGCGTCGACTCTTCCGCGCTTTGGGGGAAGCCGCGTCTGCTATACTGGGGCTGTGAAGACGGAGCCGAGGACGCCCACAGACGTTCGGCGACTGGCGGAGGACGTCAAGGCGGAGGCGCGTGCCGCCGGATTTGACCTGTGCGGCATCACGACGACCGCGCCGTTCGCCGAGGAAGGCCAGGCCCTGGCCCGCTGGGTCGCCCGAGACTATCACGGGGAGATGGCGTATATGGCCCGCAACGCGGCGCGTTCTCCACAGCCGCAGGCGGTGGTTCCGGACGCCCGGGCTCTCGTCGTGGTCGGTCTCTACTATGGGGAGGCAGCGCCCGGAAAGTCCTTCGCGAAAGGTACACGGTCTCGCGCACCGGAGAATGGCGAAGGTCCTCCACGGGAACGCGGCGTCGGCCCGCAGGGACGCATCAGCCGGTACGCCTGGGGGAAGGACTACCACGCGGTGATGGAGCCGGGACTTCGCCGCCTGGCGGCATTCTTGCTGGCCCGCGGCGCGAGCGTCGCTCGTTATTACGTGGACACCGGTCCGGTCATCGATCGGGCCGCAGCCCGGCGCGCGGGGATCGGCTGGTACGGCAAGAACACGATGATCATCACGCGCGGGGGGTACGGCTCCTGGGTCTTCCTGGGGGAGATTCTGACGGACCTGGCTTTGCCCCCAGACAGGCCGGCAGCGGGGAGCTGCGGCAGCTGTCGGATCTGTTTGGACGCCTGTCCCACCGGCGCGATCGTCGCACCCTACGTGGTAGACGCTCGCCGGTGTATCTCGTACCTGACTATCGAGCACCGAGGTCCGATCCCGCGGGAGATGCGCCCGTTGATTGGGGACTACATTTTTGGATGTGACATCTGCCAGACTGTCTGCCCGCACAACACCAAGACCCTGGCCCAGTCCCATCCCGAGTTCGCGCCCCGTCCCGGTGTGGGGGCGCGACCGGAGCTTGTTCCGCTGCTCAACATCAGCGACGAAGAGTTCCGCCGCCGTTTCCGCGGCTCGCCGATCACCAGGACGAAACGGCGTGGTCTTCGCCGAAACGTGGCTGTGGCGCTGGGGAATTCGGGCGATCCGGGGGCCGTCCCGGCGCTCCTGGCCGCGCTCGGCGATGATTCAGATCCTCTCGTGCGGGGCCACGCGGCCTGGGCGCTCGGACGCATCGGCGGCGAGGCCGCGCGGGAAGGTCTGCGGAACCGCCTCGCCCGCGAGCAGGATACCGTCGTGCGCGAGGAGATCACCCTGGCCCTCGCCGAGTGCTCGCCGTGAGGCTCCAGGGCCGGCGCATCCTGGTGACGTCGGGTCCGACACGCGCTCCCCTCGACGCTGTCCGCTTTCTCACCAACAAATCCACGGGGCGCCTCGGATCCCTGATTGCCGAAGCGGCGCTGGAGTCCGGCGCCGACGTGACGTTCGTCTACGGCCGGGGCAGCACCAGTCCGGTGGTGCGGGGCGGCCGGCCGGACCACCTCCGGCTCCTGCCGATCAATACGGTGGAGGACCTCGTGGCCATCTTCCGACGCGAGCTGCCCCGCGGATATGACGCCGTGATCCACGTCATGGCGGTCCTCGATTTCGCCCCGGCCGAGGTCAGCGAGGAGAAGGTCGCCAGCAGCGCGTCGGAATGGGTGATCCGCCTCGTCCCGACCCCTAAGGCCGCCGCCCTCGTCCGCGACCTGGCCCCACGCACATTCTTTGTGGGGTTCAAACTGGAAGTCGGCAAAGAGCG
>DASUDA010000201.1:0-4497 GCA_036275835.1 bacterium | reverse complement strand
CACGCCGTCCCGAAGCTGACAACGGCGGATCTGGCCAGCCTTCAGGCGGGAGAGCCCGCCTCCGGCGGAGCCATCGCGGTGATCGCCCCGGGAACGGGACTGGGAGAAGCGTTCCTGACCTGGGATGGCTCGCGGTATCGTGCCCACCCCTCAGAGGGAGGTCACGCGGACTTCGCGCCCACCGGCGAGCGTGAACTGGGACTGCTCCGGTATCTCCAGACGCGATTCGCGCATGTCAGTTACGAGCGGGTCTGTTCCGGCCTCGGGCTCCCGAATATCTACGCGTACCTGAAGACCACGGGGGATGCGGAAGAGCCGGCCTGGCTCGCGGCGCGGCTGGCGGCGGCCGAGGACCCCACTCCCGTCATCGTCAACGCCGCTCTCGGAGATCCCCCGTGCGACCTGTGCGTGGCCGCGTTGGTGATGTTCGTGTCCATCCTGGGGGCCGAGGCCGGGAATCTGGCGCTGAAGGTGCTGGCCACCGGCGGCGTGTACGTGGGCGGCGGCATCCCGCCGCGGATTCTTCCCGTACTCACGGGGGGCCGCTTCCTCGACGCGTTCGGGAACAAGGGACGATTCGCCGACCTGCTGGCCCGCGTGCCGGTGCACGTCATCCTCACGCCGAAGATTGGGCTTCTCGGTGCGGCCGTCCACGGACTGGAGCGGCTCACAGATTAGGGGGAACGACCGATGAATCCGTTGCGGGAACTGCAGGACCACGGCCAGTCCGTCTGGCTGGACTACATCCGCCGCAGCCTGATCACGAGCGGTGATCTCAAGCGGCTGATCGAGGTGGACGGGCTCCGGGGGATCACCGCGAACCCGACAATCTTCGAAAAGGCGATCGCCGGGAGCAGCGACTACGACGAAGCCATCCGCCGCCGGCTGGGAGCGGAGGCCCACCAAGACGCCCGCGCGCTGTATGAGACGCTCGCGATCGAGGACGTGCAGATGGCGGCCGACGTCCTCAGGCCTATTTACGATGCTACCGAGGGCGCGGATGGGTTCGTCAGTCTGGAGGTCTCGCCGCACCTGGCCCACGATTCCGCCGGCACGATCGCCGAAGCCCGCCGCCTCTGGCATGCGCTCGGCCGTCCCAACACGATGATCAAGGTGCCGGCGACGCCGGAAGGCCCCGCTGCGATCGAGGCCCTGACCGCCGAAGGCGTTAACGTCAATGTGACCCTCATCTTCGCACTCGCCCCTTACGAGGCCGTGGCCCAGGCGTTCCTCCGGGGGCTTGCCCGCTACCCCAATCCCGGCCGCATCGCATCGGTGGCGTCGTTTTTCGTGAGCCGGGTGGATACGGCCGTGGACCGCGCCCTGGACGCGATCGGAACGGCCGAGGCGCTGGCCCTGCGCGGTCGAATCGGCATCGCACAGTGCAAGGTCGCCTACCGGCGCTTTCGCGAGATCTTCCACGGCGAGCCCTTTGCCGCCCTCCGCCGTCGGGGAGCGCGCCCCCAGCGTCTCCTGTGGGCCAGCACGGGCACGAAGAACCCGTCCTACTCCGATGTCCTCTACGTTGAGGACCTCATCGGGCCGGAGACAGTCAACACCATTCCCCCGGCCACTCTGGATGCGTTCCGCGACCACGGCAGGGTTCGGGACACGCTCGCGGAGGGTGTACAGGATGCGGAGGCGGTTCTGTCCCGCCTGTCCCGGCTGGGCGTAGATCTCGGGTCCATCACCGACGGGTTGCTGGCTGAGGGGGTGGCCGCGTTCGAGGCCTCCTTTGAGAAACTCCTGGCGGCCCTGGAGGAGAAGCGCCGGGCCATCATGACCGGCCGGATTGACCGCCAAGTCCTGGCGCTGGGCGCGTTCCAGGGCCGTGTGTCCGACCGCCTCCGGGCCTGGGAGTCGACCGATTTCTGCCGGCGCCTCTGGCAGAAGGACATCACGCTCTGGGCGCCCACGCCGCTTCCGGAACTCGCCGACCGCCTGGGATGGCTGACCCTGCCGGAGATGATGCACGAGCAGGTCACCGACCTTCGCGCGTTTGCCGAGCAGGTGAAGGGTGACGGAATGCGCCACGTCGTCCTGCTGGGAATGGGTGGATCGAGCCTGGCTCCGGAAGTGTTTCAGAGGACCTTTGGCAACGCGCCGGGGTATCCGGCCCTGCTCGTGCTGGACAGCACGCATCCCTCCGCCGTCAGGGCGATCGAGGCCCAGATAGACCCGCGGCGGACGCTGTTCCTGGTCTCCAGCAAGTCCGGCACGACTCTCGAGCCCCTGTCCTTCTACCACTATTTCTGGCAGCAGACGGCCCAGCACACTGCGACCCCGGGCCGCCACTTCGCCGCCATTACCGATCCCGGGACATCGCTGGAGCGTCTGGCCCAGGAGCGCGGGTTTCGCCGGGTGTTTCAGGCCCCCCCGGACGTGGGAGGCCGCTATTCGGCGCTGACCGTCTTCGGCCTCGTGCCGGCCGCGCTGATAGGCGTCGATATCCACCGGTTGCTGGATCGGGCGTGGACGATGACAGAAGCCACCGCCTTCTGCGTTCCCGTGCCGGACAACCCCTGCCTTGCGCTGGGCGCGGCCCTGGGGGAACTCACGCTCGCCGGTCGGGACAAGGTCACCTTCGCGGGCTCGACGTCGCTGGCGGCCTTTCCCGCGTGGCTCGAGCAACTCATCGCGGAGAGCACCGGGAAGGACGGCAAGGGGATCGTTCCGGTGGCGGATGAGCCGCCGGGGCCACCGGGGATCTACGGGTCCGATCGGTTCTTTGCGTATCTGCGACTCGACGGTGAAGACAACACCGTTCTCGATGGGCAGGTCGGGGCGCTGGAGGCCGCCGGCCATCCCGTGGCGCGGATCCGTCTGGCCGAGAAGGCAGACCTCGGCCAGGAGTTCTTCCGGTGGGAGGTAGCGGTGGCCGCCGCCGGGGCGGTTCTCGGCATCCACCCCTTCAACCAGCCGGACGTTCAGCTGGCGAAAGATCTCGCCCGGGACGCGATGTCACGCGCCGCGCACAAGGCGGAGGTCGGGCCAGGGTCCGTGGGTGAGGACCTCCCCATCTTCACGTTGCTGCCGTCGACACCGGTGGAGGCGCTGGCCAGGACGCTGGACGCCTGGATAGCTGAGGCCCGATCCGGGGACTACGTGGCGCTGCAGGCGTACCTGGCGCCGACACCCGAAGTCACCGAGGCTCTTCAGGCACTCCGCGGAACGCTGCAGCGGCGACTGAAACTGGCCACCACGCTCGGGTTCGGACCTCGTTTCCTTCACTCCACCGGGCAACTCCATAAAGGCGGACCCAATACGGGCCTCTTTCTGCAACTGACGGATGACCCCCCAGAAGCCCTGCCGGTCCCGGACACCGATTACACCTTCGCGGCCCTGATCCGCGCTCAGGCCCTGGGCGACCTTCTCGCTTTGACGCAGCGCGGCCGGCGGGTCCTCAGGGTGCACCTGGGCAGGGACGCGCACGGGGGACTCAAACGTCTCGTGGATGTTCTTCACGGCTGATGACGCGCGCGTACCCCAAATCCGATCCGGCTACCGTCGTGATCTTCGGCGCCACCGGCGACCTGATGCGGCGGAAGCTCCTTCCCGCCCTCTACCGCCTGATGGCCCAGGAAGCGATTCACGAACACACGCGCATTCTGGGTGCGGCCCGGACCACGGAGATGGATGATCAGGGATTCCGGGCTTGGGCGCGCCAGGCGCTGGCGGAGTCCTCCGCCGACGAGCGAGCCGCTCAGTGGTCTGACGCACGCCTATTCTATCAATCCATCGGCCGGGGGCAGCCCGAGGACTTTCAGGCGCTTGCGCACCGAATCGAGGCTCTCGAACGGGAGGGGACCCTGCCGGGGAATCGGGTGTTTTATCTCGCCCTGCCCCTCGAGGCGGTTCCGGGGATCGTCAGCGGCCTGGGCCAGGCCGGGCTGAACCGCGGCCCAGGCTGGACCCGCCTGGTCGTCGAGAAGCCGTTTGGCCAGGACCTCGCATCATCGCAGGACCTGAACCGGGCGGTGCACCGGTACTTTGAGGAATCTCAGGTGTACCGCATCGACCACTACTTGGGGAAGGAGACGGTGCAAAACCTGCTGGTCTTCCGGTTCTCGAACCCGATCTTCGAGACCCTCTGGAACCGCGATCTGGTGGAGAGCGTGCAGATCACCGTCGCGGAGGAGGTGGGACTCGGAGGGAGAGTCGCCTACTACGCGCAGGCGGGGGCGCTGCGCGATATGGTGCAGAACCACCTCACCCAGCTGGTGACCCTGATCGGGATGGACGTCCCGGGCTCTTTCGACGCGGACGCGATCCGGAATGAGAAGGTGAAAGTACTCCACTCGATCGCGCCGCTGCGGACCGGGGATGTGGTGTTCGGGCAGTACACGCGGGGAAAGGTCGACGGCCACGAGGTGCCGGGATATCTGGACGAGTCCGGCATCGCGCCGGACTCCTCCACCGAGACGTTTGTGGCCCTCCGGCTCACGCTTGCCACGTGGCGCTGGAATGGCGTCCCCTTCTACCTGCGCACCGGAAAAC
>DASUDA010000200.1:0-9489 GCA_036275835.1 bacterium | reverse complement strand
TCACAGCCGCCTGTGAGGGAAGCCTTCGGCGGCTCCGGGTCGATCGCATCGATGTGTACCAGCTCCACGCGGTCGATCCGCGCGTCCCGCTCGAGGAGTCGGTGGGATCACTGATCGAGCTGCAGAGGGCGGGGAAGATTCGGCACATCGGCCTGTGCAACGTCGATGTGGGAGAGCTGCTCCGCGCCCGGCGGTCGGCCAGGATCGTGTCAGTGCAGAATCTGTATAACCTGACCAACCGCACCTCGGAGGACGTGGTCGAGGCCTGCGAGCAGAACGGCATGGTCTTCGTCCCCTGGTATCCCCTCGCAGCCGGGCCGCTTGCCCGGCCGCGAAGTCCGCTCGGTCACGTGGCTGCGCGATCGCACGCCACGCCGGCACAGGTTGCGCTGGCGTGGCTGCTGCAGCGCTCTCCGGTCATGCTGCCGATTCCCGGGACATCCTCGGTCGCGCACCTCGAGGACAACGTCCGTGCGGCCGCGCTGAGGCTCCCCCAGGAAGACTATGCTGCTCTCGCGGACTTGTACCAGGGGGCCTGATCACGTCGTGGGGCGTTACGGCGCGCGCTTGAGGAGCAGCAGGCGGCCATCCCCCACTGCGTCCCTGATGGGAAAGACGGCTGCCGCGCGCGAGGCGAGACCAGGAAATTCTCTCTGAAACGTTCCCCGCCAGAACAGCACGGCCTGGACTCTGTCGCTCCGAAGAGCCGCCCACAGCGTTCTCTCGGACAATTCCCCGGCGAGAAATCTTGCGATCGATGTATCGATGACTTCTGGGGGGATGGAGCGCCCCGCCAGGAACGCCACGAGAGGATCGTCGGTGACCATGTACGCGGTCCGCGGCAACGCCGCGGCAATTCGTCCGCTCATCTCGCGGAGATCGCGTGAAGGGGCGGCCGCTCCTCCGGCCGAGACGCCCGCGACCCAGTACGCGGCGACAGCCGCTATTCCTGCCGTTGCCGCAGCACCGCGCGCCACACCCGTTACCCGGTCCACCAGGCGATCCAGCGATATGCCGGCGAGCAGGGCGAGCGGCGAGAGAAGGAGGACCAGGTGATGGGGCCACAGAGGCGTCAATGCGAGGACAGCCGCAAGCGCGGCGGCAAGCCACGCGACGAGCAGGCGCGCTAGGGCTCCTCCTTCCATGAGCGCGAGTCCCACGCCCAGACCGGCCGCGATGCTGAGAGGCCACCCGGCGCCGAGAAACCGCAGGGTGCTAAGAGCATGTCCCGCGGGATCCGGACCGAGATGGCGCGCCAGCGCGACGTGAAAGAACAGCGCTTGCGCGAGAAATGGCTTGATGCTGATTGTCGGAAGGAACGGTGTGAGCGCCAGGATCACTCCTGCCACGAGAGCGCCCGCCCGTCTCCCCCATGCTGGCGACGGTCCCGGACGCGGAGTTCCCGCAAGGACCGCGCCCACGAGCGGAACGATGGATACCGCCGCCGTGAGTTTGGTCATCGTGGCAAGACCCCAGAGCGCGCCCGCCGCTGTCCACCACAGCATCCCAGAACGCCGGAGTCCCTGGACGGCCAGCGCGACCGCCGCCGCAGCCAGAGCCTCGCTGGGCGCCTCCATCTGGACTGTGTGAGCCGACGTGAGAAATGCCGGGTTCCCGAGCACCGCCAGGATGGCCAGGACTCCGGCTCTGGGCCGCCCATCGCCCGCCAGAACCAGGAAGAGAGCCAGGAGCCAGAGGGCGGAAAAGACGGCGACAGTGTCCCGCGCGGCGGCGAGCGAGGGCATCGTCGCACGGTACGCCGCGCTGAGGGCGAGAATAAGTAACGGCGGCTGGCTCAGAAAGACACCGGTGTACAGCGGGACGCCCCCCGCCGCCGCGGCCGCCGTCTCGGCGTACACGCCCTCGTCGTAGTCATACTGCGCCGGGTAGGGCGCGAGGGCGACCTGCCACATCTGCCAGCCGGTGTGCGCCAGGATCAGCGAGATCGCGGCGAGTGTCCACAGGCGGTCCGATCCTGGCCCCCGACACCGGGACGTCATTCGCCCTCGGCCAGGTCGGCGGCACGCGCGGCCACAGCGCGGACAAGGTCTCCCGGTTCAAGGTCAAGCTGCAGACCGCGGATCCCGGCATTCACGAGAATTCGGGGAAATGTCAGGATGGAAGCGTCGCAGTACACCGGGTGCGTGGCTCTGCCCCCGAGCGGGGACACGCCGCCGCGTCGGTAACCGGTGAGCCGGGGAAGGTCGCCGGCAGGAACGAACTCGGCGCGCCTATTTCCTGATATGCGGGCCAGCTTTCTGAGGCTGAGGCGTTTGGTCCCGGGCATGAGGACACGCATCACGCCCGTGCGGTCGCCCCGCACCACGAGCGTCTTGATGACGCGATCAAGGGGAACGTCCAGGATCCGCGCCGCCTCTTCCGCGGAGAGATCCGTGGCGCGGAACCGCCTGATCACGTGCGGAATGCCGAGACCCTCCAGGATGCTGACCGCCTCTGTCTTCATCAGAGATCAGCCTATCACCGGCGGATTCTCGGAACAACCGATCGTGGCCGGAGTCCCGGCACGCCCGGTGCGAGCATCAGTTCGTCGGGTATCACCGGGTGTTGACACCCCGGGAGTCACGGGTACAATGGCAAGTGAAGAGAGGACAAAGCGCAGCAGCGGGTGCGCCGGAAAATCACGGCGCGGACTCCCGGGAAAGGGGGCGGACGATGCGGAGACACTCGCGTCTGTCGCGGCGGATCACGGGGAAGATCCGGGAGACTCCACCCAAGAAGTGACGGGGCGGCGGAGACTGCTGTCCCGGCGCCCCTGCGCAAACCCTC
The DNA here is from genome assembly GCA_036275835.1 of bacterium. Classification (GTDB taxonomy): domain Bacteria; phylum Sysuimicrobiota; class Sysuimicrobiia; order Sysuimicrobiales; family Segetimicrobiaceae; genus DASUDA01. The sequence goes on along the minus strand of DASUDA010000200.1, from coordinate 6,702 downwards.
GACCGCCTGCCGGTTGGAGGATGCGTCCTCACGCACCGACGCGGAGCGTTGGCAGAAGCGGGTCGAGGTAGAGGATCAGGCCGGCGGCGCCCTGCGCGCCGTCGGCCTCGTTCTTGGGAGGACTGAGGGGTTGCTTCCTGTATGAAGGCGGTCGTCTATAAGGGCCCAGGCGTCGTCGCGCTGGAGGAACACGCGGACCCGCATCCGGGCGCGGGTGAAGTGCTTGTGGCGGTCCGGGCGGTGGGGATCTGCGGGAGCGACATTCACGGATTTTCTGGCGCCACGGGCCGCCGGGCGCCCGGGATCGTGATGGGCCACGAAGTCGCGGGCGTGGTCGTCGGTCGCGGTCCGGGCGTTGCGCGTCCGCGGCCCGGTAGCCGGGCGGCGATCTTCCCCATCCTTTCCTGTCACCGGTGTGATGCTTGCCTGCGGGGGCAGCCTCAGGTCTGCGGGCGCCGTCGCGTCCTCGGGGTACAGATCCCGGGCGCCTTCTCGGAATATCTTGTCGTGCCCGCCGGCAACTGCCGCCCGCTGCGACGCACAACACAATTCGCCGAGGGGGCGCTGGCGGAGCCCCTCGCGGTCGGTCTCCACGCCGTGGCGCTGGCCGGAGTGCGCCGCGGGATGCCCGCGGCGGTTCTGGGCGCGGGAGGAATCGGCCTGTGCGTGCTCCTGGCGTACCGGTTGCGGGGGGCGTCTCCCGTGTTCGTGACCGACCTCGTCCCCGAACGCCTCGCCGTGGCAGAAGCCCTGGGCGGCATTCCTGTGCGCGCGCGCGACGCAGACCCTGTCGACCGCATTCTCCGAGACGCGGGCCCCCTCGAGGGCGTCGTCGATGCCGTCGGAAGCGCCGGGACGCTCCGTCAGGCGCTTGCGCTCGCGTCTTCCGGCGGCCGGGTCGTAGTGGTGGGGATGGGAGCCCCCACGGTAGAGCTCCCTCTCTATGACCTGATCACCCAAGAGCGGGTCCTCGTGGGCTCCTACGCCTACACGGCTCGCGAATATGCCCGCGCCGTCACTCTCATTAACCGGGGCCGCCTGGATGTGACCCCGCTCATCGGGCGGACCTGCGCCCTCTCGGATCTTCCCGAGGTTCTCCCGCGGATTCTGCGAGGGGAGATCACCGTGCCTCGGGTTGTCGTGGGGGTGGGCAACGGAGGCTGACCGGCCCCAGGACCTGTGCGGTCTCCCGCGAAGGGTAGAGGCGGCTGGAGAAGCGGCGAGCGCGGCACATACCGGTACTGGGCACGGACGCGCGTCAAGGAGCAGAGGATGCGTCACGTCGGGACGCGTGTGGACTACTTCGGGATGGAGGACCTCCTGAGCGAGGACGAGCGTCTCACCCGAGATACAATCGGGCGGCTCGTAGACCGCGAGGTCATCCCCCGGATCGGGCGCGCTTGGCTGGCCGGCGAGTTTCTCTTGGACCTGATTCCCAAGCTCGGCGCCCTCCGCGTGTTCGGCGCAAACCTGCCCCCGCAGTACGGATGTGCGGGGATGAACAACGTGGCGTACGGCCTGGTCATGCAGGAACTGGAGCGCGGCGACAGCGGCGTCCGCTCGTTCGCGTCCGTCCAGGGCGCCCTCGTCATGTATCCCATCTATGAGTTCGGGACGGAGGAGCAGCGCCGCCGGTGGCTCCCCGCGCTCGCCGCCGGCGAGAAGATCGGCTGCTTCGGGCTGACAGAGCCGACAGCGGGCAGCGATCCGGCGGCGATGCAGACGCGGGCCCGCCGCGCCTCCGGCGGCTGGGTGCTGAGCGGCACGAAGATGTGGATCACGAACGGCTCTCTCGCGGACGTGGCGTTGGTCTGGGCGAAAGACGAGGATGGCGAGATCCGGGGGTTCCTGGCCGATCCGCGCGCGGCGGGATTCGCCGTGCACGACATCCACACCAAGGCCTCGATGCGGGCGTCGGTGACGAGCGAGCTGGTGCTGGAGGAGGTACGCGTCCGCGAGGAAGACGCGCTGCCGGGCGCGGTCGGACTGGGCGCCGCGCTGCGGTGCCTGACACAGGCCCGCTACAGCATCGCGTGGGGCGCGGTCGGCGCCGCGGTGGCGTGCTACGAAGAGGCGCTCGCGTACGCGCGCGAGCGGATCGCATTTGGGCGCCCCATCGCGGCCACCCAGATCATCCAGGAGCGGCTGGTGAATATGCTCACCGAGATCACCAAAGCCCAGCTCCTCGCCTACCACCTCGGTCGCCTCAAGGACGCCGGCGCGATGCGGTACACGCACGTCAGCCTGGCCAAACGGAACAACGTCCGGATGGCGCTCCAGGTCGCGCGGGATGCGCGCGCGATTCTTGGCGGGTACGGGATCACGCTCGAGTACCATGCGATGCGCCACGCCGCGAACCTCGAGACGGTCGACACGTATGAAGGCACGTACGACGTGCACACGCTGATCCTCGGCCGGGACATCACCGGACACGACGCGTTCGGAGGGCCACCCGCGTAGGACGGCCGCTGTGGAGATCGCCGCCCACCCCCAGCGAGGGACCCTGCACGGCCGCGTGACGCTCATGGCCGGCCTCGCGTTCGGCAGCAACGGTCTGATCCTGGGCATCCTCAGCTTTGCCCTGCTCGGCCTCAAGACCGCGTGGGGGCTCACGCCGGCGCAGGCAAGCGCGCTGACGATGGCCTCCGGCGCCGGACAGCTCCTCGGCGGGGTCCTCATGGGCCATATGACGGACGCGGTCGGACGGCGGCTGGGATACGGGGTGACCGTGGCGGTCAGCAGCCTCGCCACAGGGGCGGCTGCGCTGGCCCCCTCGCTCGGCTGGCTGGTTCCCGTGATCTTCTTCGCGGGGCTCGGATTCGGCGGAGTCGCTCCCGTCGTGACGAGTCTCGTGAGCGAGTTTGCCCCGCGCCAGCAGCGCGGCGCCCTCCTGGGGTGGACTCAGGTGATCTGGATCTGCGGCTGGCTCACGGCCGGAGCGGGTGGAGTCCTCTTCGCCCACAACCTCGGCTGGCGGGGCGTGTTCGCGGTCGGGATCCTGCCGCTTGCGCTGGCGGTTCTCGGGCCGCGGCTCGTGCCCGAATCGCCCCGCTTTCTGCTCGCGCACGGCCGCCGGCGCGAAGCCGAGGACCTTGCCGGAAGCCTGCGGGCGCGGTTCGGAGCGGCACCCGAGATGGCCGGCCAGGAACAGGCGGCTCGGGCGTCCATTCTGGCGCATCTGCGGGAACTGTGGAGCCCGCGCTTCCGGAGGCGCAGCGCGGTGCTGTGGTCCGTCTGGTTCGTCATGATCGGCGTCTATAACGGGCCGATCGTGTGGCTGCCGGCCCTGATGGCGGCGGCAGGGTTCGCTCGCGCGGCCGAGGCGTCGTTTCTCGTGGCGCTCGCGATGCTCCCCACCACCATCGCCTCCACGCTGCTCCTCGACCGGGTCGGCCGCAAGCCGGTGATGATCGTTGCCCTGGCGATGGCAGGCGCCGGGGCTGCGGGCGTCGCGGCGGCGCACACAGAACTCGTCTTCATCCTCGGCGGCGCCGCGCTCGCGGGCGGCGTGCTGGCTGCTTGGCCGGTGATCTTAAGTTACGCCGCCGAACTGTATCCGACCCGGATTCGTGCGACGGCGACCGGCTGGGCCTCGGCCGCCGGGCGGACCGCCGCGATCCTCGCTCCGGCGATGCTGGGTCTGCTCATGGCCACGTGGACCGCAGGCCGGGGCGTCGCCCTGAGCGTGTGCGCCGGTGCCCTCGGTGCCGCGGCCCTCATCGTCTTCTTCTTCGGCGAAGAGACGGCCGGACAGTCGCTCGAGGAGATCGCCGCCCGCCCGCTCGAACGTCGCGCATGAGCGTCGCACACGGAGACAAGGGGAACTTCGCCGCAGGTGGGGGCGTATGCACGGAGACAGGCCGTAAGGCATGAGCGAGCGGCCCGGCCAAGGATCACGCGTCAGGGCGGTCCGCGATGTGATAGGGGGGAGGCGGTGATGCGGAAAGGCTGGCGTCAGGCGATGGCGGTGTGTATGGTCGTGACGGTGGCGGCAGCGGTGATCGCCGCGCCCGCTGCCGGTCAGGGGGTATCGATCGGCTCGTTGATTAAACTGTTCGGGATCGGGTACGTCGTCAAGACATTCGGGCCGCAGATCAACGACGCGATCAACAACCTGATGCTCAATAACAATGTCGCTAATCGCGAGATGACAAAAGTCGTCCCGATCCTGAGCATTGCCGTGGGCGTCTCCGCGTCCGGCGGGGCCTTCATCGGCGCGGCTCAGGTCCAGGGCCCCAAGGCCTCCGTCGACAAAGTACAGGCCGTCGCGCAGATCGAGGGGGCGTTCGGCGATGCCGTGCGGCTGAAGGGGCTCATCCCCGTGGACAGCCTTAATCCGATCCCCGGGAATCTGCACCGGGTCTACGGGGTCGGAATCACGGCCCTGGTGGACTTTCGGCTCTAGGCCGGACGTCCCCCGGCTCTTATAGTCGCGGCACGGGGCCCTGAGCCGTTTCGGACGGGGCATCGGGCCGCGGGGCCGGGCCCACGGGCTGTTGCCGGCGTTTGAGCGGGACCCCGCACACCTGGCAGTACTGCTGATGGAGGTCGACGGTTCGGGCGCCGCACTTCCAGCAGTGGGAGACGAGGGTCGCCCCGCACCGGGCGCAGCGAGTGGGCAGCAGGGCCGTCAGTTCGACCATGACGGCCCAGTCGCACTCGATGTTCCCACAGATGGCGATGAGAGGCTCGCGGGGCGCGGGGCGCGGGAGCACACGTTTGAGCGGAACCCCGCAGAGCGCGCAGTAAGACGAGAACGGATCAGTAACCGGTTCTTCGCATTTCCAGCACCGGTCCACCATCGGCGCCCCACACGAAGGGCAGGTAGCCGGGAGATCGGCCGGCCTGACGGCGGCCGCGTGCCGTGTACAGTCCGGGCTGGAACAGATCGCGATCACACCAGGGGCCATCGCGGATCCCTCCCCCTCAGGACGCCTGTCCACACCCGTTCGCCCCCGCGGGGGGCTCTCCCTTTGTCCCCGGGCCGTTGTCTCGCCCGCAGTGCGGTAGCCTGGGCGGGGGAGGTGTGCTATGCTGCGCCCGGTGGGTGATCCCCAAGCGGAGAAGGGACGAGGCGAGGGGATGCGGGTGAGGGAACGTGGCTGAGGCGCCTCCACGGTTTCACATCGTTACATACGGCTGCCAGATGAACGTGCGTGACTCAGAGGCGATGGCCGGGCTGCTCGCCGGGATGGGCTACCAACCGACCGACGACCCGGCGCAGGCCGACGTGATCCTCCTCAACACCTGCACCATCCGGGACGGCGCGGATGACAAGGCCTACGGGCGGCTGGGAGAGCTGCGCGCGCTCAAGCGGCGCCGGCCCGGGCTGATCCTGGGGGTCGCCGGCTGTCTCGTGCAGAAAGACCGCGAGCAGGTGCTCAAGCGTGTCCCCTGGCTCGACCTGGTCTTCGGCGTGCACAACATTCAGCGTCTCCCGGAACTGCTGAGCCAGGCGCGGGACGGCTGCATGCCGGTGTACGAGGTGTGGGACCGCTCGGACCGCGACCGTCCGCTGCCGGTCCTCCCGGCACTCCGGTCCGGCTCGATCCGGGCTTTTGTCAACATCATCCACGGGTGCAACAAGTTCTGCACGTTCTGCATCGTGCCGTACGTGCGGGGACGCGAGCGCAGCGTCCCCCCTGACGCCGTCGTCGCCGAGATCCGGGATCTCGCCGCGCAGGGGTATCGCGAGGTCACCCTCCTCGGCCAGAACGTGGACAGTTACGGACATGACCTGAACCCCCGGCGCGACCTGGCGGATCTCCTCGATCACGTGCACGAAGTCGAGGGGATCGATCGCATCCGGTTCACGACCAGCCACCCCCGGGACATGACGCTGCGACTGATCCAGACCGTTGCCACCCTTCCCAAGGCGTGCGAGCATATTCACCTGCCGGTCCAGGCGGGTGATGACGGCATCCTCCGGCGGATGCACCGGGCGTACACAGCGGCGCAGTACCGGGCCACCGTGGACGCCATCCGGGCGGCGATGCCCGGGGCGAGCGTGACGACCGACGTGATCGTGGGGTTCCCGGGCGAGACCGAAGAGGCCTTCGAGAACACGCTGCGGCTCGTCGAGGACGTGCGCTTCGACGCCGTAAACACGGCGATGTACTCCCCTCGGGAGGGGACTCCCGCGGCCGGCTATCTCGATCAGGTGCCCGACGAGGCGAAGCGGCGGCGGCTCTATGCGCTCAATCAGATGGGGGAACGGATCGCGGCCGAGATCAACCAGCGGCTCGTGGGGACCCGTCAGGAAGTTTTGGTCGAGGGGGCGGGGACGAAGGGCGGGCTCCTCGGCCGCACACGCACCAACAAAGTGGTCACCCTCGCAGGTGACTCCGTCGCTCTCGAAGGTGACTCCGGCCTGATTGGGCAGACCCTGCCCGTCGAGATCGTCCACGCAGGATCCTGGGTGCTCCGCGGGCGCGCCATAGCGCAGGTGCCTGCTTAATGGATGTCGTCCAGATCGTTGCGCGCCGGCCTGTCTAATTTAGTAAATACCTTTTCGAGGACCGATTATCCGCCATTGTCAACGCCTAGGAACTTGCCTTTCCTGCACCGAATGTCGCCCTTTAAAAGCGGGGCCAATTTTCATCAGGAGGCCGCCCATGACCCGCCTAAGTCGCTCGTTTTCAAACAATTTACCTCCACCTGATCAGTTTTGTTGGCCGCATCGTAACCCTCGTCCATCGTGAA
>DASUDA010000199.1:0-7025 GCA_036275835.1 bacterium | reverse complement strand
CCGCGCACCTCGTCGAGCGGAATGCGCCGCCGGCGATCGGCGAGCTCCGCGCGCTTATGCGCGACGATCTCCTGCAGAACCCCCAGAGGTCCTCACCTCCGCCTAGGCAAACTTGGTCCGGAGGCGCACCGCCTCCAGCTTTGCATACGCGCGTCCGCCGTCGATGCTCTCGACGGCCCGGGCGACGCCGTCCGCAACCGTCCCGGCCACGCCGGCGGCGACCAGCGCGGCGCCCGCGTTAAGCAGCACGATGTCGCGGCGCGGCCCCGTCTCGCCCTGGAGGACGCCCACGCAGATCTTGGCGTTCTCCTCCGGGGTGCCGCCCCGCAGAGTCTCCAGCGGAGCCCGCCGGAACCCCAGGTCCTCGGGGGAGAGCGTGTAGGTGCGGACGCGACCCTCCATCACCTCTGACACCCGCGTCGGGGCGCAGAGCGTGATCTCGTCCATACCGTCCTGACCATGCACGACGAGCGCCCGCTCGGCCCCCAGCCCGGCCAGCACCTGGGCCATCAGTTCCGTGTGCGCGGGTGTGGGCACTCCCTGCAGGTACCGCCGGGCCTGCGCGGGGTTCGTCAGCGGACCCAGAATGTTGAAGACCGTCCGGATGCCAATCTCGCGCCGGGGCGCGAGCGCGTGCTTGAACGCGGGGTGAAACCGCGGGGCGAACAGAAACCCGAACCCCACCTCCTCGACGCACGCCCGCACGACCTCCGGCGGGGCGTCGAGGTTGATTCCCAACGCCTCTAGGACGTCGGCGCTCCCGCTCCGGCTGCTGGCAGCCCGGTTGCCGTGCTTGGCGACGTGCCCGCCGGCGCCGGCGACCACAAACGCCGAGGTGGTGGAGATGTTGAACGTGTTGAGCCGGTCCCCGCCGGTCCCCACGATGTCCACGAGATGGTCAGCCTGGGGAGAGATCGTGACGGCTCGCTCACGGATCGCCCGTGCGAACCCGGTGACCTCCTCCACCGTCTCCCCGCGCATGGCAAGCGCGGTGATGAACGCCGCGATCTGGGCCGGCGTGGCCTCACCGTCCATGATGAGGCCCATCGCCCCATAGGCCTCCGCTTCGGTGAGGGGTTGGTGGGCGGCGACTTTGGCGATCGCGGGCTTGAGCGGCATGGGCTACTCCTCCGGCGCCTGCGCGGCGGGGACGGGGACGGCGCCGGTTCGGGCCAGGGTCAGGAAATTGCGCAGCAGCGCGTGGCCGTGCTCGGTGAGCACGGACTCGGGATGGAACTGCACGCCCTCGAGGAGGGCGGTGCGGTGGCGCACGCCCATGATCACTCCGTCCTCCGTGCGGGCCGACACTTCCAGGCACGCCGGGAGGCCCGCCTCGTCGATCACGAGCGAGTGGTAGCGGGTCCCCACCAGCGGGCTCGGGAGGCCCGCGAAGATCGTCCGGCCGTCGTGGTAGATGCGCGAGGTCTTCCCGTGCACCGGGGTGCGGCCGCGGATGACGGGGGCGCCGCACGCCGCTCCGATGCACTGGTGGCCGAGACACACGCCCAGGATCGGGATCCGCCCGACGAGCGCCGAGATCATCGGCGTGCTGACGCCGGACTCGGCGGGCGTGCACGGCCCGGGCGAGATGACGATGGCCTCGGGGGAGGCCGCGGCGATCTCCTCGATCGTGATCGCGTCGTTGCGAAAGACGCGCGGCTCCTCTCCGAGCTCGCCCAGGTACTGGACAAGGTTGTAGGTGAACGAGTCGTAATTATCGATCACGAGGACCATGCCCCACCCCCTGTGCCTGCTTCATTTACAGCCCCCGCCCCGCCAGCTCGATCGCGCGAATGAGCGCCTTGGCCTTGTTGATCGTCTCGTCATACTCGGCGGCCGGCACCGAGTCGGCCACGATGCCGCCCCCGGCCTGGGCGTACGCGATGCGGTCCTTGACGACGAGCGTGCGGATGGCGATGCACGTGTCGAGCGCGCCGCCGAACCCGACGTATCCCACCGCCCCCGCGTAGGGCCCGCGGGCCGTGGGCTCGAGCTCGTCCAGAATCTCCATCGCCCGCACCTTCGGCGCCCCGCTCACGGTTCCGTGCGGGAAGACGGCGCGAAGAACGTCGACGGCGTCCCGGCCGGAGGCGAGGCGCCCCTGGACCGTGCTGACGATATGCATCACGTGGGAGTAGCGCTCGATCGTCATGAGCTCGGGGGCGCGCACCGTGCCGAACCGCGAGACACGCCCTACGTCGTTCCGAGTGAGGTCGACGAGCATGACGTGCTCGGCCCGCTCCTTCTCGTCGGCGAGCATCTCGTCGGCCAGGCGGCAGTCCTCCTCGTCGGTGAGGCCGCGGGGCCGCGTGCCGGCGATCGGTCGCATTTCGATCAGATCGCCTTCCACCCGCACCAGGAGTTCCGGGGACGCGCCCACGAGCGTCGCGTCCTCCGCCGCGAGATAGAACATGAACGGAGAGGGGTTGATCATCCGGAGCGCGCGGTAGATGGAAAATGGATCGAGCTCGCCGATCTCCGCGGCGAACCGCTGGGAGAGGACGATCTGGAACGCGTCGCCGGCGTGGATGTATTCCTTGCACCGCGCCACGGCGGCGAGATACCGCTCCCGGGTCATGTTGGATCGCAGATTCAGGCGCGGCGGGGACGCCGGGGCCGGCTCCGGAAGAGGCCTCCGCATGAGGTCCAGCCACTCCTCGATCCTCTGGCGTGCGGCCCTGTACGCGCGTTCGGCGCCCTCCTCCACAAAGGCGTTGGCGACGACGCGCAGGCGGTGACGGAGATGGTCGAAGATCATCACGGTGTCGGCGAGCGCGAGGCTCATCCGCGGAACGCCGCGGTCATCCGGGGGCTGGTGCGGGAGGTGTTCGATGGTCCGGATGAGATCATACCCGAAGTAGCCGACCAGCCCACCGGAGAAGCGCGGCAGAGATCGATCTTCGACCGGCCTGTACCGCCGGAGAATATCGCGCGCGGCGGTGAGCGGATCCTCGGCGATCCGGCGGGTCGCTCCCGCCTCAACCACCTCGACCCCGGCCGGAGACGCCCGGAGGATCAGCCGGGGCTGCGCAGTGAGGAAGGAGTACCGGGCGATCTTGGTGCTGCCCTCTACGCTTTCCAGCAGGTACGCGTGGGGGAGGTGGCGGAGGCGCAGATACGCGGAGATGGGGGTCTCGATGTCCGCCGTAATCTCGCACGAGACAGGGACGAGATTCCCCTCGCGGGCCTTCCGGTCGAACTCTACGACCCCGGGTTCCAGAGCGACAGTCTGAGCCATCGGGCGCTCCCTTTATGTGCTCTCGCGGGGGCCCGGCGGCGGCTCCGTGAGCAGCAGCCGGGCCCTCCGCGCACTCTCGAGCATCGCGGTGAACCGATCTCCGTCCACCAGCGCCGCTTCCAAACGGGACAGCTCCTCGCGAAATGCCCGCAGGGCTGCCAGGACCGGCTCCCGGTTGAGCCGGCAGATCTGCGCCCACAACTCCACCGGGCTTCGGGCGACACGGGTCACGCCCAGAAACGCCGGGCCGGCCGCCCGGACCGCGGTCTGGGTGATCCCCATGAGGGCGACCGCGGCCAGGTAGGGGAGATGGCTGATGAGCGCCACGTTCCGGTCGTGTTCATCGGGATCGAGCGCGACCGGAACCGCTCCCAGGGAGCGCGCGAAGCCGGTGAGGCGCTCCGTCGCCCCGGGGTCCGTGCGCGGCGTCGGCGTGAGGAGGTACGCGGTTCCCTCGAACAGCGTGGCGGATGCCGCCGCGACCCCGCGTCCCTCGTTGCCGGCCATGGGATGACCTCCGACGAACATCACCCTGCTGTGCGACTGCAGAAGCGCTTCCACGGACCGAACGATCTCCGCCTTCACGCTGGCCACGTCGGTGAGGACAGCGCCGGGGCGCAGGTACGGGAGCACGCCGCGCGCCATCGGCACCACGACATCGGGCGGAGTGGCAAGGACCACGAGATCTGCTCCGGCCACCCCGGTCACGGGGTCGACCGTTCCCCGGTCGATCGCACCGCGCGCCCGTGCGGCGGCGATCGTCTTGTCCACACGGGTCACCCCCACGACCTCCCGGGCCAGGGCCCGCGCGCGCACGGCCATCCCGAGCGAGCCGCCGATCAGGCCGACCCCGATGATCGTGACGCGGTCAAATGCCGGCACTGCCCTCACACCCGCCGCCCGACGGCGAGGGCGATCGCGTCCAGTTCCTGCATCATCATGGCGAAGTTCTGGGGGGTGAGTTGCTGGGGCCCGTCGCTGAGCGCGCGGCCGGGCTCGGGGTGCACCTCCACCAGCAGGCCATCGGCGCCCGCGGCAACGGCCGCGCGCGCCATCGGGGTGACCAGCTGCCACTTGCCCGTGCCGTGGCAGGGGTCCACAATCACCGGCAGGTGACTCAGTTTCTTGAGCACGGGCACAGCCGTCAGGTCGAGCGTGAACCGCGTGTAGGTCTCGAAGGTGCGGATGCCGCGCTCGCACAGAATCACCTGGGGGTTGCCCTCGGCCATGACGTACTCGGCGGCGAGCAGCCACTCCTCGATGGTGGCGCTCGGCCCCCGCTTGAGGAGGACGGGATGCCCGGCACGGCCGACGTCGCGGAGCAGGGTGTAGTTCTGCATATTCCGCGCGCCGATTTGGACCATGTCCGCATACCGGACGACCATCTCGAGTTGCCGGCTGTCCATCGCTTCTGTGACGATCGGCAGCCCGGTCTCTTCGCGGGCCTCGGCGAGGATCCTGAGCGCATCCTCCTCGAGCCCCTGGAAGGAGTACGGCGAGGTGCGCGGTTTGAACGCCCCGCCCCGGAGCAGCTGCGCTCCGGCCGCCTTCACCGCCCGGGCGGTCTGCATGACTTGCTCGTGGCTTTCCACCGAGCAGGGGCCGGCGATGACGACGACGCGGCCGCCGCCAATCGCGACGTCGCGCGCCCACACCGTGGTGTCCTTGCCGCCGTGAAACTCCCGGCTCACCAGCTTATAGGGCTGCAGGATGCGGACGACGCTCTCGACCCCCACCATCGCCTCCAGGCTTTCCCGGAGCAACTCCTTCGTGTGACTGTCCCCGATCACGCCGATCACGGTGCGCTCCACCCCCTCCGAGACCTGGACGCGGAGACCCGCCTCCTCAATCTTGCGGATGACCCCCTCACGGTCTGCCTCGCTGTGTCCCGGACCCATCACCACGATCATCGCGCGCTCCCCCCGGTACTCCGAAAAACAAAAACCCTCCCGTCCTCTCGGGACGGGAGGCCTCATGCACCACCCGCGGTACCACCCCACTTCCCCGGCGATCTGCCGGGGCTCTCTGCACGGGACGGAGCCGTGCGCTGCGCACAGGCTCAATCCCCGCCTCCCGGATTACGGTGGAGGACGCCGGCGACGACTACTCGGCGGCATGGCCGCCTTTCGGTCGCCCCTCACGGGTCCATTCCGCTCGAACCGTCCCCCACGCTTCCACCGTTCACGCGGGTCTCTCGGTGGGGCCCGAGCGTACTCGCCCCGGTCATCGAGTTTGGTAGTGTCTACTATAACACAACGAGTCAAGCGGTAGACGTCTTAGTGATACCGAGGTGGGGGGGAATTGACCGATTGGATTATGCAGGCTTCCCTAGTACCTCGGACCGAACCGAAAAGAATATGGATCTCAGAAAGGTGCCGTACAAGTGGCTGGCCGCGACCGCCTTCGTCACCGGGCTGTTCATGGATCTCATGGATACGACCATCGTCAACGTGGCCCTGCCGACCATCGGCCGCGACTTCGGCGCAAATATCGGCAGGCTCGAATGGGTCGCCACCGGCTACCTCGTCAGCTTGGCTGTCTGGATCCCGGCCTCGGGCTGGATCGGCGATCGCTTCGGGACGAAGAAGACCTTCGGGGTCGCACTCGGCGTGTTCACCGCCGGCTCCGCCCTGTGCGGCCTCGCCTGGAACGCTGGCTCCCTCATCGCATTTCGCATCCTCCAGGGGATAGGCGGCGGCATGATGACACCCGTGGGTACCACCATGCTCTTCCGCGCCTTCACTGGGGCGGAACGAGCGAAGGCCGCAGCCCTGATCACGATACCCACGGCTATCGCGCCTGCCCTCGGCCCGGTCCTGGGCGGGTGGCTGGTAGACCAGGTGAGTTGGCGCTGGATCTTCTATGTCAACGTGCCGGTAGGCGTAGCGGCCCTTGCCTTCACTGTGCTGCTTTTGCGCGAACACAAGGAGCCCGCGGCGGGAGCGTTCGACGTCTGGGGCTTCCTCTGCTCCGGCGGCGGCTTGGCCCTGGTGCTCTTTGCGCTCTCAGAGGCCCCAAGCCGGGGCTGGACCTCGAAGGAGATCGTCGTCAGCGGCCTGGGAGGCATCGTCCTCTTCGTCCTGCTTGTCCTGATCGAGTTGCGCCAGCGGAGCCCACTTCTGCATATTCGTCTCTACGGTGATCGGATGTTCCGGAACGCCAATCTCGTCATGTTCATGATTTTCGCCATGCTCCTCGGCGTGCTCTTCCTGCTGCCGTTGTTTCTACAGCAGCTCCGCGGCCTGTCCGCGTTTGTATCGGGATTGACGACGGCTCCACAGGCTCTTGGCCTACTTCTTATGTCGCAGGTGGCCAGCCGGGTCTATCCCCGAGTGGGTCCGCGGCGCATGCTTACGGCCGCACTGGGCGGCATCGTGGTAACGTCCACCCTGTTCCTCCTGGTCGGCCTCGGCACGAACCTCTGGTGGATTCGGGCGATCATGTTCCTGCGGGGCATCTTTATGAGCTTTGCATTCATCGCCTCCCAAGCGGCAACGTTCTCCACAATCAGCTCCGAGGAAACGGGCCGCGCTTCCGCGCTTTTCAACACCAACCGGCAAGTCGCGGCTTCCCTGGGCGTCGCGGTGCTGGCGACGGTATTGAGCGAAGAAATGAAGGCCCCGCCGCTCGGGGCCGGGCCGGCGGCCATGCATCACGCACAACTGTTTGCGTTTCATACCGCGTTTGCCGCTTCGATCATCTTCGGGGTGCTCGGCATCATTTTCACGCTCCGCATTCACGACGAGGACGCGGCATCCTCGACGGGATGACCGCTCTTCGCAACCAC
>DASUDA010000198.1:0-2330 GCA_036275835.1 bacterium | reverse complement strand
CGTTTTTTGAAAATCCCATACATTCGTACGGATTCGTCCGGCGCATGCCCTACCCCCGCTCCCGGGCGATCTGCGGGGGGCGGCCCCGCCGGATCTGAATGTGAACCTGCTCCAGTGCCTCGGGATCCACCTCCGCAGGCGCGCCCATCATCAGGTCAGTGGCGCTTTGCGTCTTGGGGAAAGCCATGACCTCGCGGATCGTCTCCTGACCGGCCAGGACCATCACGATTCGGTCAAACCCAAAGGCGATTCCCCCGTGGGGAGGCGCCCCGTATCGGAAGGCGTCGAGGAGAAACCCGAATCTCTCTCGCGCCGATGCCGGCGTGATGCCGAGAGTGGCGAACACGCGTTCCTGCAGATCCTGACGGTGGATTCGGATGCTGCCACCGCCCAGTTCGACGCCGTTGAGGACCAGATCGTAGGCTTTGGCCCGGACGCGAAGCGGATCTCGCTCGAGGAGAGGGATGTCATCGTCGACGGGCGCGGTGAACGGGTGGTGCACGGCCGACAACCGTCCGCCCTCAGGCGCGGGCTCAAGCAGCGGGAACTCGAGCACCCACGCAAACGCCCATCCGCCGCCGACGAGGCCGAGCCGGTGACCGAGGTCGAGGCGGACCCGGCCGAGGGCCGCGCTGGCCTCGCGCGGCGATCCTGCGACAAGCAGCACAAGGTCCCCCTCGCGTGCCGTGAGCCGGGCGCGAAGGGCGGCGAGCTGAGCGGGTGTGAGAAACCGGGCCGCCGGTCCCCGCGCACCCCCGGGCTCGATGTGCACGGGAACGAGGCCCTGCGCGCCCGCCGCTCTGGCCGTCTGCTCCAATTCGCCGATCTCCCGGCGCGTGTAGGCGGCCGCGCCGGGCGCCGCGATCCCTCGCACAGCCCCGCCGGAGGCGAGCGCCCGCGCAAAGATCTGGAAGTCGGTGCCCCGCAGGAGGTCGGAGCAGTCGGCAATCTCCATGCCAAAACGAAGGTCGGGCTTGTCGGTTCCGTACCGATCCATCGCCTCCGCGTACGTGAGGCGGGGAAAAGGCACCGACAGCTGCCCGCCCAGGGCCTCCCGGACCGCGAAGGCCATCATTCGCTCGCTGAGAGCAAGGATCTCCTCCATCCCCACGAATGACATCTCGATGTCCACCTGGGTGAACTCGGGCTGCCGGTCGGCCCTGAGGTCCTCGTCCCGAAAGCACCGCACGATCTGGAAGTACCGCTCGATCCCGGCAACCATCAAGAGCTGCTTCAGCAGTTGAGGCGACTGGGGCAGCACGTAGAACTTCCCGGGATGTAGGCGGCTCGGCACGAGGAAGTCCCGGGCGCCCTCCGGGGTGCTCTTGATCAGCATCGGCGTCTCCACCTCGAGAAACCCTTCGCCCGAAAGGTGATCACGGATCGCCTTCGCCAGGCGGTGCCGGAGGTGGAGATGGCGGTACATGACAGGACGGCGCAGGTCCAGGTAGCGAACCCGCAGGCGGACCGCCTCATCCACGGTCCCGTCATCGGCCACAGGGAACGGGGGCGTGTCAGCCGGGTTCAGGACCCGGAGGTCCCGGGCCCGCACCTCGATCTGCCCCGTGGGCAACCTCGGATTCTCGGTGCCGGACGGCCGCCGCGCGACGACGCCCCGGACGGCGATTACGTACTCGCTGCGCACCTCCTGGGCCGCCGCGACTGCGGCGGCCGACTCCTGCGGGTTGCAGACGATCTGGGTAATGCCCTCGCGGTCGCGGAGGTCGATGAAGACCAGTCCGCCAAGATCGCGCCGGCCCTGGGCCCAGCCCATGAGCGTGACATCCCGGCCCACATCCGAGAGGCCCAGGCTTCCATTGCTGTGGGTCCGGCGCCAGTCTCCGAGATCGCTGCTCATGCCCGCTCCTTCCTGGCGGTGCCCGTTTTTTCTGCGGTGCGCGCCCGGACGCGCGCGGCGAGCACCTCGGGGATGCGATCCAGAGCGACATCTTCCTGAGCGCCGGTGGCCATCTCGCGGAGCACGGCGCTGCCCCGTTGTATCTCATCCGCGCCCAACAGGAGGACGAACCCGGCTCCGAGCCGATCCGCCTGCTTCATCTGTGCGCGCAAACCGCGCGACATCAGATCGACGTCCACGGCCAGGCCCGCCGCCCGCAGGCGATCGGCGAGGGCGAGAGCGCGTCCTGCGTCCACTCCCGCGGTCGCCAGGAAGACGTCAGGCCCCCGTGCTCCCGGCAGCGCGACACCTTCCTTCTCGAGGACCAGTAGCAGACGTTCGATCCCCATCCCGAACCCGACACCGGGCACCGCGGGACCACCCAGCTGCTCGGCAAGACCGTCGTACCGCCCTCCCCCGAAGATGACGTCCT
>DASUDA010000197.1:0-15400 GCA_036275835.1 bacterium | reverse complement strand
CGGCGGGCCGCGGCAGTGATCTCCTCGGCCCGTGCGCGAGCCTCGGCGAGGCTCTTGCCCTGCTCGGCCCGGGCCTCTTGCTCCAGGAGGTTGAGGAGTTCCGACCCCATACGGTCCGGCCGCCGGGCCTAGATCTTTCCGTACAGGAAGAACGCGATGACGAACCCAAAGATGACGAGCGTCTCGGGGATCACAAGCAGGACGAGCATGATACCGAACATCTCCGGGCGCTCCGCGACGACCCCGGCGGCCGCGCCGCCGATCCGGGACTGCGCGATGCCCGTGCCGACCGCCCCAAACCCGATCGCGATGCCCGCGCCGACGCCCAGCAGTCCCGCGCCGACGCCCACACCTCCCGGACTCGCTGCCCCCTGCGCAAACGCCGCCAGGGCGCCTACCCCGATCATGCCCGCGATGAGGGTCACGATGATGAGAGCACTGCGCCGCTTCACCTCTGTCCACCTCCACTGTGCTGGAACGGCCGGTACGGTTGTCCCGTGTCCTGATAGTACTTGAACCGTGAAAAGAACTCGACCCAGAAAAGTCGGGCGGGCTGCAGGATGTGGCTGATGACCGTGAGCCCGAAGAACATCACGTGCGCTACGGCCCCGACGAAGATCCCCAGGAAAAACGCGAGACGTCCCCCGTGGATGTCCCCGCCGAGCGTGTTCGCGACGATCGCCAGGGCGAGTGAGGCCATGCCGACGGCGAAGATTCGGGCATATGAGATGAAGGCGCCGAAGGTGGAGATGGACTCCATCACCCACATCAGGCTCGACACGGTGTACGAGAAAAGGAGCGCGAGAAGGAACAGGACGGCCGCCCCCAGCATGATGGGACTGAAGACCCTGCTCGGGAGCACCTGCACCTGCGTGGCCAGCCATAGAAAGATCGTCGTGCCTCCGGCCGCAAGCGCCACAGCTTCAAGGAACTCCCTGCGTTCCCGGTGCCGGACAGCCTTCACCATCTCCAGAATGAGGCCGAGATAGACCTGGGCGAGACCGAATCCGACCGAGAGGTATAAATAGGTGGTGACACCCTCCAGCCGATCGAACAGGGGGTGCCACGTCGGGTCGAACCGGTGGATGAACAGAGCCGGGAGATCGCCAAAGAACTCTCCAAACACGATCCCGAAGAGAATGGTCCAGGCCGTCATCCAGCCCAGCACGGCCGCGACGGACCGCAGCACCGCCGGGGACAGCGTGAACCCGAAATCCATCCCGGCGACGACCGCCCGCCAGGGCCGGCCCGCGTTGGCCTTGGAGCGAAACCAGAGGGCGAGCGCGAGCAGGAAGAGCCCGTAGCCCACGTCTCCGATGATGATCCCCACCCACAGCGGCATTCCGATCGCAAACAGCAGCGTCGGGTCGAACGTCCCATACTTCGGCGGATTAAAGATGGCGAGAAACAGCTCGAAGGGCCGCAGCCACGCCGGGTTGTCGAGCAGCACGGGCACGCGGTCGGCGTGGTGGACCGGCGCCGGTTCGTCGTAGACCATGACCTCCCGCCCGAACGGCTTCCGCATGCCTTCGCGGACGACCGGAACCTGCTGCGTGGGCACCCACCCGTACAGGATGAACGCGTACCTGGACTGGGGGATCTGGCTCATGAGCTCAAACCGATGCACCGCGTCCCGGGCGACCGTCGCGATCGCGGCGACCTCCGGACGATGGCGCCGGCTCATCTCCATCAGGCGGCGGCGCAGATCCTCGATGGCGCGGGGAAGGTCCCGGGCCCGCGCCTGGAGGTACGGCACGGCCTGAGCGAGCGGCTGTCCCCGGACGCTGGCCGGCAGCCGGAGTTCGCTCACTCCGGTCCGCGCCAGAACACCGCGGACGGCCTCGTCGTCCTGCCGCCCGAACGCGACGACCGCCCCCAGGCGATGATCGTCGACGGGGCGGCTGACGACCTCCACCCGTCCCTGGGTCGCCTTCGCCAGCTCCGCCCGCACGGCCTCGAGGCTTCCCGGTTTGGCTTCCAGGACGAAGCCGACCGCCTCGAGGCTGTGGCTCGTCTCGAGAAGTATCAGGAGAGGGGAGAGCACGTCGATGGCGCGGCCGTAGGCGCGCAGGATCTCCTGTTCCTCCTCCGCCTCGAGAAGACGGCGGGTGAGATCCTTTACTTCGGTGTCGAGGGCTTCCAGGCGGCCGCGCAGCGCATCGGGCGCCTGGTCCGCGTAGCCGGCGGTGGGAAGGGGGGCCGTCTCGATGACGGGGAGGAGAGTCAGGATCGCCTCCGCGCGGGTGCGCACCCCATCAATCGCATCGCGGGCGGCCTGATCCTCGCCAAGAAGGGCCCGCGGCTCGATCCCCTCTTCGGTCGGCCGGACGTGGTCGACGTGCAGCACACCCAGGTCCTGCACCTCTTTCACGACCGCGCCCTGGAGCCGCCGGGGACCGAGGATGGCCACCCGGCTCATCGAGACGATCATGCGGGGTCCTTGCGGACCTCGCGCAGTCCCAGGACCTCACTCGTCACGAGATCAACGGCCAGGGGCCGGCGTTCCTCGGCGCGGCGCCGGATCGTCTGCGCCTCGGCCTCGGCGCGGGCGAGGATCTCCTGGGCGATCTTTTGCGCCTCTTGGTCTGTGGCCGCGGCTGCGGCCGCGGCGGCCTGTCCCGCCTGGTCTCGGGCGCCAGCGAGAATCTCCTCCGCCTCCCGCTGCGCCCGCTCGATAAGGCGGGCCGCCTCGGCGCGGGCAGCCGCAACCTGCTGCTGGAGTTCCTGTTCTTTTCGAGCGATCTCGCGAAGGAGGTCCTCGCCGGCCGGAGTCTCGGGGGCGGGGTGCTGAGACATCTCGCGCGCTCCTAGGGGCAAAAAAATAGCGTCCGTCGTTCCCGTGCACGCTCACGGCCCGCGGACGTTCGGCCCGTTCTGCGGCCCCCATGGTAACAAAACACGGGAAGAGGTGTCAAGAAGGCGGACCGGCGTCTACAACTTCAGCAGGTGCGACGCGGTGCGTGCCAGTTGCACGAATGCGTTGGGGAAGATGCCGAGCACGAGTGTCCCGGCGACGGTGACCGCGAGCAGAACGCGCGTCAGTGAGCCTTCGGCCACGGGACCCGCGCCGTCCGGGGGGGCCATCAGGTACATCGCCCAGATCACGCCCGCATAGTAGTAGAGCGACACGACGCTGTTGAGGATCGCCACTACGGCCAGCCAGAGAAACCCGTTCTGGATGGCCGCGGCGAAGAGGAAAAACTTCCCGAAGAACAGCGCGGTCGGGGGCACACCCGTCAGCGAGAGCATGAAGACCGCCATCGCGAACGCGGAGAAGGGGGCGCGCTGGGAGAGCCCGGCGTAGTCCGGGATGGCGTCAGATCCTAGGGTCCGCTCGATGGCGATCGCGACGGCGAACGCGCCGACGTTCGTAAAGGTGTACGCGAGCAGGTAATACAGCACGGCCCCGATCCCGGAGCCGATGATCCCGGAGCCGTCCGGGGCCGGGGGGCGGGTCAGAGAAACGACGCCGATGAGGATGTAACCGGCGTGGGCGATCGAGCTGTACGCCAGCATGCGCTTGATGTTCCGCTGCGACAGCGCGACCAGGTTGCCGATGCTCATCGAGAACGCCGCGATGACCGCCAGGACCATCACCCACGCCTGCGGGGGAAACGCCACATAGAAGAGGCGGAGAAGGGCGGCAAAGCCCGCCGCCTTGCTCCCCACCGACAAGAAGGCGGGGATGGGGGTCGGCGCCCCTTCGTAGACGTCCGGCGTCCACTGGTGGAACGGCACGAGCGAGACTTTGAACCCCAGCCCGGCGAGCACGAGCACCACCGCGACGACGAGGAAGGCGGGCGGGAAGGTCGCGACGCGCTGGGCCAGGTGATAGATGTTGGTCGTCCTCCCGGCCCCATACAGGTAGGAGAACCCGTAGAGCATGATCGCGGAGGCCGCGGCGCCGTAGAAGAAATATTTGATCCCGGCTTCGTTGCTCTGCCGGTCGGCTTTCAGCGATCCGGCGAGGACGTACGAGATCAGAGAGACGAACTCGATCGCCAGGAACAGGAGGATCAGATCCGCGGCGGCGGCCATCAGCACGAGCCCGAGCACCATGAAGACGATCAGCACGTAGACGTCTCCCTCGTACAGCGTCGCCCGTCCCTGAAAGAACTCCATCGCGGAGAGGAGGACGAGAACGGCGCTCACGATCGCCACGATCTTGAAGAATGCCGCGAACGGGTCGACGGCGTAGGTCTCGAAGAACACGAGGCGCGGCCGCCCGAAGAGCCCGACCGACGGCAGAAGCGTCACCAGCAGCGCCGCCAGCAGCCCGGCGATTCCGGCCCATCCGACGACCCGCTTCCTGTCCCGGGGGACCACCATGTCGAGGCTGAGAAGCGCGAGCCCCAGGACCGTGAGCGTCAACTCGGGAGCGAGGGGTCTCAGATCCACATCCATCCTCCCGCACGCCGCATCGGGCAGAGCGCGCAGGGCGTCATCGGAGCAGGCTCAGGATGTTGACCATCGCCAGATTGATCATATCGAGGAGCGGCCGCGGATAGATGCCGGCGGCCACCATCACCGCGACCAGGGGACCGAGCGCCCACCGCTCCCGACCGTCCATGTCCGGAAGGACCTCCCACCGCGTGTTGAGCGGGCCGAAGAAGAGCCGGTGGATCGCCCACAGGAAGTAGGCGACCGTGATGACCACGCCCGCGAGCGCCAGCACGGTCAACGCGGGATAGATCTGGAACGCCCCCAGGAAGATCAGAAACTCGGCGACGAACCCCATCAGTCCCGGCAGGCCGAGGGAGGCCAGCATCGCCACGATCGTGATCCCGGTGTACACGGGGAGCCGGAGGCCGAGCCCCCCGAAATCGCCCAGCCCGCGGGTGTGCGCCCGGTAGTCGTAGATCACGCCGACGAGGAAGAACAGCGCCCCCGTGATCACGCCGTGCGCCACCATCTCCAGCGTCGCGCCGCCGAGGGTCGCCGCCGCCGCTCCCTGCAGCGCTCCGCGGCCGGCGATCGATGCCGCCGCGGCCACGGCGAGCATCACGTACCCCATGTGGGTCACGCTCGAGTAGGCGATCAGCTTCTTGAGATCTGTTTGCGCCATCGCCACCATCGCCCCGTACACCACGCCGATCACCGCGAGCACGGCCACGATTCCCGCTTCCTGCTGGAACGCCCCGGGCAGGAGGGGGAGCGCGATGCGGACGAAGCCATATGTTCCCAGCTTCAGGAGCACCGCGGCCAGCAGGACGCTTCCGGCCGTCGGCGCCTCGACGTGGGCGTCCGGAAGCCAGGTGTGGAACGGGAACATCGGTACTTTGATCGCGAAGCTCAAGAAGAATCCCCAGAACGCCAGGACCGCGAGACCGAGGTCCTGCGCCAGGGGCTTCTGGTGGATCAGGGCGATGATGTCAAACGTCCGGGGCGAGGAGTGAAAGTACACGATCAGGATGGCGAGCAGCATCGCCAGCGAGCCGATCAGCGTGTACAGGAAGAACTTGATCGCCGCGTACACTCTCTGCGGGCCGCCCCAGATGCCGATGATGAAGAACATCGGCACCAGGCTGAGCTCCCAGAAGACATAGAACAGGATGAAGTCGAGGGCCACGAACACCCCCACCATTCCCGTCTCCAGGAGGAGAAACAGGATCATGTACTCCTTCGGCCGCGCCTCGACGCGCCACGAGTAGATCACGCAGAGGAGCGTGAGGAGTGTCGTCAGGATCACGAGCGGAAGGCTGAGGCCGTCCACGCCGAGATGATAGGTGATCCCGAGCGAGCGGATCCACGCCGCCTGCTCGACGAGCTGCATCCTGTCCGCGTGTCCCCGGTCAAACACCGCGGCCGCCGCGACGGAGACCGCGAAATCCAGCGCCGCGGTCGCGAGGGCCGTGACCCGGATCGCCCCCACACGCTCCCGCGGAAGGACCAGGAGGGCGAGCGCGCCGGCCACCGGCAGCCACAGCACAAAGCTGAGGAGCCCGCTCACCACGCCAGCGTCACCAGGACGATGACCACCACGCCGAGAAACACGAGCAGCAGGTAGTTCTCCGCGCGGCCCGTCTGCACGTACCGCAGGCCGAGCCCCATCTGGCGGGCCACCCACCCGGTGAGGTTGACGAGCCCGTCCACCACGTAGTGATCAAACAGTCCGGCGAGCCGGATCGCCGGGCCGCCCAGGCCGAGGACCACCCAGGCGTACAGGTCGTCCACGTAGTATTTGCGGACGAGCAGAGTATACACGGGTCCGAACGCACGCCTGAGGTCTTCGGACGGGACGATCCGCCAGAAGTACACCACTCCCGCGGCGAGCCAGCCAGCCACGGCGACGAGGACGGAGACGAGGAGCACCCCCAGGCTGGCCGGCGGGGCCTCGACCCCCGCGAAACGCACGAACCGGTCGAACGGGCCCTCCGCCCAGCCGAGGAACACCGAGAACACGGCGAGGATGACGAGGGGCACGGTCATGACGCTCGGGCTTTCGTGAAGCGCCGCCCCCGGCTGCCCTACGTTCCGCGGCGATCCGCCGTGGCCTGCGCCCTGCCCGTGCGCGAGCGCGGGGAGCGCCCCGCGATACTCACCGGCGAACGCGTACCAGCAGAGGCGGCCCATGTACAGCGACGTGAGAAAGGCGCCGGCCGCGGCGAGCAGCCACAGGACCTTGTCGTGCGTGAACGCGGCCAGCAGGATCGCGTCCTTGCTGAAGACCCCCGCGAACGGAGGAATCCCGGTCAGGGCCAGCGCCCCGGCCAGGAACGTCCAGAACGTCACGGGCATCGCGCGGGCCAGGCCCCCCATCTGCTTCAAACTGTTGGTCGCGACGGCGTGGATCACGCTGCCGGCCGCGAGGAAGAGGAGCGCTTTGAAGAACGCGTGAGTGATCAGGTGGAACATCCCCGCGCTGTAGCCCAGCACCCCCAGGCCGAGCATCATGTACCCGAGCTGGCTCATCGTCGAGTACGCCAGGACGCGCTTGATATCGTCCTCGACGAGGCCCATCGTCGCGGCAAACAGCGCGGTGATCCCCCCGACGTAGGCGACACCCGTCAGCGCTTCGTGGCCGGGCGAATGAAAGAAGAGAGGATACGTCCGCGCGACCAGGAACGCGCCGGCCGCCACCATCGTCGCGGCGTGAATGAGGGCGCTCACCGGGGTCGGGCCTTCCATCGCATCCGGGAGCCAGACGTGCAGCGGAACCTGCGCGGACTTTCCGACGGCGCCGCCGAACACGAGGAGGGCCGCCACGGTCAGCACCGGACCCCCGAATCCGCCGAGGTCGATCGCGCGGAAGATGTCGTCGAAGCGCAGCGAGCCGACCCGAAGGAACACGAGCAGAATGCCGATCATCAGGAAGAAGTCGCCGATGCGGGTCGTGATGAACGCCTTCAGCGCGGCGCGGGCGGCCACGGGGCGCTCGAACCAGAACCCGATCAGGAGGTAGGAGCACAGGCCGACCAACTCCCAGGCCATGTACAGGAAGAGAAAGTTGTCGGCCAGCACGAGGAAGAACATCGAGAACTGGAACAGCGAGAAATAGGCGAAAAATCGAGGGTAGCGGGGGTCGCCCTCCATATAGCCCACGGAGTAGATTGTGATGAGCGACGCCACGACGCCGACCATCGCCAGCATCATCGCGCTGAGGGGATCCACGAGCACTCCCACGGTCAACGGCCGGCGGCCGACGATCGCCCACGCGTACGTGAGGTCGGCGCGGGCGCCGCCGACCACCTCTCCCAGGACCGCGAGCGAGGCGAGCGCCGCCAGCACGATGCCGGCGATGGAGACATACGCGCCCCGCCCCGGCAGGCGCTCCCCCCAGAAGATGATGAGCCCGAACGCGGCGAGCGGGAGAAGCGGGATGATCCAGGCGACGTGAGTCATCTGGGAGCGGCTACCATTTCATCAGGTTGATCTCATCCACGTAAATCGTCTCCAGGCTGCGGTAGGCGGCCAACACCAGGGCCAGGCCGACGGCGGCTTCGCAGGCCGCCAGCGTGATGACGATCAGGGCAAAGATCTGCCCCTGCACCGCCGCGGGGGCGGTGAACTTATTGAAGGCCACGAGGTTGACGTTGGCCGCATTCAGCATCAACTCGATCCCCATCAGAATCGCCACGCCGTTCCGGCGGGTCACCACCGCGAACAACCCGAGGACGAACAGGAGCGCGCTCAGGACCAGGTAGTGCGTCAGAGTGACCACTCAGTCTTCCTTTCGGGCGATGATGATCGCGCCGATCAGAGACACGAGGAGCACGATCGACGTCCCCTCGAACACGAGGAGGTTCGGGCCGAGGAAGCTCTGGCCGATGGCGCCCGGAGTATAGGCGGGGAGGGTCCCCGTCCCGGTCCCCCAGGCGGTGCGGGTGACCACGGCGTACAGGAGAGCCGCCATCGCGCCGGCGACGGCCGCGCCGACGACGCCCTGCTCGTTCCGCTGGTGGACACGCAGCCCGGTGCCCCCCTCGGTCAGCATGATGACGAAGAGGATCAGCACCGTGATCGCGCCCGCATAGATGAGGACCTGAATGACGGCGACGAACTCCGCGTTCAGCAGGATGTACAGGCCCGTCACGCCCAGGAACGCGGGGATCAGCGCGACGGCGCTGTGAACGATGTTGGGGCTGGTGACGACGATCACGCCAGCGCCCAGCGTGATCACCGCCAGGACGTAAAATGCGACCGTCTCGCCGCTCATGCGCGCAGAACCATGATGAAGAATGCCGTGACGACCAGATTCACCAGCGCGAGCGGAATCAGGAACTTCCACGAAAAGTTCAGCAGCTGGTCGATCCGGAACCGGGGATAGGTCCAGCGGACCCACATGAACACGAAGATGAGGACGTACAGCTTGACGACGAACCAGAGAACCGGGTGCAGCAGAGGCCGTCCCGGCCACGGCGCGTGCCATCCGCCGAGAAACAGGGTCACCGCCATCGCGGCCATGGCGAACATCTCCCCGTACTCACCGAGCTGGAAGAGGGCGAACCGCATCCCGGTGTACTCGGAGAAGTATCCGGCGACGAGCTCGCTTTCCGCTTCCACGAGGTCGAAGGGGACCCGGTTGACTTCCGCGGTCGCGGCGGTGAGGAAGATGAGAAACGAGATGGGCTGCGTGATGATGTACCAGACGTGCGGGGCGCTCGTCGTCTGCGCGGCCACGATCGCCACGGTGGAGAGCGACCCGGCCTGCATCGCGACGGTGATGAGGGCCAGTCCGATCGGGATCTCATAGCTCACCATCTGCGCCGCCGACCGCAGCCCCCCCAGGAGCGCGTACTTGTTGTTGGACCCCCACCCGGCCATCAGTATCCCCACCACCACCAGCGACGAAGTCGCGGCAAAGTACAGGACGCCGACGTTGAGGTCGCGGTAAATGAGCGGGCCCCCGCGCGTCGCTCCAAACGGGATCACCACGTAGTCCAGCAGCGCGGCGAGCGGGACCACGATGACGGCGCTGGCGAAGATGAGGGGATCCGCGTTCCGGGGGACGATGTTCTCTTTCTGAAGCAGCTTCAGGGTGTCCGCGATCGTCTGGAGGAGCCCCTGAGGACCGACGTGCTTGGGGCCGAGCCGGCTCTGGATCCACCCGCTAATCTTGCGCTCGAGGAGGACGCCGAACATCGCCGCGATGACGGCGACCCCCGTGAAGATGAGGACCGTGCCGACGACGGCCCGCAGCAGCTCGAGAGCCCAGGACATCGCGCCTTCCTAGACCCACTCCAGCGCGCCCGTGCGCCACGCATACGCGAGGCCGAGGACGAGGATCACGAGGAAGACCAGAATCTCATAGAACGCGAGCGGTCCCAGGCGGCGCGCGACAACCGCCCAGGGGTAGAGGTAGATGATCTCGACGTCGAACACGACGAAGATGAGTGAGAAGAGATAGTAGCGGATGTTGAACTGCGCCCATGCCTGGCCGATCGTGGGGACCCCGGACTCGTAAGTCTCGTTCTTCTGCGGGTAGGTGCTGCGGGGGCTGATCAGCCAGATGACGCCAAGCGGTAGAGCGGCCATCACGCCCCCGACGATCGCGAACACCGCCACGTAGGCCCAGTCGAGCAGCATACGTCCCCCCCTGCGCGGCCCGGTGCCGCGCGGCGTTGCAGCTCCGGACGTGCCCTCCGGCTAGAGCGTGGCCACGGTACGGCGCGCTTCTGGCGAGACGGCCGCCAGCAGCTGCAGCAGCGCCGTCGCGAGCTTGCGCGGATCGTGGCGGACGAGCTCCTCCTCGCTGATCAGGTCTTCGGCGACCGCCCGCATCCCCAAGGCCCGGACGGCGTCCGCGTCGGGCTCGACCGGCTCGGCCCCCTGCTGGCGGTAGCGGGCCAGGAGCGCCTGGTTTCGGGGACGGCGGGTGTTCACGAGTACGTACTCGAACAGCCCGGCCCCCCCCTGCTCCAGCAGCACCCGCACGTGATCGGAGGCGCGGAATCCCCGGGTCTCACCGTGCTGGGTCATGACGTTGCAGACATACACCCGCAGGCCGCGGGCCTGCCGGATGGCGCCGACGACGCCCTCCACCAGCAGGTTCGGGACGACGCTCGTGTAGAGGCTGCCAGGCCCCAGGACGACCAGGTCCGCCTCCCCGATCGCCTCCAGCACGTCCTCAAGCGCGGGTACGCGGGACGGCTTCAGGTAGACGCGGCGGATGGTCCGGCCGGCCCCGGTGATCGCGGATTCCCCTTCCACCACCGTCCCGTCGGTGAATTCGGCGCAGAGGGTCACGTCGTGGAGCGTCGTCGGGAGAACCCGGCCGCGGATCGCCAGGACCTTGCTGCATTCCTTCAGCGCGGTCTCGAGATCCCCGGTGACCTGGGACATGCTGGCGATAAACAGGTTCCCGAAGCTGTGGCCGTCCAGATCCCCTCCCTTGAACCGGTGTTCGAACAGCTGCGTGAGGAGGGGCTCGGCCTCCGCCAGGGCCACGAGGCAGTTGCGGATGTCGCCGGGAGGAAGAATCCCCTGTTCGCGCCGCAGCCGTCCCGAGGATCCCCCGTCATCGAAGACGGTCACCACCGCCGTCAGGTTGGTCGAGATTTTCTTCAGCCCGCGGAGGAGCGTGCTGAGACCCGTCCCCCCGCCGAGGACGACGATCTTGGGCCCGCGCTGAAGCTGGCGCTGCTGGACGATCATCTCCACAAGCCGGGGGTCTCCCCGCGGGAGGAACACGTCGACGATGGAACGGATCGTCTCCCGCATCCCGTACACGATCACGCCGATCCCGAGGATCACCAGCGCGATGCCGCCCACCATGGGGGAGATCACGTGGCCGGTGACGGCGTAGGCCACACCCACGGCGCGGATGACCGCGAATTCGAGGGCCCCCAGGAGCTTCACGTTCACGATGAGCGCGACGCCGGTGCTCACGAGGAAGATCCCCGCGGCCATGAGAGCCACCCAGCGCTTGACGCCCAATCCGGGCTCAAGCCAGCGCAGCCACGTGCGGACCCGGTCCCGCGCCCGACCCCCCGCTCTGCCGTTCAGGCTCATTCCTTCTTCACGTCCCTGTGCTTCAGCCGGGTCTCGAACCTCGCGCTCCGGAGAAACCGCGCCAGGTCCTCCCCGATCACGACTGAGCGGTGCTTCCCTCCCGTGCAGCCGATGGCGATCGTGAGATGCGTTTTCCCTTCCGCGGTGTACTGTGGAAGGAGATAGCCGACGAGGTCGTGCAGGCGTTGTTGAAACTCCCGCGTCTGATCCCACCGCAGCACGAACTCCCGGATCGCCGGGCTGTTCCCCGGGAGCGAGCGGAGCGCCTCCACGTAGTGCGGATTGGGCAGGAACCGGACGTCGAACACCAGGTCGGCGTCCAGCGGGATCCCGTACTTGTAGCCGAACGAGACGACGCTGACGGTCAGCGTGCGCTCCCGCCCGGCCGTTAAAAACGCCTCCGCGAGCTCGGCTTTGAGATCGCGGACCGTCAGGCTGGTGGTGTCGATGATCTTATGCGCGCGCTCCTTGACCGGCTGCAGGCGCTTGCGTTCGCTGCGGATCCCGTCGAGAACGCTGCCGCCGAGCGGGTGCTTGCGGCGCGTTTCCTCAAAGCGGCGGACCAGGACCTCGTCGGAGGCGTCCAGGAAGAGGATCTGGAAGGGCACCCCTATCGCCTCGAGGGCCGCGAGCGCGGCGTCCAGCGCGTTGAAGAACTCGCCTCCCCGAATGTCGATGACGAGGGCCACCCGACGGATACGTCCCTGAGACTCGCGGATGATCTCCGCGAACTTGGGGAGGAGCGCCGGCGGCAGGTTGTCCACGCAGAAGAACCCCAGGTCCTCCAGAGAGTGCGTGGCCATCGTCTTCCCGGCACCGCTCAGCCCGGTGACGATCAGGAACTCTACGGTGCCGGGGCCGGCCTCTTCCCGGATCCGCGACGCAGGCTGGGCCCGCCCCATTCAGTCCCTCACCAGGTGGGAGAGGATGAAGCTGATGATGCTCAGGACGATCGCCCCCACGATTGCAGACGGCCAAAAGTTCGCGATGGTCAGACGGTGGGTCACTCCCGCCACAATATACAGCATCAACGCGTTCACGACCAACGTGAAGATCCCGAGGGTCAGGATCGTGAGGGGAAGCGTGAGGAGCAGGACCACCGGCCTGATCACGGCGTTCACGATCCCCAGAACGAGCGCGGCGAGAATAGTGCTGCCGACGTCCGGCACGCGGATCCCGGGGACGATGAGAGTGGTCAGGTACAGCGCCACCGAGTTGATACCCCAGCGGATCAGAAATCCGCTCACCGGGTCCATTATAGCAGGTCTCGACACCGCGGACGGGCGGCGGATCCCCTACGCCGCCGGCCGATTGACCAGGTAGACGCCCAGAAGAATCAGGAGTCCACCGACGAACGTGGCCAGCCTGACAGCCTCGCCCAACAGGAGCGCGGCTGCGATCACGGTGACCAGGGGCTCGAGGTAAATGAACGCGGCCACCTGCGAGGCTTCGATCTGCTCGAGCGCATCGTACCAAAAGAGGTATGCTACGCCCGAGCAGAACACGCCCAGAAACACGACGGCGCCCCAGCCGCCCGGCGTCACGTGTCCGAGTTCGCGCCAGCCGTGAGCGCTGACAAAGAACGGCACGAGGAGCACCCACCCCAGCAGCATGACGTACGCCATCATCAGCGTGGACGGCAGCCGCCGCAGCACGGGTTTGCTTGCCACCGACACGATCGCCCAGTTCGCCGCGCTGGCGAGCGCGAGCACATCGCCCACAGTGCTAGGGAGGCGGACGGTCTCCGGTGAGAGCCTGCCCCGCGTCACGACCACGATCGCGCCGATCAACGCGACGAAGAGCCCCGCGGTCTTCAGAACACCGAAGGACTCACTCAACACCGCCCATGCCAGGAGCGCGGTGAAGACCGGGCTGAGCGCGACCAACCACGCCATGCTGCTGGCCGTCGTGAACACCAGCCCCGTCGCCTGCAGCATCTGATGGACGGTGATGGTCAAGGCGCCCAGGCCCGCCAGGATGAGCACGTCGCGCGCGCCGAGAAATCTGAAAACACGCGAGCGCCAGACCGCGAACGCCAGGACGACAAGGCCGAAGGCGAACCGGATGACAATGAGCGTCACCGGATGAACCTCCTGCAGAGCCGCCTTGGTCGCGACAAACGAGATGCCCCAGAAAATGACGGCGGCGAGTGCTTTCGCGCGCGGCACGGTTAACGGGCCGTGGATGCCGTCTCTGGACTACAGACGCGCAGCCAGCAGCGACGGAACTCCGCTGACGAGCGGGGCGACCGCCACACCCGCGGACTCGAGCGCGCGCACCTTGTGGTCGGCGGTTCCTTCCGTTCCGGAGATCACCGCCCCGGCGTGGCCCATCCGCTTGCCGGGCGGGGCGGTCCGGCCGGCGATGTACGCGACGACCGGCTTGCCGAACTGCCGGGCGATATATCGGGCGGCATCTTCCTCGGCGCTTCCTCCGATCTCCCCGATGAGCACGACCGCGCGTGTGTCCGGATCCGCGCCGAACAACTCCAGAGCCTCGACGAACGACATGCCGACGACGGGGTCGCCTCCTAGTCCGACGGCCGTAGACTGGCCCAGGCCCGCCCGCGTCAGTCCGGCCACGATTTCGTATGTCAGCGTCCCGCTCCGGGAGACGACGCCGACCCCGCCCGGCGTAAAGAGGTGGGACGGCATGATTCCGGCGCGACACTGGCCGGGAGTCGTCACCCCCGGTCCGTTGGGGCCGAGAACACGCACACCCTGCCGGCGGGCGTAGGCGACGATCTCGATTGCGTCGCGAACCGGTATGCCTTCTGTAATCATGACAACCGGATCGAGCCGGCTGGCGATCGCCTCGAGCGCGGCTTCGCGGGCAAAACGCGCGGGAACGAAGATGACGCACGCGTCGGCGCCCGTCTCCCGCACCGCCTCCTCCACGGTGTCGAACACGGGCACGCCGTGCACCTCGGAGCCCCCCTTGCCAGGAGTCACACCCGCCACCACGTGCGTCCCAGCCTCCAGCATGAGGCCGGTGTGGAACGCTCCCTGGTAGCCGGTAATACCCTGCACCAGGAGGCGCGTCTGCCCGCCCACGAGGATCGCCATCACCGGCTCTCCCGACCGCGGGTGCGGCCGGTGGCCAGAGCAACCGCGAGCCGGGCCCCCTCGTCGGGATCGGTGACGGCCGCGATCCCGGCCTCCCGGAGAATGCGCTGTCCCTCCTCTTCGTTGGTGCCGGTCAGGCGGATGCTCGCGGGCATACGCGGCGGGTCCTGGACGATCCCGCGGGCCACATCGTCGCAGCGGGTGATCCCTCCAAAGATGTTAATGAAGGCCGCCTTGATTCCGGGCTTCCGCTGGACAATCCGGAGGGCCATGCGCATCGCCTCGGTGCTGGCACCTCCGCCGATGTCGAGGAAGTTCGCCGGCCGGCCGCCGAAGTGCGCCAGGAGGTCGAGCGTGCTCATCACAAGCCCGGCCCCGTTGCCGATGACCGCGATGTCCCCGTCCAGTTCGACGTAGGCGAGACCGTGCTCCCTGGCGTCACGCTCGAGCGGCGTCAGGTCACCGCGCGCGGGGAGGTCCTTGTGCCGGTACAGCGCGTTGTCGTCGATGATCAACTTGGCGTCCACGCAGAGGAGATGCGCGCCCACCAGGGCGAGGGGGTTGATCTCCGCCAACTCCGCATCCTCGGCCCAGGAGAGGCGGTACAACGCCGTGGCGATCCCGATGAACTCCTCCAGCAGGGAGCCGTCGAACCCGAGGCGGCGTCCGAGGGCCCGCGCCTGGAATGGCAGGAACCCCAAGAAAGGATCCGCGAGGGCCCGGGCGATCTTCTCCGGCGCGGTCTGGGCCACGGTCTCGATGTCAACGCCACCGGCTGCGGAGGCGACCGCCGCGACCTGGCGCGCGCGCCGGTCTGTGACAAACGCCAGGTAATGCTCCGCCGTGATGTTCGCGGCCTCCACGACGAGCACGCGCCCGACGCG
>DASUDA010000196.1:0-5236 GCA_036275835.1 bacterium | reverse complement strand
TGAATTCCTGAGGTCCTTGTGAGCGGTCTAAGACCACATGTGAGAGGGCATATACCAGGGGGTAAATACATCCCGAAGTGACACAGAACAGCAAAACCTCGGCACGCCGTCAATTTCTCTCAGGAAAGGGGTGGATAATTGGTATGAAGCCGATAGCGCAGATCACGCGGGTCGTCGCCGTGCTCCTCGTTTCCTCGGTCCTCGCCCTGACGCTTTGGGCGCCTGCCTCAGCACAGCTAGCCCCTCCGGACCGGAATGCCGTCATGTTCAGGGTGGCCACGTTTGGGAACCCGGTGTACACGGCCGGCTTCTCCTGGGCCTTCTCTCGCCAACTTGATATTGTCGGGAGCTACAACTTCACGTCGAACGCCCCCACCGGCAACCTGTGGGATGCGGGAGTCCGGTATCACTTCCCGCTTCAGACCCCGGGCGTTGATGCCTTCCTGGGAGCCGGCGTGGCCAACGTGACCGTGCCGTTCTTCGGCTTCCCTACCGGCTCGGGCTTCACAGCCGGGGGTGGGGCGACATTTCAGCTCAGCAGCCAATTGACCGGGTACGGCAGCGTGAACATCGTCTCCATAGGCGGGACCACGAACTCAGTCCTGGACGTCGGCGCAGAGTTGCAGCTCAGCCCTCGGATCTCTGGCCAATTGGGGTACATTAACTTCGCAGGCGTCGGAGAGCCGTACCTGGGCGTCAGCATCGCCCTTAAATAATCGACACCCAGAGCCTCGCCGAATACGGGCGAAAGATGCCGGTCGCCGTCCGGGCGACCGGCATCTCGGTTTGATGGCGCAAAGAACCGCCTCAACGGGTCCGCGCGCGTAATCGTGCGCCCCGGCCGGTGGGGGACCGGGACCGGGCACAGTCTTCGGCGAATTCCCCATTCCGTGATGCACGGGACCCAGGCTTGCGCACCCCGGCGGTCATGACGTCTAAGACCGGTACTCTCGTCGCCGCAATTCTCGGGTCCGGGATCGTGGCCCTGGACGGCTCTGTGGTGATCGTCGCACTGCCGCGGATCGGCGAGGACCTCCACTCCCGGTTCCTGAGTCCCCTCGAAGGACAGTCGTATATCTATAACGGGTATTCCCTGGCGTTGAGCGCCCTTCTGATTTTGGCCGGTGCACTGAATGATTCCTATGGACGCCGGCGGATGTTTATGGTGGGCCTTGCCGCCTTTGGCCTGGCGTCGGTCCTCTCGGGGCTGGCGCCGAGCATGGAACTGCTGGTCCTCTTCCGCATCCTCCAGGGCGCCGCCGGGGCGTTCCTCGTACCCGGAACCCTGTCGCTTCTCACGGCGACCTTTGCCGGCGAAGAGCAGGGTCGCGCATTCGGCATCTGGTCGGCCGCATCCGCCGTGATCAGCACCCTCGGCCCGGTCGTCGGCGGTCTTCTGGTCGATACCGTGTCGTGGCGGATGGTCTTTCTCATCAACGTCCCGCTGGTCGCCGCTGCCCTGTGGTTCACCCGGCGATACGTTCCCGAGACCCGGGACGACGCCGCCCCCGCGACGTTTGATGTGCCCGGGGCTATCGTCGGCGCGCTGGCCACCGGCGGCCTCACCTTCGGCGCGATCTATGGCCAGCAGCACGAGTGGCGCGGTCCGCTTGCGTTCGTGATGCTGGCCGTCGGCGCCGGCGCGGCCCTCCTGTTCCCACTGCTGATGGCGCGCTCGGCCCATCCCCTCGTGTCCCTGCATCTCTTCCGGTCGCGCAACTTCACGGTGACCAACCTCTCTACGCTGGTGGTCTACGGCGCCCTGTCCGTCGGCTTTTACTACCTGACGCTGTTCATGCAGGGAACGTTGGGGTACACGGCCGCGGCCGTCGGCTTGGCCTACATCCCGGAAGTCTGCCTCCTGGTGTTCTTCTCATCCCGCGTGGGCATGCTCGCGTCGCGGTACGGACCGCGCTGGTTCATGGCCGCCGGACCGGCCATCATGGCCCTCGGCGTTCTCCTCCTGGCTCGGGTTCCGGCGGCGAGCCCGCCCTGGGTGTTTCACGCCGATGCGCCTGCGACGTTCCTCCCGCCCTACGGCTACGTGACGGACTTCCTGCCGGGGTTAGTTGTGTTCGGGATCGGCATTATGGTCCTGGTGGCGCCGTTGACGACAGCCCTCATGACCTCGGTCCCGGTCCAGAATGCGGGCGTGGCGTCGGCCATCAACAATGCGGTCTCGGAAATCGGCCCGCAGCTGGTCGGAGCGCTTGTCTTCGTCGCCATCACGGGAGGCTTCTACACCCAGCTGGCCGCACGGGTGCCAGGACTCGATACCTCAGCGCCCGCGGTCCGACTGAAGATTGCCCCGTTCAACCCTCTCCCCGAAGGTGCGCCTGCCGCGGAGGCGGCGGCCGCCCGCGACGCCTCAACCTGGGCCTTCCACCTGGCCATGGTGGTCAGCGCGACCCTGTTTCTCGGGGGCGCGGTGATCAATGCGGCCGGCATTCGGTCCCGACCCTCCACAAAACCGGTCGAGCTATTATCCGCCCACCCATACTGGCGCAGATACAGCGTGCTCTGTCTGGTGAAGGGCCTGATGACCCGGGCGGGAACCAGGGACCCGGACCTGACCTCCCCGGCAGGCGAGGGCTCGGATGTCTAAGATTCGGATGTCTAAGACAGGATCCCACTGGGTACTAAGGTAGCCGGGAGCGGCGGGCACCACACTATCATACGTTCCTCCACTGGCTATCCATCGCGCCCGATAGAACCAGCGCCCGCCCTTGCCTTCCGCTCCCACTTCTCTACCGCATACGGGGCCCTGTAAAGCTTCAGCACGGCGCGGTTTCCCCCCCTTGCCGTCCCGGCTGAGGCGAACAGGGTCCTTTTGTTATGCCGCGTTGACACGCGGCCGGAGAAGGAACGTCCCGGCACTTCGTGGGAGTATCTAGGACATGACCCCGACGGCTGAACAGCGCACGATGGGCGAGGGATTCGACCGCCTGGTCACCATCGAAATCAACGGTCGGGGAGTGGTCGGCCACCTCTACGCCGCCGCGCGGAAAGTGCAGGAGGATCCCCTCTGCCTGAAAGCCGCCGTGCGCCTCCTCGAGAATGTACACAAAGGAGACGTCGTCATCCTGGCGACAGGGTGGCCCACATATCCGTGGTTTGCCGGGGAGCAGGACGGTCCGGTCGGAACGGCGACGCTCGCGCGGGCCCTCGTCCTCGGGCTCGGAGCCCGGCCGGTCATCGTCACAGATCCCGTCAACGTCGAGATCTGCGCGGCGGCGGTGCATGGGGCCGGCTTGTATACGCGCTCCGTGGAGGACGCCCTGCGCCTCCCCACGACCACGGCGGTCCTGTCCTTTCCCCTGGAGTGGGACACGGCGGACGCGCAGGCCCGGGCGATGCTCGAGACCCTCCACCCCGCTGCGCTCGTGGCGGTCGAGCGCCCGGGGGCGAACGAACACAGGCAGTATCACTCGTCAGGCGGAAAGAGCCTGACCGACCACTGCGCGAAGATCGATGCGCTGTTTACGGCGGCGCGAGCCCGGGGCGTTCTGACGATTGGTGTCGGCGACGGGGGGAACGAGCTCGGCTGCGCGGCGATCCGCGACACAGTGCTGCAGGTCGTGCCGCACGCGCGCCGATGCGCGTGCTCGTGCGGCGGAACGCTCGTTCCGGTGGTGGAGACCGATGTCCTGGTCGCCGCCGCCATCTCCAACTGGGGGGCCTACGGCGTGGAAGCGGCGATGGCGCTCCTCCTCGGGCGGCCGGAGGTGATGCACACCCGCGACGTGGATGCCCGCGTGCATGACCTCTGTGCGGCCGCGGGGGCGAACAATGACGGCCCGGGCCTGCTCGATGTCGGAGCCGACGCTGTCCCCGGGCCCCTGCATGGCCACATCGTCGATTTGCTCGGGCACATGGTGCAGAGCGGGTTGGACTTCGGCCGGCTCTACCGCGAACCCCGATACCCCTGGCTTTAAAACGACCGCCGCTCACCCCCCGCGCGTGCTTCCCTCCGCAACAAGGTACGCGGCGAAATCCGCCGGCGTATCGAGGTCGAACGCCAATCCCGGCCGCGAGACCTCCGTCACAGTCAGGCCGAGCGCGAGAGCCTGCCGGCGGTGGGCGGCGAGGCTGCCCCGGCCGAACGCCGGGCGCAGCACGATCCCAGGAGGTAGCAGAAGCGCATTCGTTCCGCCGCCATCTCCAACTGGGGGGCCTACGGCGTGGAGGCGGCGATGGCGCTCCTCCTCGGGCGACCGGAGGTGATGCACACCCGCGATGTGGATGCCCGCGTGCAGGACCTCTGTGCGGCCGCGGGGGCGAACAATGACGGGCCGGGCCTGCTCGATGTCGGAGCCGACGCGGTCCCCGGGCCCCTGCATGGCCACATCGTCGATTTGCTCGGGCACATGGTGCAGAGCGGGTTGGACTTCGGCCGGCTCTACCGCGAACCCCGATACCCCTGGCTTTAAAACGACCGCCGCTCACCCCCCGCGCGTGCTCCCCTCCGCAACAAGGTACGCGGCGAAATCCGCCGGCGTATCGAGGTCGAACGCCAATCCCGGTCGGGCGATCTCCGTGACCGTCAGGCCGAGCGCCAGAGCCTGCCGGCGGTGAGCGACGAGGCTGCCCCGGCCGAACGCCGGGCGCAGCAAAATTCCAGGAGGGAGCAGCAGCGCATTCGTGCCGGCGCCATCCTTGGACGGCGCGAGCCCGATCCCCCGCGGTGTTCGCGCGGAGAGCAGCGCGGCGATGTCAGCCGGCCGAAGGAACGGAAGGTCCCCGGCCAGGACGAGGAGCCCGTGGGAACGGGTGGAGAAGGAAACCAGCGCTTCCGCCAGAGCATGATTGAGCCCCGGCGCCGGATCCGTGATGGTGCGCACTCCCCACGCGGCGACGCGAGCGCGAATGTCGGGATCGAGCGTCATCACGACCAGTCCCTCGACATCCGCCGCCGCCCGCAGGGTCACGCACACGCCCCGGAGCAGAGTGAGGCTCAGGGTAGCCCGCGTGCGCGGATCGAGGACGGCGGCGAGCCTCCCCTTGGCCAGTGCGAGCGGCTTTTGAGGGACGATCACCCGCGCCTTCACGACCCGTCCGGGGACACGTGGGCGCCCCGCGCCGCGGCGATCCCGAGCACCTCGCGCGCCAGGCGGCGCCGGGCGGCGACATCGGCCATGATGGTGTCAAGGCACTCCACCCACAGAGGGCGGTCGCGAGACCCGGCCGCCGCGACGGCGACGGCTGCCGGCTGGTCGCGGATGTCGAGGATAAACAC
>DASUDA010000195.1:0-3375 GCA_036275835.1 bacterium | reverse complement strand
CTAGGGCGAGGGGGCCTTCTGCTCGTACCCGCTGACCAGACGGAGGTTGGTGTCGGCCTGGGCGAGGATCTCATCGCGCGTGGACGGTGGAAGAGAGTCGGCGGCACGCCGGACCGCCGCCATATATGCCTCATGGCTGCTAAACCCGGTCCGGGCAAGGCCCGCGGCCGCGACCCCGGACCCTCCGATCTGCGGGCGGTCGCTCGTCAGCGTGAACTCGAGACGGGTGCCCAGGTAGATGCCGAAGAAGAGGAGGGTCGTCCGCTCCCCGTCCACGGTCATGAGGATCTGTCCACTCCGAACTTCTCCCGCGGCGGTCGCTAGCGAGAACGTTCCGCCGCCCGCCGATTTGCTCGCGCCGGGCCCGTACGTGAAGCTGGCGGAGAGGAGGGGGAGTCCTCCTAGCGTTCCCCGCAGCGTTCCCGTGTAAAGCGTCCGAGCCCCGTCGTCCTGAAACGTGATCGCGGGGAGCGCGAGGGGAATCTGGAAAGAGTGGTAGAGGGGATACGACGGCAGCGCGGCGCCGAGAAACGTCGGCGCGAGCATCGCGAGAGCGCTGCCGAGGCCCATCCCTGCGCCGAGCGCCAGAAGCGCACGTCGCCCCGCGGCCGCGAGTCCCCGCGCCCGCCCCGCTGCGACGGCCCGCGCCCGCGTCCGGCGCCCCCACACGTCGGCCATTTCGTCACCCTCCCTCACCACCGTTCGGCGGTGACGAGAGACGCCCCTTTGTTGCTTGTCACCGTTCAGGAGTCGGTCGTATAATCTAGCTATACGGCACGCTGGGCCGCACCGTCGGGCCGCTCGGTGCTGGGGGAAACCGAGATGGCGTTCGAGGACTCGACCCTGCACTGCCTCGACTGCGGAAAGGAGTTCGTCTTTACCGCGGGGGAGCAGGAGTTTTACGCGAAGAAGGGGTTCGCGAACAAGCCGCTGCGGTGCAAAGACTGCCGGGATGCCCGGAAACGGTCGCGCGAAGGCGGCCCGGGCCTCCCCCGTGAGATGTTCGACGCGGTCTGCGCAAAATGCGGGGCCAAGACCCAGGTGCCGTTTCGCCCGCGGGAGGACCGGCCGGTCTACTGTCAGGACTGCTTTCGCGAGGTCCGCACGCGGCAGCGCTCCATGTAGTGGCCCACGTGCCGCACATCGCACACAGAGTCCTCGTGATTCTCGCGGCTGCGGTCGTCGCGGGATGTGCAGGACGCGCCGCCGGCATCCCGCCGCTTCCCCCCGCTCCTCATCCGGAACTTCGCGGCCCCGCGATCACGCAGATTCAGCGCGCCGGCGTCCTGCGGGTAGCGTCCGACCTGTCCTATCCCCCGATGGAGTTTCGCGAGAATGGTGTCCCGCGGGGGTTTGAGATTGATCTCGCCGCGCTGCTGGCGGGCGCCCTCGGCGTCCGCCTGGATGTCGTCGATACGCCGCTCGCCCTGATGCGCGCAGAGTTTCCGGCGGGCGCGGACGTGCTCCTCAGCGCGCTGCCGGCAGATGGCGCGCCGGGACTTCCGTCCGAGCCGTACTACGTCTCGAGCCAGGCGATCTTGTGGGGGGACCGCTCTCCGGTGCGCACCCCGGAGGACCTGCGGGGCCTCCGCGTGGCCGTCGCCGCCGGCAGCCCGGGGGAGGGGCTCGCCGAAGGAGCAGGCGCGCTCTCGATGACATACCTGCCGGAGCAGGCGGTGGAAGCCGTCGCCAGCGGCCGTGCGCAAGCGGCCGTGGGCGATCGGCCTCTCCTCGTGTGGTACGCGCAGACCCACCCCCGCCTCCACGTGGCCGCCGGTGCGTGGCGGGAGGTCCCTCTGGTGGTCGTGACGCGGCCGAACGCGCCCGACCTCGCAGCGTTTATCACCGCGGCCCTCCGCGAGTTGGGAACAAACGGCGGGCTCGCACAGGTGCGGCGGCGGTGGCACCTGTAACATGAACATCATCGTCGCCGGACGCCACATCGAGATCACCGAGGCCCTGCGGGAGCGGGTGACCGAAAAGGTGGGGAAGCTCGCCCGGCATTTCGACCAGGTGCAGAAAGCCCAGGCCTGGCTGCGCGTGGAACCGTACCCCGGTCGCAACCATGTGGCGGAAGTGACCCTCTGGGCGGACGGGGTGGTCCTGCGCGGGGAAGAGGCGAGCGGGGACATGTATGCGTCGATCGGTCTCGTCGTGGACAAGCTCGAGAAGCAGATCAGCAAATTCCGGAGCAAACTGATTGATCGCCGCCGGATCCTGGCGGGGCGCCGAAAGCAGCAGGCGGTCGCGATGGCAGAGGCGGGGCTGCGGGGCGGTGAACAGGCGGGATCTGCCGCGGCTGAGGCAGGGGCGATCCAGATCCGCCGGCGCAAGCGGTTTGGCCTGAAGCCCATGACACCGGAAGACGCGGCGCTGCAGATGGAGCTGCTCGGCCATGTCTTCTTCGTGTTTCGGAACTCCGAGACCCTGGAAGTGAACGTCGTGTACCGGCGCGCCGACGGGAGTTACGGCCTGATCGAGCCGGCGGGCTAGGGACGGGGCAGGAAGACGTGCGTGAGGGGCAAGAAGATGAGGGGGGACAGCGGGAGGGAATGATGGATCACCCTGCACGGCGATCGCTTGCCCGGGACGCCGAAGAGGTCGTCCGGCGTCTGCGTGGAGTCTCGGCCGTCCGCGTCGACCTTGGGAACGGC
Source organism: bacterium (assembly GCA_036275835.1). Lineage (GTDB taxonomy): Bacteria > Sysuimicrobiota > Sysuimicrobiia > Sysuimicrobiales > Segetimicrobiaceae > DASUDA01. Next base: position 721 of record DASUDA010000195.1, on the reverse strand, counting down.
GGGGCGATCGAACGCGTTCACGTCCTCAGTTCGGCGGAGCGCACCCCCCGGATCGTGGCCGCGGACGTGATCGCCGCCCTGGGCGCTGAACTGGGCGTCAGCCTCGAGCCGGGACAGATCCGTGTCGCCACGCTCCGGCCCGGGCAAAAGGAGCCCGGGCCGGCGCCCACCAGGGCACGCCTGAAGCTGGTGGGCGTGACCTTCTCGACTCTCCGCACCACCGCGGAAGTGAAGGTCCAGCTCGAACATGAGGGACTCCTGTACGAGGGCGCGGCGTCCGGCCCCAACGCCTCCTCTCACCGCCTGGAACTGGTCGGCGAAGCCACGCTGCGCGCCGTGGAAACGTATCTGCGGTCGCAGGGGCTCTTCCTCCTCGAGGGCGCGGCCGTCATGCCCCTCGCGTCGTACGAGGTCGCGCTCGCAGTGGTATCCTGGCTCGGGCCGGAGGAAGAGTTACTCAGCGGGTCCTCCATCGTGCGGGACGATCCCCGGGAGGCCGTGGTGCGGGCCGTCCTCGACGCGGTGAACCGCCCCGTGGGCTGGCTCGGGAGCCGCTAAGCTCGGGTTCCCCGCCGGCGGGCGCAGGCGGAGGGCCTGCGCACATGCGGCGACGGACGGGACCCGGCCTGTTGGACCGCGGGACTATAATGGAAGTAGGTCGGTACACACCCTTGGTCGGGAGACCATGATGCTGAAGCTGTTTCAGAGTTTGCTCGGAGAT
>DASUDA010000194.1:0-9586 GCA_036275835.1 bacterium | reverse complement strand
CCGGCGCCCCGAGGTCCAAGAGCCGCTTCAGGCGGTTGTTCCGGTTGATCACGCGGCGGTACAGGTCATTGAGGTCGCTCGTGGCGAACCGGCCGCCATCGAGCTGCACCATCGGCCTGAGATCGGGGGGAATCACCGGGATCACGTCCAGGATCATCCACTGCGGTCTGTTGCCGCTCTTGCGGAACGCCTCCACCACCTCGAGGCGCTTGAGGATCTTCATCCGCTTCTGGCCGCTCGCGGTCTTGAGGTCGACCCGGAGCCTCTTCGCGGTCTGGTCCGGGTTCAGCTCTTGGAGCAGTTCCTTGATCGCCTCCGCGCCGATCCCGGCGGTAAACCCGTTCCCGTACTTCTCCCGCAGGTCCCGGTAATCGGCCTCCGTAAGCAGCTGAGACTTCGTCAGCCCCTTGACGTGGCCGGGATCCATGACGACGTACGCGGCGAAGTACACCACCCGTTCGAGCGCCCGCGGCGACATGTCGAGGAGCAGCCCGATACGGCTGGGGACGCCCTTCAGGTACCAGATGTGGCACACCGGAGCCGCGAGCTCGATGTGGCCCATGCGCTCCCGGCGGACCTTGGCCCGGGTCACCTCGACCCCGCATCGGTCGCAGATGATCCCCTTGAACCGGATCCGCTTGTACTTGCCGCAGTGGCACTCCCAGTCCTTGGTCGGGCCGAAGATCCGCTCACAGAACAGCCCGTCGCGCTCGGGCTTGAGCGTCCGGTAGTTGATCGTCTCCGGCTTCTTGACCTCGCCCCGCGACCACTGGCGAATGTGGTCCGGGGAGGCCAGGGCAATCTTGACAGCGTCGAAGTTGTTGACGTCCTGCATAGGCTGCGTTTACTCCTCCACCAGAGCTTCTTCGCCTTCCAGGTTGATGCCGAGCGCGCGGGCGGTCTCCGCGATGTCCTCCTCGATCTCCTTGAGCTCGATCTCCTTCTGGTCCTGGCTGAGAACTTTGACGTCCAGGCACAGGCTCTGCAGTTCCTTGACGAGGACCTTGAAGGACTCGGGAACGCCCGGTTCCTGAATGTTCTCGCCCTTGACGATGGCCTCGTAGGTCTTCACGCGCCCCACGACGTCGTCGGACTTCACGGTGAGGAGCTCCTGGAGCGTGTTGGCGGCGCCGTAGGCTTCGAGCGCCCACACCTCCATCTCCCCGAACCGCTGGCCGCCGAACTGGGCCTTCCCGCCGAGGGGCTGCTGCGTGATCAGCGAGTAGGGCCCGGTCGAGCGCGCGTGGATCTTGTCCTCGACCAGGTGCAGCAGTTTCATCATGTAGATCTCGCCGACGGTGACCTCCTGGGCGAAGAGTTCCCCGGACCGGCCGTCGAACAGGCGGGTCTTGCCGGTCTCGTTGACCCTCACGCGCCCGCCCCCCTCCGTCCGCGCCGCCTTGCGCAGGAGATCCCGGATCTCGTCCTCCCGGGGGCCGTCGAACACCGGGGTCTCGACGTAGAATCCCAGGACAGAGGCGGCCCAGCCGAGGTGCGTCTCGAGCACCTGCCCCACGTTCATCCGGGACGGCACGCCGAGGGGATTCAGGACGATGTCCACCGGTGTCCCGTCGGGAAGATAGGGCATGTCCTCCTGCGGGAGGATCTTGCTGATCACGCCCTTGTTGCCGTGGCGGCCGGCCATCTTGTCGCCGACCGTGATCTTGCGCTTCTGCGCCACGTAGACACGGACGAGCTGGTTGACGCCGGGCGAGAGCTCGTCGCCCGCCTCGCGGGAAAAGGCCTTCACGGCCACGACCTTCCCCTTCTCCCCGTGGGGGACCTTGAGCGACGTGTCCCGCACTTCTCGCGCCTTTTCGCCGAAGATCGCCCGCAGGAGGCGCTCCTCGGCCGTGAGCTCGGTCTCCCCCTTCGGGGTGACTTTGCCGACCAGGATGTCGCCGCTGCGGACCTCCGCCCCGATGCGGACGATCCCCCGCTCGTCGAGATCACGCAGCGCTTCCTCCCCGACGTTGGGGATGTCGCGGGTGATCTCTTCGGGCCCGAGCTTGGTGTCCCGGGCTTCGACCTCGTACTCCTCGATGTGGATGCTGGTGAAGAGGTCACGCTGCACCAGCCGCTCGTTAATCAGGATCGCGTCCTCGTAGTTGTAGCCCTCCCACGGCATGAACGCGACCAGGATGTTGTGCCCCAATGCCAGTTCGCCCTGGTCCGTGCAGGGGCCGTCGGCGATGACGTCGCCGACGTTGACCCGCTCGCCGACCTCGACGATCGGCCTCTGGTTGATGCACGTCCCCTGGTTGCTCCGCTGGAACTTGATGAGCCGGTAAGTCTGCTCCGCCTTCCGGTCGGGCTTGATGACGATCGCGTCGCCGGCGACGCTCACGACCTCCCCCGCCTCGCGGGCGACGACGACGGCGCCGGAGTCCACGGCCGCCCGGTGCTCCACGCCGGTGCCGACGAGCGGCGATTCCGTCCGCAGCAGCGGCACGGCCTGGCGCTGCATGTTCGAGCCCATCAGCGCCCGGTTGGCGTCATCGTGCTCCAGGAACGGGATCAGCGCGGTCGCCACGCTCACGATCTGCTTGGGCGACACGTCCATGTAGTCGATTTTGTCCGCCGGGACCTGCACGTTCGCGCTGCCCCGCCGGGCGGTCACCCGGGGTTCGGTCAACCTGCCCTCGGCGTTGATCTTGGCGTTCGCCTGGGCGATCGTATACTTCTCTTCATCATCCGCGGTCAGGTACTCGATCGTGCGCGTGACCCGCCCGTCGCGGACGCGTCGGTAGGGCGTCTCGATGAACCCGTACGGATTCACCCGGGCGAACGTGGCCAGGGAGGAGATCAGGCCGATATTCGGCCCCTCCGGCGTCTCGATCGGGCACATCCGGCCGTAGTGGGAGGTGTGGACATCCCGCACCTCGAATCCGGCGCGCTCCCGGCTCAACCCCCCGGGCCCGAGGGCGGAGAGGCGCCGCTTGTGCGTCAACTCGGCCAGCGGGTTCGTCTGGTCCATGAACTGCGAGAGCTGGCTCGAGCCGAAGAACTCCTTGATCGCCGCGACGACCGGGCGGATGTTGATCAGGACCTGGGGCGTAATCGCGCCGACTTCCTGGATCGTCATCCGCTCCCGGATCACCCGCTCCATCCGGAGCATGCCGATCCGGAACTGGTTTTGCAGCAGCTCCCCGACCGACCGCACGCGGCGGTTCCCGAGGTGGTCGATGTCATCCGGCCGGCCCTGGCCGTTGTGGAGGGCGACGAGGTAGCGGACGATCTCCATGATGTCCTCGGGCCGGAGGACGCGCCCCTCCGGCTCCCCGTCCGGCTTCGGCTTGAACCCCAGCTTCTTGTCCAGTTTGTAGCGGCCCACCCGGCCCAGGTCGTACCGCCGCGGGTCAAAGAACAGCGTGAACAGAAGCGTCCGGGCGCTCTCGATCGTCGGAGGGTCTCCGGGCCGCAGACGGCGATAGATCCCCAGGAGCGCCTCCTCCGGCGTCTTCGTATCGTCCTTGGCCAGGGTCGCCTGGATCGCTTTGTCGTGGTCGTACAGTTTGAGAATCTCCTCATCCCCCAGCGACTTGAGGGCTCGGAGGAGGACGGTGACCGGCAGCTTCCGCGTCCGGTCGATGCGGACATGGATCACCCCGTTGGCGTCCACCTCGAACTCCAGCCATGCCCCCCGGTGGGGAATCACGGTGGCGGTCGGCAGCAGGCGGGCGTTGGCATCCGGCGACAGGCTGTAGTACACCCCGGGGGAGCGGACGAGCTGGCTCACGACGACCCGCTCGGCCCCGTTGATGACGAAGGTCCCCTGCTCGGTCATCAGCGGGAAGTCCCCCATGAAGACTTCCTGCTCTTTGACCTCGCCGGTCTCCTTGATTACGAGGCGCACCTGGACTTTGAGCGCGGCACTATAGTTGTAGTCGCGCTCCCGGCACTCGTCCACCGAGTACTTGAGCTGCTCGAACCGGTAGCCGTCAAACTCGAGAGGGAGGTCGCCCTGCTCGGTCTCTTGCGCGGGACGCGACCGCCGGCGGCCCACCGCGAAGTGAAGTTCCAGATTCCCGGTGAAGTCCTTGATTGGGGAGATCTCCCGAAAGACCTCCCGAATCCCTTCCCGCAGGAACCACTTGAAGGACTCCCGCTGGATCTCGATCAGGTTGGGCACCTCAAGAACGTCCGCGATCTTCGCGAAGCTCACCCGGCTTCGCTTCCCGCGGCGCGTCACCCGCACCTCGCCCAAGCCTTTCACTGTGCGGGGCGCCGTGTGGGAGGGCGGGGGTGGCGGAGGCGCCTGAAAGACGGCGACGGGAGCGCGCTCGGCCGCCGTCTCGAGAAGAATCGTCCGCGTGATCCGCGGCCGGCCCTTACGCGTTCCCCGGTGGAGCGGATGCTGAAGCTTGGCGCGCACGGAATCTTTGACCATCAGGCGCACCGCGCCGGGTCTCCCCCGCGGTGTTTTCTTCGCGCCAGCACTCCTGACCCTGGCCTTGGGTGTCACGGCCTTCCCCTTCACGCTTTTCCCCTCCAGGTGGAAATTACGAAACAGCAAACAGGGGGCGAAGGAAAAACGCCCCCCGCGCCTTGCCGGCCCGCTGGGATCCCCAGCGCTTAGGTGATGGTACGTGTGGTCCGACTCGCGGCATTATGGAAGCAAAGACTATACTACTACGAGACCGAAGGACAGTCAAGGGCGGGGCGCTCATCCACCGGGGCCGGACGGGCGCCGACGCCGCTCCGCGGTGCCGGACCGCACGGGCGCCTATTTGACCTGGACCGTTGCGCCGACCTCGGCCAGCTTGGCCTTCATCGCTTCGGCTTCCTGCTTCGACACCTTCTCCTTCACCGGCTTCGGGGCCCCGTCCACCAGGTCCTTCGCCTCCTTCAGGCCCAGCCCGGTGAGCTCGCGGACGACTTTGATCACCTGGATCTTCTTGTCGCCCACCGCGGTGAGGATGACGTCAAATTCGGTCTGCTCCTCAGCGACGGGCGCTGCTCCCGCACCCGCCGTCCCAGCCGCCGGAGCCATCGCCATCACAGGCGCCGCAGCGCTCACCCCGAACTTTTCTTCCAGGGCCTTCACCAGTTTCGAGAGATCGAGGGCGGACAGCACCCCGATCTCGTCCACGAGTTTCTCGACCGTCACCTTCTCTGCCATCATCATCCCTCCCGCCAGGACTTTTTAAGCGCCAGGACCGTTCAGCGACCCGCCTGCGGGCGGGTCCGGCTGTCCCTCCCCCGGGACAGAAGCCGCGCCCGCCACGTCCGCCGTTCCGTCCCCCGTTTCACCGGTGCCGCCAGCCGCCCCAGCCGGCTCTGCCTCGCGCTGCTTTCGCAGGGCGTCGAGTGTCATCACAAGCGCGCGGGGCGGCGCGCTCAGGGCGCTGACCACTCCGCGGAGCGGCCCCTGAAGCGCCCCCACCACCCGGGCCAGCAGCTCCGTCCGCGTGGGCAGGGTGGCGAGCGCCTGCACGATGTCTGCCCCGAGGGCCTCTCCCTGCACCACCCCGCCTTTGATTTCCAGCTTCCGATACTGACGGATGAACTCCTGGAGAAGGCGGGCCGGCACACCGGGATCATCCGTTCCAAACACGACCGCGGTCGGACCGCTCAGCAGCGGGGAAAGGCCGGTCACGCCGACCCGCTCGGCCGCCCGATTCAGCAGCGTGTTCTTGGTGACCCGGTACTCGAGCGACGCCTCGCGCAACCGGCTCCGCAGGGTGTTGAGCTCGCTCACGGTCAGCCCCCGGTAGTCGGTGAGAATCACCACGGACGCCTTCCGGAGGCGCTTCTCAAGCGCCTCGACCTCGGCAACCTTCTCGGGACTCGGACGCGTCATTCTCTCCTCCCGACCGCCGTGGGCGAAACAAAAGAGACCCCCGTAGACACGGAGTCTCCTGTCGGAGCCTCGGCGGGCGGTCGAGCGACCATTACGCGCAGTTCGCGCACCCGCTGTCTACGGCGCCCTGCAACCGTCTTCCGGACCGTCTCTTACCTGCTGGATGGTACCACCGGCATCGCGCTGCGTCAACCGGTCAGGCCGCCCCGGCCGCTGTGGCCGTCATCGCCTTGGAGGGATCGATGCCGATCCCGGGTCCCATCGTGGACTTGAGTGTGATGCTCCGGAGATATTGCCCTTTGCTCGAGGACGGCTTGGAGCGCACGATGGCGCTCAGCAGGGTCGCCAGATTTTCCTGGAGGGCCTGCGCCGAAAAGGAGAGCTTCCCCAGCGGGAGATGGAGGATCCCGAACCGGTCCACCCGATACTCGATCTTCCCCGCCTTGATTTCCCGGATGGCCCGCCCCAGGTCGAACGTGACCGTGCCCGCCTTGGGGTTCGGCATCAGGCCCCGCGGCCCGAGGATCCGCCCCAGGCGGCCCACGACGTTCATCACATCCGGCGTCGCCACCGCGGTGTCGAACTCCAGCCAGCCCCCCTGGATCTTCTCGACGTACTCGTCGAGGCCCGCGTAATCGGCGCCGGCCTCCTGCGCCTCTTTGACCTTCTCCCCCTTGGCCAGGACCAGCACGCGGACGGACTTCCCGGTCCCGTGGGGAAGCACGACGGTGCCGCGGACCTGCTGATCCGCCTGTTTCGGGTCGATCCCCAGGCGAATGTGCAGCTCGACCGTTTCGTCAAACTTGGCGGCCGGCATCTGCTTCAGCAGGCTCACCGCCGCGTCCGGATCGTAGAGCGTGCCGTGCTCGACCACTTTGCTGGCCTCGCGGTACCGCTTTCCGTGCGTTGCCATGACAGTCCCTCAACCTCCCCCGTGGAGTGCCGGCGCATCCCCGGCGGGCGCCGCTCGGGCGTGCGGACGTTATCCGATCTCGATCCCCATGCTGCGGGCTGTGCCCTCGATCATGCGCATCGCGGCCTCGAGGTCGCGGGTGTTCAGGTCCGGCAACTTCGTCTCGGCGATCTCCCGGATCTGCTGCCGCGTGACCCGGCCGACCTTCTTCTTGCTCGGCTCTCCGGAGCCTTTCTCGAGGCCGGCGGCTTTCTTCAGCAGGACAGACGCCGGAGGTGTCTTCGTCACAAACGTAAACGTCCGGTCGGAAAAGATCGTAATCTCGACAGGGACGATCGTGCCGGCCTGCCGGGCCGTCTTCTCATTGTAGGACTTGCAGAACTCCATGATGTTGACGCCGTGCTGGCCGAGGGCCGGCCCCACGGGGGGCGCCGGCGTCGCCTTCCCCGCCGGGATTTGGAGTTTGACCACTGCGACGACCTTCTTCATGACCCCTCCTGCGCGCCCGGGCTCCCGCCCGGGCCAGGCTCAGATCTTTTCCACCTGGGTGAAGTCCAGTTCCACCGGCGTTTCCCGGCCGAAGATGGACACGAGCACCCGGACCTTCTCTTTCTCGGGGAGGATCTCGTCGACGACCCCGCTGAAGTCCATGAACGGTCCCGAGTTGATCCGGACGGCGGACCCTTTCTGGTAAGTGATCCGAAACTTCGGGGTCTCGTCGCCGAGCTGCCGGAGGATGGCCTTGACCTCCCGCTCCTGCAGGGGAAGCGGCTTGGTGCCGGACCCGACGAATCCCGTCACCCCCGGGGTGTTGCGGACGACGTACCAGGAGTCGTCGTCCATGAGCATCTCCACCAGGACATACCCGGGGAACACCTTCTTCTTGGCGATGCGCCGCTTCCCGTCTTTGATCTCGATCTCATCTTCTGTGGGCACAAGGACACGGAAAATCTTCCCCTGCATCGCCATGGACGTGACGCGGCGCTCCAGGTTGGTCCGCACCTTGTTTTCATATCCCGAATAGGTGTGGATCACATACCAGCGTGCGCCCGCGGCGCCCGCGGTGACTTCCCCCGTGGGGGCGGCAGGAGGGGTCTCCACCGTCCCCTCTCCCGTGACCGGGGCGTCGTAGGCGACGGGGGCATCGGGCTCCGGGGCCGACGGTGCGCCCTGCTCCGGCGGCACCAGCACGCCGACGGGCGCCTCGGCCTCCGGCGGGACCGGCTGAGGCTCTTGCGGCTCATCCCGGAAGAGCTTCTGGATGATCGATGCTGTGTCCGGCTTTGACCCCTGAGGGCGGTTGCGTTCGTCAGGCATGGCGACAACCCTTTCTCAGACTGCTAATGGCCCAAAAGCCACTCGAAGAGATTAGCCCAGAGGAAATCCCACCCCGTGAGATAGAGCGCGGTGACGATCAGCACAAACACGACAACCAGCGACGAGGCGAAGACCGTCTTGCGGTCCGGCCAGGTCACCCGTTTCATCTCGGCGCGGACGTCCTTCAGAAACTGCACGGTCACGCCCAGCAGATGCGGAACGCGGCGAATCTGCGGTGCCTTCGCCGGCTTCACCGCCGGTCTCTCTGCGGTGGGAGTGATCCGGCCCGGCTTGCCTATGACGGGCCCGGTGACTCCATCTGGAGCAGGCGCCATGGACTTTCCTCCCAAACAAAAAAAGACTTCTCGTGACCTCACAGATTATAGCACATTTAGGACATTCCGGCCTGCCGCACCGCCGCGGCGGGAGGTCTGGGAGAGGCGGCGGCACGGAGTACGCGCCTCCAGGGCGGGGGGAGAAAGGCATTGCCCGGAAACACGTATCCGTGCCGCCATGCCTGGCTAGATCGCCGGCACTGAGCCGTCCATACACTAGTATTCCCGGCGAAGGATCGTTTGTATCACGGCGACCCCTCACACGGCCAGACTGGAGGATATCACGGTCGGGGATTTCATCGGGGTGGCAGCTCGGAAAGAGGCGGATAGAGAGCGCACGGCGGTCTCCCTCAGTGACCGGTGAGGGGGCCGCGCGTTAGAGCGTCCGCACCCTGTAGGCCACCGCGAGCTCGGGGGTGACTATGGAACACAATGCCGGCCGCCCGATAAGGCGACCGGCATCCTTAGATTCGTTGACTGCGGGTGACCCTCTGTTTCACAGGGGAAAGCGCAGGTCGAGCCCGAGGTATACGGCCCCACTGCCCCCGTATGTGATCCACCCTACCTGCCCGGAAAGTAGTGGGGCAAACTGCAGCGCCAGGCCCAGGTCAATAACCGCGTTCGAGGCCCCGCTGAAGAGGAACTCGCTACCGCTCGCATACCCGGTGAGTGTGGGGCCGAGCCACACTGATGCGCCGGCCCCCACGGAGGCGCCCCAGGCGCTGGTGGCTCCGAAACCAGGCGAACCCGCGCTCACGTTGGCCAGGCCAGCTCCCAGAAAGACGTCCACCCCGGGAGCCGTCACCGGCAAATGATACCGAAGACCCGCATCGAGCAGACCGCCACTGGTACCGGCCACCGACTGGTACGCGTACAGTGCGGTGAAATCGAGGGCGGGGTTCAGACTATGCGAGAAGCCTAACTGGTAAACCGGTGAGCCAGAGAAGAAGGCGGCCGAGAGGCTGACGGCATTCCTGTCCACAGGAACGATCTGGGCTGAGGCCGGTGTCGAGAGCGTCAGAGAGGGGATCGTGGAGAGCAAGAGCACCGCGACGGCTACCCGCTTGGCGTGAGCTATCCGCTTCATCCGGTTATCCGCTCCCTTCCATCATATAATGTAGGGAAGACGACTCCCCCGGCGAGTTTCAATACCTTCTTCTACTTCGGGATGAATATCTCCCCCATTCATCCCGCCTCACATGGGTCGTGAGCGCGAGG
>DASUDA010000193.1:0-19949 GCA_036275835.1 bacterium | reverse complement strand
CCGCTCGTACGCTTTTTGAAAGAGCTGCTGGGCCACCCGGACGTGCCGCGGCTCCGTCGTGCGGATGAAATCGTCGTTGGTGATGTGGAGCCGCGTCCACAGGGCCTGCCACTGAGGCGCGATCCGGTCGACCCAGTGCCGGGGGTCCAGGCCCGCGTCGCGTGCTCTGCGCTCGATCTTGATCCCGTGCTCGTCTGTGCCGGTGACGAAGAACACCTCGGCGCCCGCGAGGCGCTTCCAGCGGGCGATGGTGTCCGCGGCCAGCGTCGTGTAAGCGTGGCCGATGTGCGGCACATCGTTCACGTAGTAGATCGGCGTTGTGATGTAGAAGGTCTCCATAACTCTCCCCTTCACGAAAAACATATCGCCTCCCGTCCCTGGGACGGGTCTGACACCATATTACGAAGTCTCATGTCAACTTGCCTAGGAGCCGGGGAACACGCTACGCGGATCCTTCGGAGCGACCGCGTGTCTTGAAGTATTCCGTGACGAACGCATAATCGGCCGCTTCGTCCACATCGATCGTGACCTCCGGGCGCTCGAGTATCACAGGAATCAATCCCACGCCGAACCGCCGCGACGCGAGACGAGCTATGTGCCGTAGGGTCAGGACGTGTAAGATGTGAACGCCGACGATGTAACTCAGGGCCACCGACCCCCCGACGGCCAGCGCGGCCAGGATCGGGCTCTTGCGCGCGGCGTAGATGTGGTTTATGCGCGCCACCGCTTTTGTGTTTCGCAGAATGCGCGGTGTGACCAGGGCAACATTGCCGTGGCAGACAGCGATGTCTCGAAAGCGATTGAATCGCTTGGGGACTCTCGTGAATGGTCCCGTGTAGCAGCGTTCCGGCACGAGCGCGAGGAAGACGTTTTCGGCGTAGGCCGTCTCGATGTGAGCGCAGGCGGCGAGGAACTCCCGAACAGCCCGCGCGGTCAGAAGCGGCAGATCGGCGGTGACGACGAGCACGTGCTGCGAGTCGGCGAAGTGCCCCAGTCCATTCACGATGCTGTCCAGCAGTGTCGCACCCGCGGGGGCAAAAGCGGGGGGGCCACCGCCGGCCCGCGTCACCGCCGGCTGCAGAGACGCTTGAGAGCCCACGATGCAGACGCCCCGTATCTGTTGAACCGCCGTGACCGCGTCGAGCGTGTACTGGAGCAGAGGTTTCCCATCGAGCGGGAGGAGGGCCTTGTAGCCCGGCCTCCAGCCTTCGAAGAGCGGGATCGTATTCATCCCCCCTGCAAGGACGACGACGTCAACGGACTCTATCGCAAACCGCATCGTTCTCGGGCGGACATTGTCACTGCCCCGTGCCCCCTCGCCACGGGCGGAGGCGAGGAAGCCATCGCGGTACATGCGCGCGGTAGGAGTTGTACTCGGTCCCGAAAGTTGCCCGCAGCTTCGGTTCCTCGTACGCTAGGACGAACACGTGAAAGATAAACCAGGTGAGGGCCCCGTACGCTAGGAGGCGGGGGTCGCCGAAAAACACGCCCTGGCCAACGATCGCCGATACTGTCGCCACATACATGGGGTTTCGGACGTAACGGTAGAGCCCGCTGGCGACAAAGTGACGCGGCGGGAAAACGGGTGCCGGCGTCCCCACCCCCTGGAATGCGAACCGGGCAAAAGAATCCACCAGGACAATGACGCCCGCGATGATGAGGAGGCTTCCAATGACGCGAAGAAGCGGAAAATGCACGAGGGACGCGTGAACGCGCCAGCGCGAGATCCACCAGGGCACGAGACCCGCGACCGTCCCCGGAGCAATGACGAGGAAGACCACGGAGCCCAGAGCGGCAAGCGTTCGCCTCGCGGGGCCATCGCGCATGCGTCCGGATGGGGTGGGCACGCGCTACCGTTGTTCGGCGATACGCTCCCAGATGTCTTGATACAGAACGGGGAGACCGAACTCGTCGACCTGAATGTCCGCGTGAAAGCCGCTGGCCGGACTCGCGTAATGGTAGGTCCGCTCCCCTCGGCGTTCGTACGATTGGCGGGCCGGCACGACCTCAAGGTCGGGGAACCGAACCCAGACGGCCGCGATCTCAGCTTTCTCCCCCACCGAGAGCCGGAGGCGGTTGATCGGCAGGGCGTTCGTGGATGGGCTGAGCCCCAGGTCGATGTCCACGCAATGGGCGAGGCTCTCCGCGCGTCTCCCGTTGACGGCCCACCCACCGCGCGGATCGACGGCGAGGCTCAACGTCACGCTTTCCCTCGCCCCGCGGTGTTGCTCGAGGGACAGGAGCCGCGAGCGCCAGTCCAGGCCGCACTGGAGCCTGTAGACTACGCGCAGGGGTTCTCCGGCGTGCGCGGACACGATGTCGCCTGTGATCTCGTAGCCCGCCTCGAGACGCGAGAGGACCGCGTATTCCAGGCTGGCGTTGTCCTGGTGGCGCCGCCAGATCACCGTGCGAAGCGGCGTCGGCGCGGTCTGTGGTCCGGCCATCACGTTCCTCCCTCTCAGGCGCCCTCGTCCTTGTCCAGCTCGAACTCCCGGTGCAACGCCCGCACCGCCTTTTCCACGTCACCGGCCCGGATCACGCACGAGACTTTGATTTCCGAGGTGGCGACCAGTTCGATGTTGATCCCCTGAGCGGCCAGCACGCCGAACATCCGCGCGGCGACGCCGGGGTTGCTGACCATGCCCGCTCCGACGACGCTCACCAGCGCGACCTGGTCATCGGCAGACACGTTCTCGGCTCCGATCGAGCCGGCCACACTGCGGACCGCGTCGACCGCGGCGGCCAGATCGGACTTTGCCACCGTGAAGGAAATGTCGCCCCGCCCGCCCCGGGGGGCGCTCTGCACGATCATGTTCACGTTCACGTGCCGGTCGGCGACCACCCGGAACAGGGCGTGGGCGGCGCCCGGACGGTCGAGGATTCCCGGCACCGTGATCTTGGCGACGTCGCGATCGTGGGTGACGCCGGTGACCACCCGGCGCCGTTCGAACGCGTTGTCCGACACGATCGTTCCCTCCCGGTCCACGAAGCTGCTTCTCACCTCCAGGGGCACCCTGTACTGCTTGGCGAGTTCTGCCGCCCGCGTCTGCACCGCGAGCGCCCCGGAGCTGGCCATCTCCAGCATCTCGTCGTACGAAATCTCCCGGATCTTGCGCGCCTCCGGCACGAGCCGGGGGTCCGCGGTGAACACCCCCTCCACGTCCTTGTAGATCTGACACAGGTCGGCGCCGAGCGCCGAGGCGAGGGCCACGGCTGTGGTGTCGGACCCCCCGCGCCCGAGCGTGGTGATCTCGTCGTCATCGGTAATGCCCTGAAATCCCGCGACGATGACGATGCGGCCGGCCGCCAGCTCCGTGTCGATCCGCCGGCGGTCCACGGCCAGGATCCGGGCGCGGGTGTGGACGCGCTCGGTCCGGATGCGGGCCTGGGCGCCCGTGAGCGAGATGGCCTCCCGCCCTTCGGCGTGGATGGCCATGGCCAGGAGCGCAATCGAGACCTGCTCGCCGGTCGCGAGCAGCATGTCCATCTCTCGGGCTGGCGGGTGGTCGGCGATCTGACGGGCCCTGGCAATCAGGTCATCGGTCGTGTCTCCAGGCGCCGAGACGACCGCGATGACGTCGTGGCCGGCCGCGCGGGTGGCGACGACGCGCCGGGCGACGTTCCTGATACACTCGAGGCCGTCCATCGAGGTGCCCCCGAACTTCTGCACGATCAGGCTCATGCCCCCGCCTCCACGACGGTCCCCTCCATGTCGATCTCGACGTCGAGCGTCCGGCAACCGGCCCCGGCGTCGCGGAATACGGCGGCCATCGCGTCCCCGATGCCCGGGGCGTCGCCGAACGCCAGCACTGACGGGCCGGACCCGCTCAGTGCCGCGCCGTAGGCACCCGCCCGCGTCGCCGCGGCGAACACGTCCGCCAGCCCCGGGATCAGCCGCGCGCGGTATGGCTGGTGGAGCCGGTCCTGGGTGGCGTCTCCCAGCAGGTCTGCCCGGCCTCCGCAGAGGGCCGCGATGAGAAGCGCTGTCCGCGTCACGTTGAACACCGCGTCGGCAAACGGGACGTGGGCGGGCAGCAGCCGCCGGGCTTCGTCCGTCGACACCGCGTAGTCCGGAACGACGATGACGCCGCGAAGGCGCGGTGGGGTGAGCCGCATCCAGCGCACCCCCCCGGCGGTTTGGGCGCAGACCACGAGGCCGCCGAGGAGCGCCGGCGCGATGTTGTCCGGGTGTCCCTCCATTTCGGTGGCCAGGTCGAGCAGCGCCTGCGAGTCGAGCGGGCCGCCGAGAAGCGCATTTGCGGCGGCCGCCCCGCCGACGATGGCCGCCGCGCTGCTGCCCAGCCCGCGGGCCAGCGGGATGCGGTTGTGCTGCCGAAGGCGAAACGCTTTCGGGGCCCGCGATCCTGCGGACAACCCGGCCCGCGACACCACGGCGGCCGCCGCGCGGTAGGCGAGGTGCGTGCGATCGCGGGGCAGCGTCCCAGCGCCTTCGCCCAGGACCTCAATCTCGGGCGCAGCCGCCGGTTCAAGCGTGAGCGTGTTGTGCAGGCAGAGAGCGATCCCCACCGCATCGAACCCCGGTCCCAGGTTCGCGGACGTGGCGGGAACGCGGACCCTGATCATCGCACCTCGAGCGGTTCGGCCACCAGTCGCTCGAGCGCGTCGATGGTCGCGGGCACCGGCTCGGGCCGGCGTTCGGTCCTCAGGACGGCCTCGGGATCTTTCAGGCCGTGTCCGGTGAGGACGCAGGCGACCACGGTCCCCTCGGGCAGCCGCCCCTCCCGCGACCGTTTGAGAAGGCCCGCGATGGGCGCCGCGGATGAGACCTCGACGAAGACGCCCTCCTCGTGTGCCAGCAGCGTGCGGGCGGCGATGAGTTCCTCGTCCGTGACCGCTTCGAACGCGCCGCCGGACTCCCGGACCGCCGTCACAGCGCCGTCCCACGAGGCCGGCCGGCCGATCCGGATCGCCGAGGCGACCGTCTCGGGACGCTCCACCGGATGCCCGAGGACGAACGGAGCGGCTCCCGCGGCCTGAACCCCCCACATCCGGGGCAGCATCGTGATCCGGCCGGCCCGGTGGTACTCCCTGAACCCGCGCCAGTACGCGGTGATATTGCCCGCATTCCCCACCGGGATCGACAGCACGTCCGGGGGCCGCCCCAGGGCGTCGCAAATTTCGAACGCGCCGGTTTTCTGTCCCTCGATGCGGTATGGGTTCACGGAGTTCACGAGTGTGAGCCTGAGCCGCGGCGCCCCCTCGCGGACGATGCGCAAGGCATCGTCGAACGACCCTTCGATCGGGACGACGCGCGCGCCGTGGGCCAGCGCCTGGACGAGCTTCCCGAGCGCTACCCCGCCGGCCGGCACCACGACGAAGCAGGGGAGGCCCGCACGGGACGCGTACGCGGCGGCGGAGGCAGACGTATTGCCGGTGCTGGCGCAGACGACCGCGCGGCTGCCCTCCTCCAGGGCCTTGGACATCGCCAGGGTCATGCCCCGGTCCTTGAACGAACCGGTGGGGTTGGCGCCTTCGTATTTCAAATACACGGTCACGCCGGGGATGAGTCGCATGAGGCGATCGGCGCGGATGAGGGGCGTTCCTCCTTCCCGCAGCGTCACCAGCGGCGTCGTGGATGTGACGGGGAGGTAGGCTCGGTATTCCTCGATCACCCCCTGCCACGCGTGGCGCGACCGCGCAGAGGCGCGCGCCGGGTCGCTCACGGGGCCGCGCTCGGACTCACTCACCGTCGGTCACGCGGATCACGTTCCGGACCGCGTGGAGGATGTCCAGCGTCTCCACCCGGGCGAGCACGCGCCGCATCTGGGCCTCGCGCGCCGCATGCGTCACCATGACGATGTCCGCGACCTGTCCCCGGCTCTTTTGCACGATCGAGGCGATGCTCACCGCTTCTTCGCCGAAGATCGCCGCGATGCGGGCGAACACGCCCGGACGGTCCGTGACCTGCATGAGCAGGTAGAATGGACAGGCGATCTCCTCCATGGGCCGCAGAGGCAGTCCCTCGAGCGCGCTCCACTCCACCCGGCCACGCGCGCCGGCGCGGCGGTTCCGGGCGATGTCGATGAGGTCCGCGACGACGGCGCTGGCCGTCGGCTGGCCTCCCGCGCCGCGACCGACGACCATCACCTCCCCGGCGGCATCGCCCCGCACGAAGACAGCGTTGAATTCGTCGCGGATCGCCGCGAGCGGGTGGGTGCGCGGCACCAGCGTCGGATGCACGCGGGCTTCCACGCAGCCTGCCTCTTCCCGCGCGATCGCCAGCAGCTTCACCGTGAAGCCGAGTTCGTGGGCGAATTGGATGTCTTGGGGCGTGACGCGGCGGATGCCTTCCCGGTAGACGGCGTCCGCCCGGACCGGGGTGTGGAATGCGACCGTCGCCAGGATCGCGAGTTTGGCGGCCGCGTCGTGGCCGTCAACGTCATCGGTCGCGTCGGCTTCGGCGAAGCCCCGCCGCTGGGTGTCCTCGAGCGCCCGGCCGAACTCCCACCCTTCCTCGGCCATCTTGGTTAGGATGTAATTGGTCGTTCCGTTGAGGATCCCGATGATCTCCCGGACGCGGTTCGCCGCGAGAGACTCTTTGAGGAGCTGAATCACCGGCAGGCCGCCGCCGACGCTGGCCTCCAGCCGCAGATCCACCCCCGCCCGCGCCGCCGCGGCGAACAGTTCCGGCCCGTGCCAGGCGATGAGCTGCTTGTTCGCGGTCACCACGGCTTTCCCGCGTTCGATCGCGTCGAGCAGAAGGGTCCGCGCCGGTTCGAGTCCCCCCATCACCTCAGCGACGACGTCGACACGGGCGTCGGCGACGACCTCCGCGGCGTTCCCGGTCAGGACGCCGGGATCCAGCGCAAGGTCCCGAGGCTTTTCGGGGTGGGCGACGGCCACGCGCACCAGGCGGAGCCCCGACCCGGTTCTCCGGCGGATCTCCTCGCCGTTGGCCCGGAGAAGGTGGGCCACCGCGGTGCCGACGGTTCCGCACCCGAGCATCCCGATGCGTAGCTCATCCGCCATGGGCCTCACCGACGCCCCGGGTCCGAGTGTCTCATCGCATCACGCTCGAGCCTTAGGCGGCGCGGCGACCGATCGTTATTCCCGAAACTCCGCCGGCGTGGAGAGGAAATCGCGCACGAGGGCGCGCGCTTCCTCTACCCGATCATCGGGCACGAGGAGGTCGCCCCATTTGTCGGGATCGACGAGGACCCCATAGCCGGGGATCGCGCGCGACAGCACGGCCACAGGAATCCCCGCCTGCTCGAGAACGCCCCGGATCATGACGGCTTCCACCTCGCTCCCGGCGGTATGCACGACCTTCACCGCCTGCCCTCCTGCTTCAGCTCCATCCACAGCCGGTACACCTCGTTGCGCCGGAGCCCGCTGGCGCGCGCCGCATGATGCACCGCCTCAAGCGGCCGTATTTTCCCGGTGAGAGCCTCCCGCAGCACCCTGCGCGCCACCTCTTCCGGCGTCTCAACCGGTTCAACCGGGGCCGCGATCGCGGGTCCCGCAGCGGCTCCGGCAGGTGCTCCCTCGACCACCAGGGTGAACTCGCCGCGGGGGGGGTGCGCGGAAAAGTGGTCGAGGGCCTCGCGCAGACTTCCGCGGAAGACTTCTTCATGCATCTTCGTCATCTCGCGCGCCACCGCAGCCCGCTGCCCCTCTCCCCAGATGGTGCAGAGCGCCTGCAGCGTCTCGAGGAGGCGGTGAGGCGCCTCGTAGAAGACCAGTGTGTACGGCAGCGACCGCGCGGTCTCGAGAACCCGCTGGCGCTCCCCTCGGCCGGACGGGAGGAACCCGAGGAACGTCACCGGGGTAGGGGGCAGTCCGGAGGCGACGAGAGCGGCGATGAAGGCGTTGGGGCCGGGAATCGGGACGACGGGGATGCCGGCCGCCGCCGCGGCATTCACCAGCGTGGTTCCGGGGTCGCTAAGGCCCGGGGTCCCCGCATCGGAGACGACCGCGATCGACTCCCCCGCCTGAAGGCGGGCGAGGAGGGAGGGTGTCTGGGCCTGTTCGTTGTGCTCGTGCAGGCTTGCTAGGCGCGCCGGGATCTTGTGGTGGGCCAGGAGCTTGCGCGTATGGCGGGTGTCCTCGGCAGCGATGAGGGCCACCTCGTGCAGGATCCTGAGCGCGCGCAGCGAGATATCCTCGAGGTTGCCGATCGGCGTCGCCACGAGGTAGAGAGTGCCGGTGCTGTCGGGCGCCATGCCCCCACTATATCAGAGAGGCCTCGGGGCGGGAAACTGCGTGCTCTGCGTGGGGATCTCTAAGCGAGCAGGCGGGCGAAATTTGGCTGTTACACGATCTCCAGGAGGGAGCCGACGAGCCACTTGAGGGCGGCGCGGTCAACGGCGCAGTACACCCACTGACCGGCCTTCCGGCATGTGACGATCCCGGCCTCCCGCAGGATCCGCAGATGGTGCGAGACCGTCGGCTGTCCCAGGTCAAACGCCGCCGTGAAGTCGCAGACGCACAATTCCCCGGCGCGGCAGAGGAGGTGGACCATCTCCAGCCGGGTAGGATCCGCAAGGGCCGAGAGCAGCGCGCGCTGCCGGTCTAGCGGCGCCCGCCGCACGTCCTCCATCGCAGCCGGGACGTCCGCGCAGCACGGGCGCGCCCCCTGCCGCCTTGCGATCGTCCCGTCTCGCGTTCGAATGGACTCGTCTGTGCTGACAGCCATCCCCGCTCCTTTGAAGTGAGACTCTGCGACGAGGATAGCAAACGTATTTATGAACGTCAATGTGGCGGCGCGCCGAGCCGGAGGGATGCGGAACTCACGTGTCCTGCCTTTCGTTCACTTTTTCTCGGAACCGGCGAATGCTGCGGTCAGTCCCAGGCCGATGTATACGCTTCCCGTGATGTACCTATGGGGTTTCCGCAGTCGCGCATTCCCCTTGAGCCACTGACCCACGGTGCCCGCGAGGAGCGCGTACGCGCCGTCCGTGCAGAACGCCAGAGCCACGTACATAGCGCCAAACAGAAAAATCTGCGCGGCGGCCGGCGCTCGGGCGGGGTCGACGAACTGCGGAAGGAAGGCAAGAAAGAAAAGCGCGGTTTTGGGGTTCAGGAGGTTCACCAGGAATCCCCGAGTGAAAAGCTGCGAGACACTCCTGGGGGCCAGCGCCGCTGCCCGCTGGTTTTCCTCGCCGCCCAGGAGAGCGCGGGTGCCGAGATAGATCAGGTAAGCCGCACCCGCGTACTTCACCGTGCTAAACGCCGCGGCTGAAGACATGAGGAGCGCCGAGAGCCCGAGAGCCGCCGCGGTTGTGTGAATGAGCCCCGCCAGCTCCGTGCCCGCCACGCAGATCAGCCCCGCCCGCCTGCCCCGGGCCACGCTGCACGTGACGATATTCATGACCGCGGGGCCCGGGATGACGAGCAAGACCAGCGCGGCCAGGAGAAAGAGAGCGATCGTTGGCAGGGCGGGCATCGCAGCCTCCTTACCGACCTATGAATGTCTATCCATTCCAGAGAGCCGTGGAACGTCCCTTTTCCCGGACGGGTGCGAGCATATTGACATTCATCGATATAAACGCTACGGTGGAGTGCGCGGTGGTCGCCGCGAAGGAAACGGAGTCCGCGATCGGAGTCGGCAGCAAATGTCCCAGCGCGGGGTGAGGGCATGACGGGTGAAGCCAACGACATGAATAGTGAAGCGATCAAAGCGGCCGTACAAGAATATTACGCCGGGCGCGTGCGAGGACAGACATGCTGTGCGCCGGCCGCAGAGTCGCCGGGATGCTGCGCCGCGGCCACAGAGCCATCGGGGTGCTGCGCGCCGGACGCAGGGATCGAAGGCGCGGACGCGCGGGAGGACATTCCCTCTTACGGATGCGGGACGCCGTTTGACGCGTCCCTTTTCCATGAAGGGGAGGTGATTGTCGACCTGGGCTCCGGACCCGGCCGGGACGCGCTTCTAGCGGCCCGGGCGGTGGGTGCGACCGGGCGCGTCATCGGCGTGGACATGACCCCGGAGATGCTCGAGTCGGCTACAGCGGCGGCCGGGCGATCAGGCATTACGAACGTCGAGTTCCGGCTGGGTGACATCGAGGCGCTCCCGCTCGCCGGCGGCTGCGCCGACGTCGTGATCAGCAACTGCGTCCTGAGTCTGGTCCCCGACAAGCGGAAGGCGTTTGCCGAGGCGCTTCGAATCCTCCGGCCGGGCGGCAGGCTGATCGTCAATGATATCCTGACGGAAGAGGCGCTGCCCGAGGCCGCGCGAGACGACCTTCAGGCGTGGGCCGCCTGCGTGTCCGGCGCGATCACTGAGGGCGAATACCGGAGTATGCTTGTTGATGTGGGATTTGTGGATGTCGCCATCACGCCGAACGGCGAGGGTGTCGGAGTCTCGACGTATAGCGCCCGGGTCACCGCGCGGAGGCCGGGGCAGGCGGAGTGAGCAGACGCTATGGGGATCCGCCGCCCGTGACCGCGACCTCGCACCGCGTCATCTGCTCCCAGACCTCGCCGGACGCCACCTCCAGTTTCCAGCACAAGAGCACCATCGCGCCCTGGTAGTTTCTCTCGAATCCGGCTTCGGAGTTGGAGATCGTGATGAGCGGCAGGGCCCACACGTCAGCGGGAGCGGACGGCAGAAAGGCGAGTCCAAGGCCGGAGTGAGTTTCGACGACGTCCACGCGGCGGGCCGCGGTGAGGTCCCCCGGCTCGTGGAGCGGAACGCGCCGCCCCGCGCCCTCCAGGTAAATCGATCCCGGCTCCCCGAAGACACCGAGATCCCACTCCTCCGCTAGGAGCGCGCGCAGCGGCCGCTCGCCGGTCCACCGGACGCGCGTGGCGTGGCTCAGCCCGCGCCGGCCGGCGGCCACCTCGAGGGTGCGTTCCACCGCGGCCTCTCCGCCCTCCAGCGCGGTCCGGCGCGTGAGCACCAGCCGGACTCTGTCGGTCGCCTGATCCAGCCGCCAGGCGTACCCCCCGGTGAAGAACGCGCCGAGTTCGCTCTGGTCGTCGCGCCACACCTGCTCGCGCGTTGTCCGCGGAGGAAGGAGGTGGATGCGGAGGCTGGCACGGCTGACGCGGTCGTACAGAAGGAACCGCTCGAGCCCGGGCTCTTTCAGGCGGACCGCGGTCGTGTGAATTGATTCCACGCCGGCTGCCCCGTCTGCTCGAGCCGCTCCCTGCTCAGCGGCGCGCCTGAGGTCCGCGTGGTAGCCTTCCGGGCGCCGAGTGAGGACGTTTCCCAGGTGACGGCGCGCGGGCCGGTCGTCCCACTCGGCGAGGCTTCCGCCGCGGGCGGGGTCCACCGTGCAGACCGCGAGATCGGTGGCGAGCCGGACCTCCTCGCGCCCGTCGCCGTTCAAATCGGCAACCTCGCTTTCCACATACGGGCCGCGGTGGCGCGCCTGATCGGCGATCGCCTCGGCGGCGATCAGGTGGCTGAAGGCCGCCCCGCGGAGATGCGGGAGGTACACGCCGCCGAAGACGCCGTGCCAGTACGTGCAGTTGCCCTCCCCCGCCCACAATTCGTCGAGCGCCCGCGCGCGCTCCGGACCGGCCGTCATCGCACGCACTTTCCTCCCGGCACGAAGAGCGAGGTGGTGCAGCGTATTGACTTCGGGGTACTTGACGAGGAAGTGGCGCCAGAATCCTCCCCGGAGGAACGGGAGGACCTCGGCCCGCCCACTGTTCTCGAGGTCGTGCCGGATATGCGCGAGCTGGGCGGCGCGTTCGGGAGGGAGCGCCCATTCGGTCATCTCTTGATAGGTAGCGGTGGGCAGGTAGATCCATCCGGCCGGCTCACGCGACCGCCGGTACTCGCCCGGCGGGATCAGATCGATCCACGGCTCCGTTTCGATGGCCTCGAAGAAGCGCTCGACCCATCCCTTTTCCCAGCAGTGCGCGTACGTCCCGGGCCAGAGCCCGAACTTCTCGCCGTCGTCGCCCATGAGAGCCAGGTCGAGCGGCGCCTCGCGGCCTTCCGGCCGGACGTCGCTGTCGGCGAGGCTATGGAGGTAGGCGATCACGTCCTCGACCGGCGCCCACGGGATGAGGTAGCGGAGCCGCCGCAGGCTGGGGAAGATCGCCAGCGGGACCCCTTCGTCCTCCGTGACGTAGTAGCCGAGGAGCTGCGGGTCGTCGAGCCCCACGCCGTGGAAGTGCGCATCGTCCACGATTGTGTACAGGACGCCCGCCTCTCCGAGCGATCGTGCCAGGTGCGGCTCCCACACGCGCTCGGCGAGCCAGAGCCCCTCCGCGGCGTGCCCGAACTCCGCGGCCACCATCCGGGTGAGCTTCTCGATCTGCCCCCGCCTGTCGGCTTCAGGGATGATCGCCAGGATCGGCTCATAGTACCCGCCGGTCATGATCTCGGCTTGGCCTCGGCCCGCCAGCGCCCGGATGCGGCGGAGAAGGTCCGGCCGGTGGAGCAGCAGCCAATCCAGCAGCGGGCCTGAGTAGTGGAGGGCCAGGCGGACCCGTGGGTGGCGTTCGAGCGCCGCGACCATGGGGGCGTAGGCCGAGTCGGCGGCCTCCGCCATCACGTGGTCGAAGTTTCCGACCGGCTGGTGATTATGGAGTGCGAGGGACAGAGCCAGGCGGTGCATCGGTCAGCCGGCCTCGCCACCACCTTCGGGATGCTGGACCACGCGCGCGTCCCGGCTATGCGCGTTTTGGTGCGCGCGCGTCCTGTCCGACGCCGCGGGCACAGGCCCCGGTGTCGCGCTGGGACGATCCGGAGGGGTGAGCGCGGGGGCGTGCTCGGTCACGCTCCCGGCCGGCATGAACAGGACCACGGTGGCCAACCCGAGGATCACGAGCGCGAGGCCGAGCGCGAACGCGCCGTGGAGGGCCTGCGCGAGTGCCTGGCGGAGGGCTTCGTGTCCGGTTCCCGTGAGGCGCGACTGGACGGATGCGTCGAGCACGACCTGCGGATCCACGATCGGGGGGAGCCCCGGAAGCCCCTGCCCGGCCAGGGTCCGCAGGCGCGCGTCGAGAACCCCGATGAGCACCGCGCCCTGCGCGCTCACGCCGATCGCGCTCCCGATATTGCGCGCGAAGATGTTGATGGACGTCACGAGCCCGCGGAGCGGGCGGTCCACGGCATTTTGCACAGCGATGATGAACATCGAGGCCGTCAGCCCCATGCCGCTCCCGAGGATGATCATGTCGGCGAACACCACTTTCGCGCCGGCATCCGGGCCCAGGCGTGTCAGGAAGAGGAACCCCGCGACCATGAGCACCATGCCGCCCACAGTGGTCGGCCGGTAGCCCCAGAGGAGCGTCAACCGTCCGCCGATAATGCTGCCCACGGTCCACATGACCATGAACGGCGTGAGGACCGCCCCGGCCGCCGTGGCGCTCGTCCCGATCACCCCCTGCATGAACAACGGAATGTACGCCACCGCGCCGAACATGCTGACGCCGAGCAGAAATCCTCCCACCGAGGTCACGGTGACGATCCTGTTCTCGAACAGGCTGAACGGCAAGAACGGCTGCGGGCTGCGCAGTTCGACGCGGATGAAGAGGAGCACGAGGAGCGCGCTCGCCACGGCAAGACCCGCCGCGGGAAACGAGACCCACGGGAACGCGTGCCCTCCCCAGAACAGGAGCAGCAGGAGGACGATCGTTCCGCCGGACAGGAGGCCGATGCCGGCATAATCCACCGAGCCCGTCCCCGCCGGAGCAGGCTCGTGGAACGCGAACGTGAGGATCGCGGTCGCCGCGAGCCCGGCGGGGATATTCAGGAAGAAGATCCACCGCCACGTGACGTGATCGGTGAGAAACCCGCCCACCAGAGGCCCCACGATCGCCGCCAGGCCCCAGACGCCGCTGAACAGACCTTGAATGCGCAGCCGCTGCTCGAGCGGGAAGAGATCGGCGATGATCGTGAGCGCGATCGGGAGCACGGCCCCGCCGCCGAGGCCCTGCAGGAAGCGGAACAAGACGAGCTGGCC
This sequence comes from bacterium, assembly GCA_036275835.1. GTDB lineage: Bacteria > Sysuimicrobiota > Sysuimicrobiia > Sysuimicrobiales > Segetimicrobiaceae > DASUDA01. Next base: position 6,063 of record DASUDA010000193.1, on the reverse strand, counting down.
CATCGTGTGAGACAGCCCGCACAAGGCGGACGCTCCCACAAACCCCAGGATCCCGCCGAGGTAGACCCGTTTGCGGCCGTAGAGGTCGGCGAGCCGGCCGAAAATCGGGGTCGTCACGACAAACGCGATCTGATAGGCCGCGAACACCCAGGAGTACAGCGCCAGACCGCCGAGCGCGCCCACGATCGTGGGCATCGCCGTCCCCACAGCCGTCTGGTCCATGGCCGCGAGGAACATTCCCAGCATCGCGGCCACCGTGACGAGACCCCGCCGCTTCACGACAATCCCCACCCCAGCCGCCCGGGGATCATGATGCCCCGCGGATCGAACTTCTCGCGGAGCCGGCGCATCAGGTCCACCCCGCCGGGAGGAGGTCCCCACAGCGGGAGGCGGGCCTTCATCTCCGGGGGCGCGACCTCGACCACGGCGTAGCCCCCGATCTCAGCGGCCGCGCGGGCCAGCGCATCCGCCTGCGCCGGGCCGCATCGCGGATCCCCGCAGGCGGCGTACAGCAACCCCAGTCCCGCGTGAGCCAGGACCTCGACGGAGCCCGCGAGATCGCGCGCCGCATCCAGCACGCGCACAACATCCGCCCACCGTGCAAGAGGGCCGCCGACCCGGGAGACGACGCCGCCCGGGTGCGACGACGGTGAGGGGAACTCGGCGACCGCCTTCCACAGCGCGTCATGCGGCGGCCCTTTCAGCACCTCCATCTGCCCGAGCGCGCCGACGAGCGTCCGCATTTCGTTGACGTGGCGGGTCTGGCTCTCCGCCATCCCTTCGGCGAGCAGCAGAACGCCCCATGCCCCCGCCGGGGGCTCTCGCATCCCGGCGGCGAGGGCGAGGCGGCGGAGCGCCGGCGGGTTGGCCGCCTCGAGAGCCGACGGGAGCAGATACGATCGCATCACGGAGGTGGTGAGCGTGTGGGCCGCGTCCAGGCTGGGGACCGTCACGAAGACCGTGAGTCCCTCGCCCGGATGCGGTGAGATCTTGAACGTGGCTTCGGTGATCACCCCGAACGCCCCGAGGGAGCCGATGAACAGCTTCGTCAGGTCATATCCGGCGACATTCTTGACGACTTTGCCGCCCGCCTTGATCACTTCGCCGGCCGGCAGGGCCACCCGAATCCCGATCAGCATGTCGCGGATGGAGCCGCACAGAAGGCGTCGGGGACCGTTCCGGTTGGCGGCGATGATCCCTCCGATCGTCGATGCGCCCTCGCCCGGAGGATCGATCGGGAGCCATTGCGTGTTGCGGTTCAACTCGGAGGCCAGATCGCGGAGACGCGTTCCCGCCCGGACCGCCACGACGTAGTCCGCGGGAGTGTAGTCGGTGATTCCCACCAGCCGCGTGGTGTCGATCACGAGATCCGCGCGGGCAGGAAGGCCCCCGAGGTGCTGATGCGTTCCCGCGCCGCGCGGAAGCACTCCGGCCCCTGCGTCCCCCGCCGCGCTGAGGAGGGCCGCCGTCTCCTCCGCGGTCTCCGGCCGCGCCACCGTCACCGGCCGGACGCCATCCACCGCGTACTCCGCGAGACGGTCGGGAGCCGTCACGAGGTGCGGGGCGCCGACGATCGCGCGCGCCCGCTCGGCGAGGGCGGCGGTCATGAGAGACCCCACGCCCGCGGGGCCGCTTCGCCGGCGAGGCCCGTGGCGACGCGATGGGGGAGGGGCGGGAGATCCACGAGGAGGCACCTGCCCGAAGGAGAGATCGGGAGACATTTCGTTTGAGGCCGGAGAATCCCCTCTGCGCGATACGCTCGGGCGCGCTAACGCCCTGGGCGCAGGTCGATGGCCGGCGCGTCACATATTCGAGCCGTTGAAATCAGGCAAGGTCGGTCTGATTTACAGCGCGCAATCCGTGTAGCGGACACTAGTCGGCCGCGGCGGCTTCCTGGGCGGGAACGGGCACGCCGGTCTCGCGGAGGTAGCGGGCCGCATCCTCAGGCGGCACCGTATTGATGTAGAACCCCGACCCCCACTCGAACCCGGCGACCTGGGACAGCCGGGGGATAATCTCGATGTGCCAGTGGTAGTAGTGGCCGACCTTGCCGTCGTAGGGGGCGGTGTGGATGATGTAGTTGTACGGCGGATTGCTCAGACAGGAGTGGAGCCGGCCGAGGAGTTGGTGCAGGATCTCCGCGAGCGGCAGCATCTGTGTGTCGCCCAGGTCGCCGAAGCTGGCGACGTGGGCCTTCGGGAGGATCCACAATTCAAACGGGCACCACGCGGCGTACGGCACAAACGCGACGAACTCATTGTTCTGCCACACGAGGCGGACGCGTTCCGCCTGTTCCTGTCGGATGATGTCGCAGTAGACGCACCGGCCCTCCCGGGCGAAGTACTGCTGCGCGCCTTCCAGCTCTTCCGTGGCCCGCTTGGGAACGATCGGGAGCGCGATCAGCTGCGAATGGGGGTGTACCAGCGAGGCGCCCGCGGAGCGTCCGTGGTTGCGGAAAAGCAGGAGATACTTGAACCGAGGATCGCCGTCGAGGTCGCGGTACCTTTCCCGGTACATCCAGAGCACGGAGGCGAGCTGACTCGGGTTCATAATCCCGGGGTGAAGGGCGTGGCGCGGGGTCTCGATGATGACCTCGTGGGCGCCCACGCCTCCCATTCCCTCGAACATGCCGTTCGTGATGATCTCCGTCGAGCCTTCGATGCGCAGGGCAGGATACTTGTTCGCCACCACGCGCACCTGCCATCCCGGCGCGTTGGGAGCCGTGCCCGGCCGGCGGATGGCCACGATCTCGGGAGGTGTCGTCGTTTCCCGTCCTTCGCAGAACGGGCATGTCGCGGAGGTGTCCGGCTCCACCGAGCCCGGAGGAAAGTCTGACGGGCGCGCTGCGCGCTCGGTCGCGATGATCACCCACCGGCGCGTGACGGCGTCCTTGCGCAGTTCAGGCACCTCTCCTGTCCCCCCTCACTACTTCGGATCCGCCTCCGCGGATCTTACGCCCGCAATCCCACCCCGCTTTTACCCACAATGGCGCGCCGGTAGGCCTCGATATAGCGCGCGGCCGATCGACTCCAGGAGAAGTCCTGCCGCATCCCCACCTGCTGCAACCGCCGCCACACCCGCGGATCGCGGAACGTTCCGAGCGCCCTCGTCACCGCCTCCAGGAACGCGCCGGGCGTGTACGCTTCGAACACAAATCCGTTTGCACGGTTCTGAGCGATCGCATCCGGGGTGGCATCCACGATCGTGTCGGCGAGCCCGCCGGTCTTGCGCACGACCGGCACCGTCCCGTAGCGCAGGCTGTAGAGCTGGTTGAGCCCCGACGGTTCATACCGGGAGGGCATGAGGAAGATGTCCGCTCCCGCTTCGATCCGGTGCGCCAGGCCGTCGTCGAAGCCCAGGGTGATCGCGACTCTGTCCGGAGAGCGGTCGCGTGCTTTCTCCAAGAGTACGTGGTACCGTGGCTCGCCGGTTCCGAGGACGACGAACTGCGTTCCCGGCGCGAGGACGGCGTCGAGGGTGGAGGCCACGAGGTCGAGCCCCTTCTGGTCCACCAGCCGCGAGATGATCCCGAGGAGCGGCGTCCCGGGGGCGACGGCGAGCCCCTGGGAGCGCTGCAGGTGCGCTTTGCACGCCTGCTTCCCCGAGAGGTCATCCGGGGTGTAGCGGGCGGGAATGTGCGGGTCGACACCGGGATCCCACGTGGCGTAGTCCACTCCGTTGAGGATGCCGATCAGATCGGCCGCCCGCTGCCGGAGCACGCCTTCGAGACCGCACCCAAACTCCGCCGTTTGGATCTCGCGCGCGTACTGCTCGCTCACCGTGCTAAGGAGGTCCGCGAAAATGATCCCGCCCTTGAGGAGGTTGATCTTCCCGTAGAACTCGACCCCCTGGATGGTGAACAGGTTCCACCCCAGTCCGGTGGCGGGCAGGCGGTCGGATGGGAACAGCCCCTGGTACGCCAGGTTGTGCACCGTGAGCAGCGTGGCGGTCGCGGCGAGGCCGGGATCACGCGGCTCGACCCGCAGCCAGACCGGGAGGAGCGCGGTCTGCCAGTCCTGGCAGTGGAGGACCTGAGGCTGCCAGGCGAGATGGCGGAGCAGGGCCAGGACGCCGCGCCCGAACGTGGTGAAGCGCTCAAGGTTGTCCTGGTAGTCGGTTCCGGCCTCACCATACAGCCCCGGCCGGTCGAAGAAAGGGTCGCAGGCGACAAGGTACACCGGCACAGGAGCGTGGGGGAATCGCCCTTCCAGAAACTGAACGTCTACGCGGGCGGAGCCGAGCGGCACGGATGCCCCGCCGATCGGCCGGAACCCGTACTTGGTCCGGTCGATCGCCCGGTACGCGGGAAGCACCACGCGGACATCGCATCCCGCCTCGCGCAGGGCGCCGGGCAGCGCCCCCGCCACATCGGCGAGCCCGCCGGTCTTGGCGAACGGGACCGCCTCCGGTGTGCAGATGCAGATCCTCAGCCCCTCGCTCACGGGGGCACCGTTTTCGCCGCACGCGTAAGGCGGTCCTCCCGTCCGGCAGGATGTTGGGAACGGTGTCAGGAAGCAACAGAGTTGCGCGAACTGTGGTTCGGCGCCTTTCAGCGCTATTTTCGGAGCGCTTCCGCAATCGCGCAGAAGGGGGACGGGCGATGACGCACTGGGTCCGCGCGGGGGGGTTGGCGCTGGCAGTTCCTGCGCTACTCCTGGCGCTTATCACGGCCGGCCAGCCGGCGGGCGCTCCCGAGATCAGCATCGGATCGGTCCTGCCGCTCACCGGGGCGTTCGGCGCCTCGGGCAACTACTTCAAGCAGGGCTACGGCATGGCCATCGACGATGTGAACAACGCCGGCGGCCTGCAGGTCGGCACGCAGAAGTACCATCTCAGCCTGACGATCCTGGACGACGGCAGCGACGTGACGCGGTCCCGCAGCCTGGTCGAGAAGCTCGTCACCGACCAGCACGTGAACTTCCTGCTCGGCGGGTACGATACGTCGCTCGTGGAGGCTCAGGAGGTCGTGCCGGATCAGTACAAAATTCCGTACGTGGAGGGCGGTGGGGCTGCGTCGGAGATCTTCAAGCGCGGGTACAAGTACATCTTCGGCACGCTCGCGACCATCTACGACCTGGGCACGAACACGATGGACTACCTGGCATATGAGATCGGCAAGGGCAGACTGCCGAAGCCGTCCACGATCGCCGTGGTGTGGGAGAACACCGACCACGGCAAGGATTACATCAACGCCATCCTTGACGAGACCAAGGCCCACCCGGACTTGTTTCAGATCGTGCTCAACCAGTCGTTCCAGTTGAATGGCAGCGACTTCAGCCCGCTGCTCCAGCAGGTGAAGGCTTCGAACGCGGCCGTGTTCCTCTCCGACGCCCACCTGCCGGACTTCATTACCATGCACCGTCAATATCTCCAGGCCGGCATGTCCCACCAGTTCGTCTCCTATGGCGCCCGCGGGCCCGATCAGAAGGGCCGGCAGGCGCTCGGGCCGGGGGCGGATTACCTCGTGGCGGCCCTGTGGTGGACGCCCGCCCTCAAGGACCCGGCGTCGCAGCTGTTTGCCGAACGGTACAAGCGCGAGTACCACGCGGTCCCGGACTGGTTCCAGGCGCTCTCTTACGAGACGGCGCGTGTGCTGCTCCGCGGAATCCAGGACGCCCATAGCATCAGCGGACCGGATGTGCGTGATGCCCTGGCTAAACTCGTGATGCGGAACACCCTCCTGCCCGGCGGAGCGATCCGCTTCGCGCCCAACGGGCAGATCATGGGGACCTATGTGATCGTGCAGACCACGCCCGGGAACACCGTCCGCATCATCTGGCCCAAGAAGCTGCCGGAAACGCGGGACGCGATCCTGCCGATGCCGCACCCGCAGTAACCGCCCGCGCGGACTCGAGCGGCGCGACCGGGGTGTTTACGGCCCAGGACCTCATTTCCGTCGGCGTCGCGGCGCTGTTGACGGCGGGGCTGTACGCGGTGATGTCGTACGGCCTCGCCATCATTTATGGGGTCATGAAGGTGATCAACCTCGGCAATGCCGGGTTCCTCATGCTGGGGGCGTTCATGACGCTCGTGTATTATCAGCAGTGGCACCTCGACCCGGTG
>DASUDA010000192.1:0-6873 GCA_036275835.1 bacterium | reverse complement strand
ACCCACTCGCTCCCGCCCGCGGTCACCGCGCACACGGGCCTCGATGCGCTGAGCCATTGCATCGAGGGAATGCTGTCCACCAACGCGACGGCGCTGACGGACCTCATGGCGACTCAGGGAATCGCCCTGATCACGCGGGCGCTGCCCCGGGCGTACGGGGACGGGAGCGACGCGGAAGCGCGCGCCGAGATGCTCCTCGCCGCCTATATGGGCGGGCTCACGCTCAACGCCGGGATGATCCTCGGGCACTCGATCGCCTATACGATCGCCAACCGGCTGCACCTGCCGCACGGCCTGACGTGCGCCCTCGCCCTCCCCTACACGATGGCGTACAATCGCCCGGCGGCCGGCCATCGTCTCCTGCGCATCGGGCAGGCGGCGGGGACGGGCGCGGGGGACGTGGTGCAGCGCGTGCAGGGGCTCTGCCATGACGTCGGCATTCCGGAGGCCCTCCGGACGCTCGGCATCGAGCGGGAGCGCCTCCCGGAGATGGTGGCGGAGTGCCTGGAGCAGTATCCGCGGCCCAACAATCCCCGGCCTCTTGAGCGAGAGGCCCTCCTGTCTCTCTACACGGCGCTGTGGGAAGGGCGTCCGGCGCAGGCCTGGCAGGGGTAACGCTTTGTCAGGAGCGAGGTCCTTTGCGCAGCCGCGCGATATAGAGGCGCGCGGCGTGCTCCATCGACGCCGCGCGGAGCGCGTCTTCTTTCGCGTATTGCGCCCGCTCGCTCGCCCAGCGATCCGCGGAGTCGTACGCTCGATCCTCGAGGCGGCGCGCCTCGCGCGCGGCTGTTCCCCCGCCGCGATTGGCGATCGCCGCCGCGGCGCCGGCGATGTATTGGGCGAGCGCAGGAACGCGGCGGACGATGACTTCTGCCAGGAGTGTTCCGAGAGCCAGACCCGCCAGGGGCGGCCACACATCGCGCGTCCCGGAACCCCGGCCGGGACGAAACGCGTCTTCCGGCCTGTGCAGAAGCGCTCCCCCGGTCATCTCCACCAGCCGGGCCAGCAGTGCCACGTTTCCTCCGGGGACGCGCAGTTCGGGCGAGTATGGCACGACGAGGCCCGCCGTACGAATCCCGACGACACCGCGGCCATCACGCGCGGACAGCGTGAGCGTGTAGATGCCCGGACCCGTCGCCGGCCACGTCCCTTCGTATCTCCCGGGGGCGGTCTGCTCGAGGGCGATGCCACCGCGCGTGCCCTGCGGGCTCTCCACCTCGCCCCCGACCTCCAGGCCGTCCCACGGGGCGCCGTCCGGGTGTCTGGCATCGAGCACGGCACGGGCCAGCGCCCCGCGACGGTCACGTGAGATTTCTATGGAAAGACCGCTGCCTTCGTCCCGCAGGGTCCACCGGATCGTCTGAGACCAGAACCGGGCCACGTCGCGCCAGCCGGCCCAGCGGGCGGTCCACCGGAGGCCGTCGTCGGAGGTGAACGCCACCGTCCGCCCGAGGCCGTAGCGCCATGTGGCCAGGATCGGATCGCGGCGCGGGCTGGTGAGCCCGACATCGGCGGCCGGCTTCGGAACCGTCGCGACGTATCCGTCGAGCGGCGGGGGAGGCGCCAGGCCTTCGAGGGTGGGAGCGGAGCCGGTCTGCAACGGCCGGGTGGGCTCCTCAACGATATACGACCGGACCGCCACGAGCGCCTCGGTCGTGAAGATCTCCGGGATGCTGTACAGATCCCTGGCGAAATAGGACCGGCCGCCGCCCCACCGCGCCAGATTGCGCATGAACTCCACGTCGGCGTCGCTGCCGATGGCGACGGTGCTCAGCGTGATCCGGTCTCGAGTCATCTCGGTGGCCAGCCTGCGGAAGTCCCCGGGATCGGTGAGGCCGTCGCTCAGAACGATGACGTGCCGGACCTTCGCCGGAGACGCGCGGAGAAACGCGCGCGCCGCGGCGAGCGGCGGGTACATCACGGTGCCCCCGCCGGCTCGGAGGCGCGCCACCTCGTCGAGCACACGGGCCCGGTTGCGGGCCTCCGTCGGCGGGACAAGCCAGCGGTACTCCTGGTCGAAGGTGATGACGCCGATCTGGTCGTGCTCGCCAAGCAGATCGATCACGGAGGACGCGATCTCTTTGGCGAGTTCCTCCTTGGCCAGCTCGGTGCCGAACGCCTCCATGCTGCCCGACGTGTCGATCACCAGGAGAATCGCCACGGTCGGGAGAGCCGTCATCTCGCGCACGTCCATCTTGACGGGGAGAAGATCTTCGAGCGGCGTCCCCGCGTACCCGCCGACGCCGAAGCTGTGCGGCCCGCCGATGGCGACCACCCCTCCGCCGCCCGCCCTCACGAATGCGCGGAGCGCTTCCTGCTGCGCGCGGCTGAGATCGGCCGCCGCGACGTCGTCCAGCACGACACTCCCGTATCCGGAAAAGTCGGTCGCCAGCACGGGAACGGTGCCGGGCGGGCGCACATCCACGCGCAGGCCCTGCCGGGCGAGCCAGGCGGGGAGGGCGCTTGGGCTGCCACTCACAAACAGGACCCGGGGCCGCCCGCGGACGATCACGAGGGCCTCTCCGTGATCGTTCCCGGCGATGGCATCGGGCGTGGCCGTGACGTCGACGCGGTAACGCACCACCCCCTCCCGCGCGGCCGTATCGGAGAAGCGGACCGCCGTCTCCCCGACCGGAAGGATGAGACGCCGGGCGGCGATCGGCTCTCCATTGCGCCGGAGCGTGAGGGTTGCCCGGGCCTCCGCGGTCGCGTGAAGGACCGCGCTCACCGTATACGCTTCACCGGGGTGGACCGACTGGGGGGCCACGAGATCCTCCACGAGCACGTCGTCCGGTGGAGCCGTCAGGATGGCCACCGCATCGATCGCAACGCCCGCCGCGGCCGCGGTCCGGGCCGCCGCCACCGCGTCTCCCTGATTCTCTCCGCCGTCGCTCAGGACGACGATGCGCCGCGCCCCGGAGCCGGGCAGAACGCGCAGCGCCAAGTCCAGCGCCGCGCCGATGTCTGTCGCGTCGGGATCGAACGCGGGTCCTGGATCATCCGCCGCGGTATGCGGCCCAACCGGGGACCGGAGACTCGGCCGTCCCGCGAATGTCACGATCCCGGCCCGGTCCTCGCGGTGCATTCGCGAAAGCGCGTCCCGCAGAAACGCCGCCTCCATCCGCCGTCCCGCCTCCGTAATGCTGAGAGACCGGTCTACCGCAAAGACGACGGCCGTCCCGGGTGAGGGAACGCGCAGCACCGGTCCGCTCAGGGCGAGAATGAGGAAGGTCAGCGTCGTCGCGCGGAGTGCGGTCGCGATGCGCCAGCGCGCACCCGTGCGGCGGCGGCCCAAGCGTACGGCGAGCAGGACGAGCGGCAGGAGCAGGAGAGCGAAGGGATGGGCGGGGGCAAGGAGGGGCATTACGCCTCAGCTCCCCGGCGGTGTGTGGCAAGCGCCCACTCTCCCACGGCGGCCGCAATCGCAGCCACTAGAAGCCAGGGCCAGAGGGAGATTCGCGTCAAGAGGGCGTCGGGAACGCTCCCCGCAGAGCCCGACGCGGGCGAGACCTGTGCGGCCGGGATCCGCGTGGCCGGGATCTCTGTGGCCACCACCTGTGCGCCGGGGACCTCCCCGGGCCGGATCATTCCTGCGCGCGCCGATCCTGTGCCCACCGCGAACTGCCGGTCCCCGGCGGGGCTTGCCAGGTGGTACAGGCCTGCGCGGATGAACGGCGGGAGGACGAATGCGCCGTCCACGGCGTGCACCCGCTGCCGGCGTCCCTCGGGGGTCGTGACCACCGCCTCTTCCGCTCCCGCCGCCGGGACCTGGAGGATCTCTCCGGCACCAGCCTCCGCCGTCCCCCCTCCGAGCCACGCGAGGCTGTTGGCCATGAGGACAGGAAACGCCACGTGCAGGGGCAGGTCGGAATCCTCGAGCGCGAAGCCGAGAAGGAGGGCACGGACTCCCCGCCCCTCGTAGGCCCAGAGAAGGGGCACGCGGCCCTCGGCCAGGACGCGGCCTTCCTCGGGAGCGAGGGCGAGCGCGCGATCCACCCGCACGTCGTCGAGCGTCACATACCGCAGCACCGGATCCGTGCGGTCCCACGTGGCGATCCCCGGGCGCGGAACGACGCCGGATGCGCTCATCGGAAGGTTCGGGGGAACAGTCCCGATGAGCAGGTAATTCCCCGGAGGGAGCGGACCGGTCGCGACCCTATCGAGGATCACGACACCGAACCCAGCCCACGTGGATGGATCGGCGGTGCGCGTCTCCGCCGCACGGGCGACCGGCAGCAGCGCGAGGACTTTCTCGATGTAGGGGTTTCCCGGACTCACGAGAAGGACCGGTGGCAGAGGTGTGGGGTCGAGGACCGCGACCGCCTGATCGTCCTCGGGGAGCGCGTCCCGGATCTGCAGGCGGGCGCGCAGCACTCCCGCCCCCGAGACGGGGAAGACGACCGTACGGCTCTCTCCGGCGGCCAGCGCCAGGGCCGTCCGGTAGATCGGCGTTCCGTCGCGGCTCACCTCGAGTGGAATGTCCCAGGCGCGGCTTCCAAAGTTCTGAACACGAACCACCGCCTCCGTTCCCCCAGGATCGCGGAGGACGCGGAATCGGGTAATTCCTACGTTGTCGTCGGACGTTCCGAGGAGGCGATAGGCGACGCGCGAGAGCGCCGGAAGCCCTCCCTGCGCCGCGTCTGTCCAGACCACGATCCGCCCTCTAGGGCCGGGCTGTTGGGCCGCGGCCAGAGAGACGGCTCCCGCGACATCTCCGACGGTGTCCCAGGGCTCGGCCGCCCCGAGCGCCGCCCGGAGGCGGGAGCGGTCCCCGGTGAGCGGCACGAGGACGAGCGGGCGGGGCCCGGCGAGCACGACGCCCGCCCTCTGCCCCGCCCGCAGGCGCGCCACCACCTCGAGCGCTTCGGCGCGGGCACGGTGGAAGCGCGTCGGTACCACATCCCGCGCGCGCATCGACAGGGAGGCATCCAGAACGAGGAAGAGGTCGTCACCCGCCGGAGCGCGTCCCACCACGGCCGGCCGCGCGAGACCCGCGACGATGGCCGCGACGGCCAGGATCTGGAGTACGAGGAGCAGGCTGCGCTCGACCCGGTACCACGGACGGGAGCCCGTTCGCGTGGACGCGGATCGCTGCCAGAGCAGAATGCTGCTCACGAGATGCTCGCGGCGGCGGACGCGCAGCAGATAGAGCGCGACGAGAAGCGGGATCGCCAGCAGCCCCCACAGTGAGGCGGGCGAGCCGAGCGTCACCGGAGCAGGCCTGCCTGGCGCAGATAGTGCAGCACGAGCGTCTCGGGAGCCACCGACGACACCGTCCGGAGATATTCGATCCCGTGGCGGAAGCAGAAGCGCTCGATGTGGCGAAAGAAGGCGTCCCGGGCGTCCGCGTAAGCCCGCAGCATCTCGGCGTCGGCGGTGACCTCGACTGCCCGGCGCGTTTCCACATCGACGAGCCGGAGATCGCCCCCAAGGCGCGGCGCGAGTTCCTCCTCGGCCAGGATGTGGATGAGGAACGTCTGGAACCGGTGATGACGCGCGAGCAGCAGGGCCTCCTCGTACGTGTGGGGATCGAGAAAGTCCGACATGACGACCAGGAGGCCGCGCCGCCTCGCCTCTGCCAGGACATGACGGAGAGCCCGCGCCAGATCGGTCTGGCCGGAGGGATGGAGCCCGCCCAGGAAGCGGAACAGATCAAAGGCCCGCGCGCGGCCGCGCAGGCGGCCGAGGCGCGGGCCGGGGCCGGAGGTGAAGGCGGTCACCCCGATGCGGTCGAGGTTCACCAGCCCGATGTAGCCGATCGCGGCCGCGAGGGACTTGGCGAGCGCGAGCTTGCTCGGCGTGCCGGCAGCCATAGAGGCGCTCGCATCCAGGAGGAGGAGGACATCCAGGTCTTCTTCCTCGCTGAACAGTTTGACGAAGAGCCGGTCCAGACGGGACGCGATGTTCCAGTCGATGTACCGGTAATCGTCGCCGGGCTCATATGCGCGGTAGTCCGCGAATTCGATTCCCCGCCCCCGGAGGGTACTTCGGCGTTCACCGCGCTGGTCGCCGCGCACCCGGCGGCGACTCACCAGGCTGAGCATCTCCAGTTTCTGCAAAAACCCGGGATCCAGAAGAACGGCCTCGGGAGCCGTGGAGTCTGGAGGGAGGAACGACGCCATCGCCAGGCTCTTCTACCCGTCGCCGGCGGGGGCTTCCCGGGCCTCGGTCTCCCGGAGCGCCGATCGGACAACGTCATCCGGGTCCACGCCTTGGGCCTCACCCTCGAAGTTGAGGATGAGCCGGTGCCGCAGCGCGGCCGGAGCCAGTGCCTGCACATCGTCTGTGGCGACGTTGAGCCGGCCTCGAGCCAGCGCCCAGACCTTGCCCGCGCGAATCAGCGCCTGCAGCCCCCGTGGGCTCGCGCCGTACCGGACGAACCGACGCGCGGCCTCGACGGCCTGAGGGGATTCCGGATGAGTTGCCAGTACGAGGCGGGCGGCATACTCCTGGACGTATCCGGCGACGGGGACTTGGCGGGCGAGGGCCTGCATCTGGAGGAGCGCTTCGGCGTCCGCCACGCACCGGGCGGAGGGCTGTTCCGGTCCGGTCGTCCGGTCCACGATCGCGCGCAGGTCGTCGAGTGAGGGAAAAGAGACCCGCAGCTTGAACAAGAAGCGGTCGAGTTGGGCTTCGGGCAGCGGGTATGTTCCTTCCATCTCAATCGGGTTCTGTGTGGCCAGCACGAAGAAGGGCGCGGGCAGCGGCCGGGACGTTCCCGCGATCGAGACGGCGTGCTCCTGCATCGCCTCCAGAAGCGCCGACTGCGTCTTCGGTGTCGCCCGGTTGACCTCGTCGGCCAGAATGATCTGTCCGAAGATCGGGCCCGGCTGAAACTCGAACCGCCGGCGGCCCGCGTCATCCTGGACGATC
>DASUDA010000191.1:0-64426 GCA_036275835.1 bacterium | reverse complement strand
CAAATCGCGCGGCCCCACGATCACCCCCGCGGTGACGTCGTGGTGGCCGCCCAGGTACTTCGTTGCGCTGTGGCACACCAGGTCTACGCCCAGCGCAAGCGGCCTCTGATTGTACGGGGTGGCAAAGGTGTTGTCGGCGACGGTCCGGGCTCCGTGGGCCCGGGCCAGCCCCACTACCGCGGCGATGTCGATGATGCCGAGAAGGGGGTTGTTCGGCGTCTCGATGTAGAGGAGCCTGGTCTGCGGCCGCAGCGCACGCTCGTAGGCGCTCACGTCCGGGTTGTCGAGAAACGTCACCTCCATGCCGTATCCAGGCAGCACCCGGTGGAACAATTCGAACGTCGCCTGATAGACGGCCTTGGGGGCGATCACATGATCGCCGGCCCGGAGGAGACTCACCACCGCCGTGGCGATGGCCGCCATGCCGGAGGACGTGCCGAGCGCCGCCTCGCCCCCCTCCAGGATGGCCATCTTCTGTTCGAAGAGGTCGATCGTCGGATTTCCCCACCGGGTGTAGATGTATCCCGGGCCTGTCTCGGCGGCCAGCCGGGCTCCTTCCTCCACGGTATCGTACCGGAACGTCGCCGTCTGGTAGATGGGCGCCGCCACCGACTTGTGGGCATCCGGGATGCGGCCGCCGTGAATGGCCCGCGTAGTGAACCCCCGCCGTTCGGTCTCTTGCATCGCCATCCTCCCTGGAGAACTTCGTGTTTCGCAGGTTCGCCCGAGTGAGAGGGACTCCCTCCGGAGGAGAGGGCCGGGTACGGCCCCGAACCTCTGCCCGTGCCCCTCGGCGCCCACGTCTCCATCCGCGGCCACATCTATGACGCGATCCCGCGGGCCCAGGCGATCGGGTGCGAGTGTCTGCAGATTTTCGTGGGGAGCCCCCGCCAGTGGCGCCTGGTGCTCTATCCGGCGGAAGATCTTGATGAGTTTCGCCGGAAGCGGGCTGCGGCCGGCCTGGATCCGCTCGTCGCCCACACCCCGTACCTGATCAATCTTGCCTCGCCCGATTCGGTGCTCTATCGGCGGTCGGTCGGGGCGCTGGCCCACAGCCTTCAGGGCATGGACGCACTTCGGGGATTGGCCGCCATCACCCATATCGGAAGCGCGCGAGGCACATCTTGGACGACCGCCCGGGCCCGGGTTGCGAGGGCGCTGCGAAGCGCGCTTCGCGAGAGCACCCAAGCGATGGTCCTGCTCGAGGGGAGCGCCGGGGGGAGCATCGGAGGGACGTTCGAGGAATTGCGCGCGGTCCTCGACGCGGCCGGCGGCTCGCGGCGGCTCGGCGTGTGTCTCGATACGGCCCATCTCTTCGCCGCGGGCTGGGACCTCCGTACACCCGGCGGCGTGGCGGGCATGGTGGGCGCGTTCGACCGGATCATCGGGCTACGGCACCTTCGCGCGCTGCACTTGAACGACTCCAAGAGCGGACTGGGATCCCACCTCGACCGCCACGAGAACATCGGCGAGGGGCTGATCGGGCGCGAGGGATTTGGCGCGGTGCTGGCCCATCCGGTGCTTCGAGATCTCCCGGGCTTCATCGAGACCCCGGGGTTCGCGCACACCGGCCCGGATCGCCGGAACATCGCGATCCTCAAGCGGCTCCGGGACTCTGCACCGCCCCGGCCCTCTGTCCACGCCCTGCTGCGGTCCCGCCGATGAAGTGTGCCAACCATCCCGAGCGCGCCGCTCTCGGATACTGCGCGGGGTGCGGGAAGCCCTTGTGCGCGGCGTGCCTGGTGCGGCTGCGCACGGGCAACTACTGCGACGCGTGCGCCAACCCAGAGACGCGCGCTGTCCCTCGGCGGCGCATCCCCTGGTGGGTCGTGGGTATGCTGGTGCTGGCGGCCCTGATCCTTTTCCGCGGGATCTTCCGCTAACCGGTCTCCATGCGGACGAAGAGCTCCTCCAAAACGAGCCGGGGATTGAGGTTACGCCGCAGGTTCTCCTTCGCCTGCTCGATCGCCTCGGCGGTGCGCCGGAGGCCGGCTCCCTGGGCGCGGCCTGCCCACTCCGCGACCTCGCGTCCGGAGTCCAGGTTCACGAGGAGGGCGGGGTCGCGCGTCTCCTGCCAGATGAGGAGATCACGGACCCACAGAAGCGCGATGTCCAGCCACCCCTCGACGTCCTCCCGGAGTCGCGACACCGCCTCCGCTGCGTTGAGGCGCGCAACGACGTCACCGCGCGCAATCGCGGCAAGGGTCTCGAGCACATCGGCCCGGCGGTCGAACGGCTCGGCGTCCGCGCCCGCCGCTCCGAGCGCCTTGCCCACACGCCCGCCCGAGATCGCGGCGAGATAGCGGGCCCGCGCCGAGGGCACGCCCCGCGCGGTGAGCGCCTGCGCGATTTCCGCGGGGGGCACGAAGGAGAAGCTGATGATCTGCGCGCGCGAGACGAGCGTGGGGAGCAGCGACGCCGTGGACTCCGCGAGCAGGATGATCACGACCCCCGGGGGGGGTTCTTCCAGCACCTTGAGGAGGCTGTTTGCCGCCTCCGCCCGCATCGCCTCGGCGTCCTCGACGATGAAGACCTTCCACCGCGCCTCGTACGGAGGATACGCCGCGTCGCGCTTGAGGGCCCGGATCTGCTCGATGACGACCGCCCGCCGCTCCACCCCTGTCTCGGTGCGACCAGGAGCGAGGATGCGGAGATCTGGATGCGTCCCGGCGACGACCTTGCGGCAGGCCAGGCACCGGCCGCACGCGTCGGACCCGCCGACCGCACAGAGGAGCGCCTGGGCAAACGCCCGAGCGGTGGCCAGGCGGCCGACCCCGGACGGGCCGACGAACAGGTAGGCGTGCGAGATGTGGCCGCTCTGGAGAGCGCTGTGGAGCAGGGCCTGGGCGTGCCGCTGGTTGATCAGATCGCGAAAGGGCATGAGGGAACGGAGGACCTCAGCTAAATCTTGACCATCCGCTCCACGTCCAGAACGAAGACGATCGCGCCCCCGACCTGTACCTTCACGGGATAGGAGATATACGAGTCCACGGGTTCGACGACAGGCGGCAGCGGGCTCACGAGCTGCTCGCGCACACGGCCGTACTTCTGAATGACGGCCAGGACATCATCGACGCGGTTCGCCTCCACGCCGACGAGAATCGTCGCGTTGCCTTCCCGGAGGAATCCGCCTGTGCTCGCCAGCATCGTCGCCTGAAACTCTGCCGCCACCAGGCCCTCCATCAAACGCCGGGAGTCCTTCTCCTGGACGATCGCGAGGATCAGCTTCACGGGAGGTCCCTCCCCTGACGTCCCGACCGCCGGCGGCCGAGAAACCCGTCCACCGCCGCGCGGATCTCTCGCTGGACGTCATCCACCGACCCACGAGCATCTATCACCTTGATCCGCTGAGGCTCATTCCTGGCAAGGGCCAAAAACCCCTCTCGGACCCGCACATGGAAAGCCACCGCTTCCCGCTCTATGCGGTCCCCGTCGCCCCCCTCGCTCTCCGGGCCCGAGGCGCTGGAGGGTCCGCGGGCCCGCCGCAACCCCGTGGCCGCGTCGACATCGAGGAGCAGGGTCAGGTCGGGGGACACCCCCCCGGTCGCCGCGGCGTTCACGGCCCGAACGACCTCCACGCCGAGGCCGCGGCCGACGCCCTGGTAGGCGAGGGACGCGTCCACGTATCGTTCGCACACGACAAGCGCTCCGCGCGCCAGGGCGGGAGCAACCACCTCGGCAACGAGCTGGGCGCGGGAGGCGGCAAACAGGAGCATCTCTGTGCGGGCGGCCATCTCACGGTGCCGGGGATCGAGCAGGAGGATCCGGACCTGTTCGCCGATGGCGGTGCCACCCGGTTCGCGGGCGTGCACGACACTGTGTCCTGCGGCGCGCAGATGCTCTGCGAGAAGACGGCTCTGAGTGGTCTTCCCCGCCCCCTCAGGCCCCTCCAGGGTCAGGAAGGTCCCCACCCGCGCAGGGGGGACAGGGGGGGCGCTCACTGCGGATAGATCACCACTCGCCGGAACGGATCGTTTCCTTTACTCTCGGACGTGAGGCCGTAACGCTGGACCAGCTGGTGCTGGAGGCGGCGGACGTAGGAGTTTTGGGGGGACAGCTCCACCGGCTGCGCGGCGGACATCACCTCAGAGATCGCCTCCTCGACTTCCCGGAGCGCGATCTCCTCACTGCTCAACCTGTCTTCGACGCCGAAGATCTCGCGGAGCACGGCCTCGATCTGGGAGAGGGTGTTACTCTTGATGATGTGGGTGGGCAGCCCCCGTGTGCCCGCCTCCCGCAGCCGCTTCGGCTGGCGCTTCTCCTGAGACTTGAGGGTCAGGAGAACATCGGCGTCGTAGAGGGTGTCCGCGATGCCGGCCGGGACGCGCAGCTCGCGAATCGCGCGCTCCAGGCGGTTGCGGCTCACCGCATACGGGTAGATCCGTACAATCTTGTGAGGAAGAGACGGTGTCTGACCGTCAGTCGCCGCCGGAGCCGGGACCGACTCCGCCTTGGCACTGGCAATCCGCACTTCGCCCTCCGGCGTGCGGGTCCGGATCTCCGCATGGGGCACGGTCCCCCGGAGGAACCGATCCACGACCTGCGCCACATTGTGGTGCACGGCCAGGCAATCCTTCTCCTGAATCTCGATGACGACGTCAAACGTCGGCGGCGCTTTCCGCTCGAGAACGGTCTTCTGGGTCCCGCGGCGGCGCGCCTCCTCATCGCTGAGGGTGACGGCCTGAATCCCCCCGATCAAATCGCACAGCGTCGGGTTCTGCAGGAGGTTGTCCAGCGTGTTCCCGTGCGCGGTGGCGATCAACTGGACCCCGCGCTCGGCGATCGTCCGGGCGGCCAGCGCCTCGGCCTCTGTGCCGATCTCGTCGATGACGATCACTTCGGGCATGTGGTTCTCCACCGCCTCGATCATCACCGCGTGCTGGAGCTCCGGGTACGGCACCTGCATCCGCCGCGCCCGGCCGATGCCGGGGTGGGGGATGTCGCCGTCTCCGGCGATCTCGTTACTGGTGTCCACGACGACCACCCGCTTCCCCACCTCATCGGAGAGCACGCGGGCGGCTTCCCGCAGCAGCGTCGTCTTTCCCACGCCGGGGCGCCCAACGAGGAGAACACTCTGACCGGAATCGATCACGTCACGCACGATGTCCACCGTGCCGTAGACCGCGCGTCCCACGCGCAGCGTGAGTCCGATGATCTCCCCCGCGCGATTGCGGAGCGCCGAGATGCGGTGGAGGGTCCGTTCGATGCCCGCGCGATTGTCCTTTCCGAACGCGCCGACCCGGCCTGTCACATGCTGCATCTCCTCCCGGGTCACGAACGTGTCGGAGAGCCGCACGACGCGGCCGGGGAACCGGGCTTCGGGCTCCCGCCCGAGGTCGAGCACAACTTCGAGAAGCGCGTCCCGGTCGGTCTGCTGCTCGATCTGCTCCCGGATGTGCGGAGGGAGGACGCCCAACAGCAGATCCAGATTATCCGTGATGTGAATCTGGGCGCCTGCCACCAATCACCTCACCACACCTTGTCGCCGGAAGGGGGTCCGCCCCAAAAAACAAGGAGGAGAACCCGCACCGCTGTCCTCCTCCGAGCCCGGTCTCGTGCTGTCAAACATCGCCTACTTCATTATAAGGACTTCCCCGGGGGCCTGCAACCACGCCTGCGCCCCTCGGGGGGGCGGCGGCGGTGCCCGGTCGTCGCGGTCACTCCACCCACAGAATCAGGCATTTCAGATACCGGGTCTCGGGCATGGCGGGGTGCACGGGGTGATCTCGGGCCTGGGAGCGGCTTTCGACGACGCGGATCCCGCGGCCGGCGTCCTTGGCCGCCTCTCGCACGGTCTCCCGGAGGCGCGCCTCGTCCACGTGGTAGGAGCACGAGCATGTGACCAGCCAGCCGCCCGGTCGCAGGACCTTGAGCGCGCGGAGGTTGATCTCCTTGTACCCGGCCAGTCCCGCCGGAAGCGCCGCCCGGGTCTTGACGAACGCCGGCGGATCGAGGATGACGAGGTCGAAGCGGGCGCGCGCGCTCGCGAGCCGCCGGAGCTCATCGAAAGCGTTCTCGCCCACGAAGCGGCACCGATCCCCGACTCCGTTCATCGCGGCGTGGCGCTCTGCCTGTGCTGTGGCGTCGGCGGAGATCTCCACTCCGGTGACCGACGCGGCCCCGCGCCGCGCAGCGTGAATCCCCCACGCTCCCGTGTACGCGAAGCAATCCAAAACGTGCGCCCCGGAGGCGAGGGTGGCGACATGGGACCGGTTCTCGCGCTGGTCGAGGAAGAACCCGGTCTTCTGACCTCGCGCCACGTCCACCACGAACCGGAGGCTGCCCTCCTCGATCTCCACCTCGGTCGGCCCACCGCCGGCCAGCCACCCCGTCTCACGTGGGAGCCCCTCCAGGCGGCGCACGGCGGGGTCGTTGCGGGCAAAGATCCCGCGCGGACTGAGAAGGTCGCCCAGAAGGCGGACCAGCAGCGGCTTGCGGCGGTCCATCCCGAGGGTCAGGGTCTGCACCACCAGTACCTGACCATACCGGTCGACGATCAACCCGGGCAGGAGGTCCCCTTCCCCGAAGACCAGGCGGCAGGCGGTAGTCCCCGCGGTGATCCGGGAGCGGAGCGAGAGCGCGGCCTCTAGACGGGCCCGGAAAAACGCCTCATCAAGGGTGTGCTCGCCCGAGGTGAGCAGGCGGACGGTGATGAGGGACTGCGTGTTGAGCAGGCCCGTGCCGAGGGCACGCCGCGCCGCCGTACGGACCGTGACGGCGTCCCCGTCTTCGGGACTCCCTTCGATCCTGGCGATCTCGTTCCGGTAGACCCAGAGATGCCCCGCCTGGATGCGCTCGTCGCGGCCGGGATGAAGCACAACGGTGGGGCGGCGCGGGGGTGCGGCCCGGCCCGCCGTGCGCGCGGGGGAGACCCGCAACTCAGAAGAGGCTCGTCTGCGCGGGCTGCTCGACGCGAGGCTCTTCCCCGGCGCCCTCGAAGATGTGGATCTCGCCGAAGACCCCGTCATACCCGGGACGGATCACCACCCGCCCCTCACGAACGCGGCGCAGGCCCTCCACGATGCGAGGGCGCGCATGTCGGGACAGCTCGTCGAGAGGAACGTCCAGGAGGACCGCGAATTCGCTGCCGCACGCCTGAACGAGACGGAGGTATTCTTCCCGAACCGTCCCGGTTCCCGGCTGCGTGTCCAGGGCTTCAGCGATAATTTCCTCGAGAGGGATGAGGTGGCGGAACGGGACCCGTCCCTCCGCAGACGCGGACGCGCGATCCGCGAGCTCCTCGACTCGGGACATCACGCCGACCGTGACGGGGCGGCCGCACGCCGGGCACTGGCCCCGCGCGGCTCTCGTCTCACGCGGAGAGAGACGCTGCTGGCATGCCCGATGTCCGTCGAAGTGGTACTTGCCTTCCTCGGGAAAGAACTCGATGGTATACAGAAACTTCGAACGGTCGCGCGTCCTGAGAATGCGCGTGATCTCCGCGTAATCCGGTTCGCACTCGAAGACGTTGGCCTCTCTGCCCAGCTTCGCCGGCGAATGCGCGTCCGAATTGCTCACCAGCATCACCGCGTCCAGCTGCGAGAGACGCCAGTTCATCGGAGGATCGCTGCTGAGGCCCGTCTCCGCCGCGCAGACATGCCGGGTTTGATCTCCGAAGCACTCCCGCAGGGAGTCGAACCCGGAGTGGCTGCCGAACAGGGAGAACCACGGCGTCCACGCGTGCGCGGGAATCACCACGCACTCCGGGGAGATCTCCATCACGTACTCGACGAATTTGTCGCAGGGCAGCGACAGCGTCGGCCGGCCATCGGCCATGAGGCTGCCGAACCGCGCCATCACGGCGTTGATCCTGTCAACCACCTCGAAACTCGGGGCCAGAAGGATGTTGTGAATCTTTCGGAGGCGCCCGCCCTGCGGATAGATGTTACTGACTTCGACCGTGAGCATGAAGTGCTGCGTGCCGAATGTGTACAGACC
The DNA here is from genome assembly GCA_036275835.1 of bacterium. GTDB lineage: Bacteria > Sysuimicrobiota > Sysuimicrobiia > Sysuimicrobiales > Segetimicrobiaceae > DASUDA01. Next base: position 56,488 of record DASUDA010000191.1, on the reverse strand, counting down.
GCGGCCGGTCGGGCGGAGTTTGGCTTTGAGCTCCCGCAGCCACACGGGGTGGGTGAAATCGCCGGTGCCGACGACGGTGATCCCTTTGAGGCCGCACCACCGGGAGAGGTTCTCCACGTCCATCTCTCTGCTCGTCGCCCGGCTGAACTTCGAGTGGAGGTGGAGATCCGCGATGATGCGCATGAATCAAGATTCGTGCTACGCGGGGATTCTCCTCCCCGCGATGATCACTCCATGTCGTTCTGCACCACGACGAACAATTGCCACTCCTCGGAAATGCCTTTGAGGGCATGCGGGCCTCGGTCCGCAAATCGAATACCCGCCCCTGCTACGAGATCCTTGACGGTTCTGGACGCCACCACTTCTCCCGGCCCGGCCCGTTCCATGACCCGCGCTCCGATGTGCACCGCGATCCCGCGTACCTGATCACCCATCCGTTCGACCTCACCGGTGTGCACTCCGGCCCTGACCTCAATCCCCATGGAGCGAACGGCGCGGCTGATCGCGCAGGCGCACCGGATGGCGCGCGTAGGGCCATCAAACCTGGCGAAGAGCCCATCTCCCGCCATGTCCACCTCGGTCCCGTCAAACTCAGCGAGGTGGCGACGGACGACCGCGCGGTAGCGCTCCAGGAGATCTCGCCAGTCGGCGTCTCCGAGTTGGGCCGCCCGCTCGGTCGATCCCACGATGTCGAGAAAGAGCACCGAGGCAAGAAACCGGTCTGCCATGGCAACTGCGCGGGTCCCAGTTACAAACTCCTCGATTTCGGCAAGCACGCGCTCGGGCTCGATCGAGAACATCGAGTGCGTCGCGCCCGGGAACTCCGCAAACTTGGCGCCCGGGATACAGGCCGCGAGCGCGCGGGCCGCCTCGATGTGCGCGCCCGGATCTTCAGTCCGGTTCATCACCAGCGTCGGTACCCGGATGGTCGGCAAGATATTGCGGATATCGATCTGACCGTTCATCTCCTCCAGGGCCGCCGCGGCGGACGGGCTCGCCGCCGACCGGCAATAGCGAAGAAACCAGTCAAGGAACGCGGGATCGACACGACGGCCCAGACCTGCCCCCGAGCCCGTGAGGTACTCGAGCGTGACCCCGTTTTCACGAAGGTCCGCGATCATTTGAGCGTGCGCTTTCGGGCTCAGGCCCCATGGATAGTCTTCAGCCTGCACCCAACGAGCCTGACCACCCCACACAATGAGCGAATGAACTCGCTGTGGGTACGTCGCGGCGAACAGGCACGCCATCGACGCGCCTTCCGAAACGCCAAAAAGCGCGGCTCGCTCGCTGCCCACCGCGTCCATCACCGCGCGGATGTCGTCCGTGCGCTCCTCCAGTGTCGAGACACTGCGCGGACGGTCGGAGAGCCCGGTCCCGCGCTTATCAAACCGAACGAGCCGGCAGAACGAGCTGAGGCTTCGAATGAACCTGGCCTTGGCGGGGAAATCCCAATCAAGATCGAGGTGCGATGCGGTCCCGGGAGCCCACACCAGGTCGACCGGCCCTTCACCGGTCACCTGGTAGGCAACGCGAATCTCTCCGCTGCGCGCGTATTTCGTCTCCGGTTGCATCATCAAACCTTCCTCAACGGAGATTTTCCGTTTTGACGCCCGCACTCCTCTCATCAAAGGTGTCCGAAAGCACCCAGCGGGAAATGCGAGTGTAGCGCCTTACACCTGCGCCAGCATCCCCTGGAGAAGCGCCTTCCCGACGAGGGGAATCACGGCCGGCCGGCGAAGCCCGACGGCCGCCAGACCGCGCAGGAGCGGAAGGAAGACGCGCGACTGAAACTGTGTGTCGCCCGCAGCCTCGATACTGGCCCGAATGCGCGGGCTCTCGGCGATCAGACGCAGGATCAGATCCAGTTCACCGTCGGAGAGCCGATTGATCGCATGCCGGCCGAACGCCGTGAACGCGACCTCACGCCCGAGGTATTGCCGCCATCGCCGTTCGTACGCGGCCGCGGCCGTCCGCTCCCTCGCGGCGGACCGACCCGCCACCTCGCCCGCGATGCGGCCGGCGATCATCGCAAAGTAGATGCCTCCGCCCGACGTGGCCTTGACCTGGCCGGCGGCATCCCCGACCACAACCATCCCGTCTGTGCCGGCCGTGAATCGCGCCGTCAGCAGGGGGATCCGGCCCGCGACCTTCTGTTCCACCACCGCTCCGGCCACCCGGTCCCGGAGCGCCGGGTGAGTGGCGAGGAGACGCTCGAGGTACCAGACCGGAGCGCGCCGGGTCAGTCGGGGATCTACGCATAGTCCCACGCGGGCGCGACTTCCGCCCACCGGCATCAGCCAGGCGAAGAATCCCGGGGCCACCTCACTGCCGAAAAACGTCTCGGGGGTATCCGGGATAAGCGCGCCAACGCCCCGCATCTCGTACTGCAGGCCGAGCGCGTACCGGCGCGGCAGGCGAACGCCCAGCGTGCCCGGCAGGCGCGGAGAGGCGCCTTCCGCGTCGATGATGAGCCGGCACCGCGCGACGAACGTCTCCTCGCGCCGCCCGCGGCGCTGGCCGCGGACGACCATTCTGCCGTTCTCCCGCTCTGCGTGCACGATGCGGATACCCGTGAGCACGCGGGCACCTGCGTCCGCGGCACGGGCCGCGAGCCACCGGTCGAAGGCGACGCGATCCACGACGTAGGAATCCACGGCCGCCCGCCGCAGGCGGACGGAGACGCCGCCGGGCGAGTGGAACACCGCAGCGCTCACCGCGTTCTGGGCGAGGGCCGCGGGCAGATCGAACTCGCGGAAGGCGTGATGTGACAGCTTACCCGTGCAGTGGCTCGGCGCTCCGACGGAGCCGTGCTCCTCCACCACCAGGGTGCGCAGCCCGGCCCGCGCAGACGCGCGCGCCGCCTCGGAGCCGGCTGGACCCGCTCCCACGACGATGACGTCGAACTCGGTCACGGAGGACTGTCGGTTCGCGGCCAGGCAGGGCATTTCCTGTCCACCCCAAACGTATTTGTCTTGTGTAGACCGACCTATGAGCCGCCTTCCCCCTGCAGGAGTGCTGCTCCTGATCGTCTGCGCGACGGCGCCCGTCGGCGTGACGGAACCGGCGCGCGGCGCCGCCTCCGCCGAGAGCGTCACGCGCGAGCACATCGTGCTTGAGGGCCTCGACGAGCCTCACACACCCGCCCTGCTCAACCGGATCCGAGCCTTCCGCTATTACATCCCGGGGTCCCCGGACCCCCGCACCGGCCTGGTGCTCATCCCGGGACTGAACTCCGGGCCGAACACGCTCGACCTTCTCGCTCGGGCGCTCGTCGCCCGCGGGCGCACGCTGGAGGTGTGGGTCGTCGAATCGCGCCCCAGCCTCCTGCAGGACCGGCGGGGCGTCGAGGCCGCGCTGGACTATCATCATCCCGATTTCGCGCTCGCCTACTACTTCGGCAGGATGCCGATCGACGGCCAGACGTTTCATCGGCTCGACAGGAACGCCGCGGGGTACGCCGCGTTCTGGGGGCTCGACATGCACCTGCGGGACATCCGCGCCGTCGTTCAGGAAGTGCGCCGGCGGTTTCCCGAGACGCGCGTGATCCTCGGGGGCCACTCGCTGGGCGCAATCCTGGCCGCCATGTATGCGGGATACGACTTCGGACGAATCCCGGGCCCGGTTCCCGTGCCGCTGGCAAAAGACGTTCCCGCTCCCTCGGAAGAGGCCGGAGCGCACGATCTCCAGGGCCTCCTGCTGCTGGATGGTCTCCCGCTCAGGATCATCCCGCGCCTGGCGCCGGCGGAGTATACGCGCGGATTCCGCCTCCCATTTGTCGGCCGCATCCCCGGAGTGGAAGACCTCGTCGCCCCGGATTCCGGCCGGCGGGTCGGCCCCTTTACCGATACCTCGAGCCTGGCGCGGACGGAGGACAGCCTCCTGTTTGACGTGGTGGCGGCGTACGCGTACCTGCGGCCTGACGAGGCCAGTTATTTCCCGTTCCCACCGAGACGGGGCCTCTCGATCACAAACGAAGCCCTGCTGGGCGCCATTCTCTCCGACCAAATGCAGTCGGATCTCTTTATCCGCACGGGGGTCGGCAGTCCGCGGGGGGTCTTCCAGCATATTCCAGATCCGGAGGGCATCGCCCCCGGGGGACTGCTGGATCTCCGGAGCGGGCAGCCAGCTCCGGGGGACACGCTCATCCGCTGGATTCCTTACGACAGGAGCATTCCGCGCGGGCGTGTGGACCTGCGGATGCTCGAGGAGGCGATCCTGCGGCCGGGAGGAGATTTCACCCAGTGGTATGTGCCCTGGCGGCTGGTCCTTGATATCGGCCTCGGCGCCGGCCTCGACACAAGCGATCCCTTTGCCCGCCAATACCTCAGCCTGACCCAGGTGAGGTACACCTCGCTCCCGCTCCTGATCATCGGAGCAGGGCACGGCCTGATCCGCAACTCCGGCGAGACCGTCTTTTACCTCCGCCGGATCGCCACGCCGCCTCAGGAGGTGAGCATGGAGTATCTGCCGGAGTATACTCATCTCGACGTCGAAGTGGCGGTCGACAACCCCGCCGTCCCGCGAATCCTGGGGTGGCTGGAGGCCCTGGCCCGGTAGAAACGGCGCGTCACAGGCGCCGCGCGGCACGCGGATGCGCGTGGGGCTCGGACGCAGGGACGGAGGCGCGGTATGCGCATGCAGAGGGTGGCGGCGGTAGTCGCAACAGGCGCGGCGGCAGTCGTGGCGGCGCTTCTCGGCGCCGGCCCGGGATCGGCAGACGGCCCCTGCCAGGCGCTGTCGTTTCCCTACAAGCACGGAATTGTGACGTTTACCGAGGCCGGGCAGACCACACAGGTCCGCGTCGAAATCGCCGACACACATGACACTCAGGAGTACGGGCTGATGTGCCGGACGACGCTCGAGCCGGACGCTGGGATGCTGTTCGCATTTGCCGACGCCACAAAAGGGGCGTTCTGGATGAAGGACACCCTCATCCCGCTGTCGATCGCCTTCATCGACTCCGGCTGGCACATCGTGAGCATGATGGACATGAAAGTCGAGCCCGACCCGGCCAATCCCGTGGCACTCTACGCCCCTCCCCGCCCCTACCGCTACGCCCTGGAGGTCAACCAGGGGTTCTTCGCCCAGCACGGGATCGACGCGGGCGCTCAGATCAGTTTCCTCCCGGATCCGGCCAAGGGCCCCTGATTGGCCTGAAAACGCGCATTTTCCGGCCTTCCAGGGCGCGTTCTCCTTGAAGGGCGACTCGGGACTCTGATATGATGGGGGCGCCGCGCGCCCTAGAAGATCTCAAGCGTTCTCCAGAGGGGCTTCTGCAGGGGGGTTCTGAATGAGCGAATCGAGCGTGACCCTCCCCTTGTTCGGCGGGGTTGAGACCCTGCTGCTATGGCTTGTTCTGGGGACCGCCGCGGCGGCGCTGGCCTACGGGTGGGTGCTGAGCGTGCGCGTGCTCCGGCGCGATCCCGGGCCGCCGTCCATGCAGGCCGTTGCCGCAGCGATTCAGGAGGGGGCGGCCGCCTACTTGGGACGGCAGTTTCGCACGATGTCTGTGTTCATCGCCCTCATCACCCTCGCCCTCTTCGTTCTGTATCGGACGATGAACGCCAGCCCGACCCTCGCGATCGGAGTCGCCCTGGCGTTTCTGATGGGGTGCCTGGCGAGTTACGGGGCCGGTTTCGTCGGGATGAATCTGGCTGTTCGCGGGAACGTGCGGACGGCCTATGCCGCGACGCACAGCTTCAAGGAAGCGCTGGAGACCGCATTCCAGGCCGGCACCGTCTCGGGGATGTTCACGGTGGGTTTGGGGCTCCTCGGCGCGACGATCATCTTCGTGCTCTTCCGGGGAGACGCGACCCGGGTGCTGATCGGCTTTGGGTTCGGCGGATCGCTCGTCGCCTCATTCATGCGCGTCGGCGGCGGGATCTACACCAAGGTGGCCGACGTGGGAGCCGACCTGGTGGGCAAGGTCGAAGTGGGCATTCCGGAGGATGATCCCCGCAACGCAGCCACGATCGCCGACAATGTGGGCGATAACGTCGGAGATTGCGCCGGAATGGCCGCGGACGTCTTCGAGTCGTACGAGGTCACGCTCGTCGCGGCGATCATCCTGGGCGCCGGGGCCCTGCTCGATCCTCATTTCCAGCGGCTGTACGGACCGGCGGCACCGGCGGTCGCCCTCAAGCTGATCCTGTTCCCGCTTCTCGTCCAGGCCGTCGGCGTGTTCGCATCGATCGTGGGGACATGGTCAGTCCGGGCCGGGCCCGGCGAGACGGAAAACGCGATGGGGCCCATCACGCGCGGGCTGTGGATCTCCGCCGTCGCCGCGGTCGCGGGGGTCGGCCTGGTCAACGCCTTCTACCTGACCGACCCGCGGACCGGCACCCCCGACTGGAGGTTCTCGTTCGCGATCCTCACCGGACTCGCGCTGGCCCTCGTCATCAAGTGGCTGACGGACCAGTTCACGTCCCCGAACAAGCGCCCGGTGACGGAGATGGCGTACTCCACCAAGACGGGCCCTGCGACGTTTCTCCTGTCCGGTCTGGGGTACGGGCTGGAGTCCTCCGTGTGGGCGATCCTGGCGATCAGCGCCACGATCCTGGCCTCGTATACGATCTTCCAGGGCGACCTGGCGCTGGCCGGATACGGGGTCGCCCTGGCCGGGCTCGGCCTCCTCACAATGACCGGATACATTCTGGCGATGGACACCTACGGGCCGATCGTGGACAACGCGAACGGAATCTTCGAGATGTCGGGCGTGGAACGGGGCGAGGGCTCACGGGCCGGCCGGATCGTCGCCCATCTGGACCAGGCCGGCAATACGACGAAGGCGCTGACGAAGGGGTTTGCGATCGCCACCGCGGTGATCGCGGCAACGGCGCTGTTCCGGTCGTTCGTGGACCAGGCCCATCTCCTCCCGTCGGCGGAAAGCTTCGGCCAGGCTCTGGCCCAGGGCGGGACCGCGGCGGCGGAAGCGCTCACCCGCGTGGGGATCCAGGTCAACCTGCCCCTGATCTTCATCGGGCTCTTGCTCGGCGGCGCCGTTCCGTTCCTCGTCTCCGCGTTCCTGATCCGCGCCGTGGGGCGGTCGGCGTTTGACGTGGTCGAGGAGGTCCGCCGGCAGTTCCGCGAGATCCCCGGGATCATGGAGGGGACGGCGAGGCCGGACTACCAGCGGACCGTCGATATCGTGACCCGGGCGGCGCAGCGGGAACTCCTGTCCCCCGCGGTCGTCGCGATCGCGGCGCCGATCATGGTGGCGATGGGGCTCGGGGCCGCCCCCCTGGGGGCCTTCCTCGCCGGCGCGATCCTGACGGGCCAGCTCCTGGCCGTGTTCATGGCCAACACCGGGGGCGCCTGGGATAACGCCAAAAAGAAGATCGAGGACGGCTTTCTGGGCGGCAAAGGCACGGAGTTCCACAAGGCGGGGGTCATCGGCGATACCGTGGGGGACCCGCTGAAGGATACGGCCGGCCCGGCCCTCAACCCGCTGATCAAGGTCATGAATCTCGTCAGCATTCTCATCGCTCCGGTGGCGATCGCCCCGCTCGGCGGGAGCGTGCGGGTCGCCATCGTGGCGGCCGCCCTTCTCTTTATGGCCGGGGCCGTCGCCATGAACCGGCGCAGCAGGATCACACCCCAGGAGATCGAGGCGGCCGAGCTCATGCCGGCAGGTCGCCCCGGGGAGCCTCTCGTGCGCTCCGGCAAAGCGCGCTGAGGCGTCGGGCAGGGGAATGACCCCGGTACGGAGGCGGACGCCGGACCTCGCGGAGCAGGTCGCCCGGAAGGCGGCGGAAATCTCCGCCCTCCGCGAGATCAGCCGCGCGATCAGCGCGGCTCTGGACCTCGACACGACCCTCACCCTCATCACCCGCAACACCGCGGATGTCATGCGGGTCGACAGTTGCTCCATCTATCTGCTCGACGCGTCGGGAGAATACCTGGTGCTCAAGGCCACCACCGGGCTGGCCCCCGAATCGGTGGGGCAGGCCCGGCTCCGGCTGGGTGAAGGCCTGACCGGGTGGGCGGCCCAGAGGGGCGAACCGGTCGCCGCCACGAACGCGACCGCCGACCCGCGATTCAAATATCTGCCGGAGACCCACGAGAGCCTCTTTCAGTCCCTCCTCGCCGTGCCCCTCGCGGTCGGCGGCAAAGTGTTCGGGGCGATCAACGTGCAGACGACCGGCACGCACGAGTACAGCGAGGATGAAGTGGAACTTCTCAGCATCATCGCGGACCTCGCCAGCGGCGCGCTGGAGAAGGCGCGACTCTACGACACCATGCGGCGCCGGATCATGGAGCTCAGCACGCTCGCGGAGGTCAGTGAGACCCTCACCTCGCCCCTGTATCTCGAGCAGATCCTCCGGCTGCTGGTCGAGATGGCCGCCCGCGCCTTCGATGCGCCGCTGTGCACGCTGATGCTGATGGACGGTGGAGAACTGGTCCTCGCCGCCGCCCACCCGGACACCGGGCATCCCCGGCCGCGGCTGACGCTGCGGGTGGGGGAGGGGATCCCCGGCGAAGCCGCCGCCACAGGGCAGCCCGTGATGAGCACCGATCTCGGGGCCGACCCCCGATTTCACCCGCGCGAGCTGTCCGAGCGGGTCGATGTCGAGTCGCTGCTCTCCGTCCCCCTGCGAGTGCGGGACCGGACACTCGGCGTGGTCAACTGCTACACGGGCCGGCGCCACGAGTTTACGCAGTCCGAGATCAACATGCTGCAGACGCTCGCGAATCAAACGGCGCTGGCGATCGAGAACGCAGGGCTGGTCGTCAAGTCGGCGATGGTGCGCGAGATGCATCACCGCGTGAAGAACAACCTGCAAACGATCGCGATGCTTCTGCGGCTGCAGATGCGGGACGGGCGGGAGGTCTCCGGCCGGGAAGTCCTCACGTCCACGATCAACCGGATCCTCAGCATCGCCGCGGTGCACGAGATCCTGGCCGCGGAGGGGCTCCATCAGGTGGCCGTCCGCGCGATGCTCGAGCGCGTCGTCCACACGGTGACTCAGACCATGGCGCCTCCGGGATTCGCCCTAGACGTCCGGATCGACGGCGATGACCCGACCCTGCCGACCCAACAAGCCACGTCGCTGGCACTCGTCGTGAACGAACTCCTGCAGAACGCGATGGAGCACGCGTTCCCCGGGAGATCGGGCGGCCAGGTGACGATCACCCTCACGCTCGGCCGCGACGCGCTCCGGCTGGAGGTCCGGGACGACGGTGTCGGGCTGCCCGAGGACTTCTCCCCCGACCGGTCGGCCGATCTCGGATTGCAGATCGTGCGCACGCTTGTGCAGGATGACCTCAAAGGCCGGATCTCGCTGACCAACGCCGGCGGCGTGCGGGCCGTCATCACGATGCCGCGGCCGGCCGGGACATAGTGCGCGACGCGATGGCCGAAGCGCTGCGCATCCTGATCGCCGACGACGAGCCCGTGATCCGGTTGGGTCTGCGGACGATGCTGGAGGAGCATGGCTACAAAGTCGTCGGCGAGGCCGGAGACGGCGAGGACGCGGTCACCCTGGCGGGCAAGACCTCTCCCGACCTCATCTTCATGGACATCAAGATGCCGGGCCTCGACGGGATCTCCGCCGCGTCCACGATCATGACGAGATCGCCGCGGCCGATCATCCTGCTGACCGCCTGGAGCGAGCGCGACCTCGTCCATCGCGCGCAGGAAGCCGGGGTGCTCGCCTATCTGGTCAAGCCCGTGCGGGAGGCCGAGCTTGTCCCGGCGATCGAGATCGCAATGGCGCGCTTCGCGGAGCTCCGCGCCCTGCAGCAGGAGGTCGGATCGTTCAAAGAGACCCTGGAGACCCGCAAGATGGTGGAGCGGGCGAAGGGGATCCTGATGAAGCGCGAGGGCATCGACGAGCACGAGGCGTTCCAGCGTATCCAGCGCCAGAGCCGGAACACCAGGACGCCCATGCGGGATATCGCCCACGCCATCCTCGTCTCGGACGAGCTCCGCCGGCACACCCCCGCGCAGCGCCCGGGACGGATCGAGGTCCGAACTCCCGCGGATCTACTCCGCATCCTCGGCGGGATCCGGATCCTCCCTGGGGGGGCGGGAGGGGCCGACCTGGTGATCTCCGGGGCCGAGCCCCTGGCCTACCTCCGGTTCGGTCCGGGGGCCGAAGTGACCGTCGAAGGATATGTCACGGGAAGAACGGCAGAAGGCGCCTACGGCCTCGGCATCGCGTTCGGCCTGATGGCTACCCCGGCGGGCGACCGCGACGGCCAGATCGCGTGCGTCATCCAGAACGTCGTCCGGCCGGGCGCGCTCGAGGCCGGCGGCACGGCCCGCAGCACTTATGGGCAGCTGCTCGATGAGGTGATCGCCACGCAGCAGCGCGTCACGGTGACGGGCTTCCTCCGCCTGCTTCCCGACCATGTCTCCGTGGCACATCCCGCGGTGCCGCACCTCCTGGAGATCCATCCCGTGCGAACGGTGTCGACGGAGCGCGGCTTAATGTTCCCGCCGATCTCCCTGGATGCCCCCGGGGGTCCCGAGTGGACGCAGGTGGGGAGCGTCCACCCGATCCCCTTCCCGGATTTCCAGACGCCAACCCGGCTGGCGTTCACCGGCGCCATGATGACGTTTCGGCACGTGCCTCCCACAGAAACGGCCTACGTCTACATGACCGGCCGGTTCCTCGGCGGCCGCAGCCAGTTCGTCGAGGGGAAGCCGTTCCAGTTCGCGTTTGGCGACGCAGCCGGCCGGACGCGCATCACCGCGGTCACCGTCCCCGGGACGCCGGCGTATGAGACCTCGCGGCGGTGGCTCAGTACCCCGCCCACCGGCCCGATCACGATCGTGGGGCTGCGCACGCTCCACCTGCCCGCGATGTTTGCGCCGGGGGGCGGCCGGATCGAGGTGCTCCTCTGCCCCGTCTTCCGGATCGCCCCGGGAGCTGTGAGAGGGGCCGCGGTGCCGGCGCCAACGGCGCGGTTCGAACTTGTGCCGGTGGGCGGCGTCGTCCCCGCACCGTCCTCCTCCGGGGCGGCGGCCCGGCGCCTTCCCCGGCCGATGCCTCAGAAGAAAGCCGCATCGCCGGCCTCTCGAACCCGGGGTGGGCGCGCGGGATCCAAGACCCGTCCCCGGGCGACCACGCGCCGCCCCGTGCGCTCACGGCGGCGCCCGTCAGCGCGGCGTTCGCCGAGCTCTCGAACGCGCGCGCGCCGCCCGCGCCGCTAAAACCTACCCGGACCCACGAGCAACGGCACGGCGAGGGCAGAACCAGCTGGACATCGGTCCCGAGAGGATGGTCCGGCAGCGCAAGCCCGTCTGTCGCCGCAATGCGCACATCCGGCCCCGCCATGCCGCGCGCCAGCTCGGCGACGCCTTCGGCCAATTTCGCGCTATGCGAGACGAGAACAAGGCCGACCACGGGGACTCACGGAGACCATCCGTACGCTTGAGCCAGCACCGACACGGGATGGACGGACGGGCGGCCTGAGCCGTGCACGATCTGCCAGCGGCAGGTCTCGCTGTCGCAGACGGACAGGTCGGCGCCGGCGGCGTGAATGTCGCGGAACAGTCTCTCGCCCACCGCCATCGCGATGGCGTACTTCTCGCGCTTGTAGCCGTACGTCCCCGCCGTGCCGCAGCAGTCCGCGTCCATCTCGATCACGCGCAGACCTGGGACAAGCGCGAGAAGATCGAGCGCGGGCTTGCCGATGCCGTGGCCCCTCTGCTGGCACGGCGCGTGATAGGCCACCGTTATACCGAGCGGGGCAAAGCCGGCATCAAGCTCGCCCTGGTCATGCAGGTCGTGCAGGTATTCGCAGATATCATACGTGCGCTCCGACACCCGACGAACGTCGGGAGAGTCGAGGCCGAGGATCTCGCGGTATTCGCGCTTGAGCATGAGCGAGCAGCTCGTGGAGGTGGTGACGATGTTGAGGCCCTGCGCCGCATACGGCAGCAGCTGCGCCACTAGGTCGCGCGCGTAGCGGCGGGCGCCGGTGAAATCACCGTTGGACTGCAGCGGCAGGCCGCAGCAACCTTGAGGCGGGATAATGACACGGCAGCCGTTGCGCTCGAGCACGGCCACGGCGGCCCTCCCGAGGCGCGGCTCATAATAGTTGGTGCTGCACCCGTGGAAGTAGACGACCGTGCGCTTCGCCTGTACCGGCGGTGTGTGCCGCCTCGCCCAGCCTTGGAAACTCGCGGAGGAAAACGCGGGTAGAGGTGCGGCGCGGTGGACGCCGAGGACGACGTCCAGAAGCCAGCGCAGCGGGCGGAGCCGAAGGGCCAGGTTCGCCAGCGGGGCGATCGGCTGCGCGAGGCGGCCCAGGGTCGCGGGGCGGGCCAGCACGCGGTTGCGCAGCGAGATCTTTCCACCCACCATGGCGGCACGCGCCTTCGTGTTGATCTCCGCGATCCGGACACCCTGCGGGCAGACCAGCGTGCAGATGCCGCACCCGGAGCAGTAGTCGAGCGACGCATCGGGCGAGACCTCCCCCAGCCGGAAGCGCTCGGCCTGCGGGCCGACGTATTTCGGCCCGGGGAAGAGCGGCGTCACGTTCGAGACGGGGCAAAAGGTGTTGCAGACGTTGCACTTCACGCAATGGTCGAGTGTGAGCCGGACGTCGTCTGCGACCATCATCGCGGTTCTTCCAGAATGCTGTTCGCTGCGCGGTAGCCGGTGGCCAGGCTGATCCCGTCGCCGGATTTTTCGCGCCACGGCTCGGCGTGGGCGAGCATCGCCCCCGCGGCGCGTACATTGATGATGACCGGACGGCCTCCGCTGTCCAGCGGCCGCAGGCTGTCGTCCACGGCGAGACCGACGCGGTTGAACGGGTGCCGGTCGAAATACCCGGGAAGAAAGCGGGGCGATTCGGGCGCGGGCCGCCCGACGACCGGCAGACCGAACACAGCCTCGCGGACGGTGCCGTCCGATTCGGCGACGATGCCGCCGCTGGCGATGCCTCCGGCGGCGAGGACGACATGCTGCGCCCGCCAGGTATACGACCGGGCTGCTCCCCCCGTCGTCACGCCCGTGCAGCGGCCGCGGGCCACATGAGCCTCGATCACGGGGAATCCAATATGCACGCGCGCGCCCGCCGCCCGGAGCGCCCGGTCGAGCCGCTCAAAGATGCGCATGCCCGGGATGGACGGCGGCAGCATCGGGATCTCGAACACGGGCGCGCCCAAACGCCCCTCGAGATCCTGCCAGGCCGCGAGCGGATCCCGGAGACCGATGACCGCCGGCAAGCCGACCCGCTCGCCGGGCCGGAGCTGAGGGCGCACATCGGCGGCGAGGGCGGCGCGAAAGTCCGGGCGGTCGAAGGCGCGGGCAAGGTCGAGGGGCGAGAGATCGGCTTCGTCCGCGAGACCGGGAGGATCAACCAGGATCGACCGGGCCGAGACGCCCGCGCCGTCGGGCAGCCTCGCGTGGGCGAGGTTATCCGACAGGAGCGCGGGATAGAAATCCTTCAGGTTGCGGAAGCCGACGATGAGGACCTGTCCCCCGGAGCGCAGATCGCCGGCAGCCATGGTCCGCGCGACGAGGGCCGATGGCTTGACCGCGCCGACGGCGGTGGGGAGGAGAAGGTTGTCCTCCAGTGAGCCGGCGAAGGGGTAGCCGTCGGCCTCCAGCGTGCGCAGGAACCAGGCGGCGGCAGCCCGGAGCGCCGGGAGCCCGGTGCGGGCGTAGGGGTGATCCGGGCGGGCGGCGAGAAAGTCCGGGAACGCGGCCGCGGGGCGCTCGATCAGCTCATCCCCATAGCCGAGCACGTCAATCGTCCCGCTGCCGAGGTGCGTCCCCCCCACGCCTTTGGCGAGCATCAACACACGCCGCCCCGCCTGAGCAAGGTGCACGCCCGCGGTGAGACCGGCAAGGCCGATGCCGATCACGATGACATCGTAGGTCATTGCGGCAGATGCTCGGCATCCAGCAGCCCCTGGAAAATCCAGTCGTCGAGGCGGGCCTGGCGCAGCTGGTCGCCCCACAGCAGAGGGCGCACACCTTTCCAGCGTTCCTGCAGGAAGCGAACGAGCGCGGAGTTGGCCTCACGGTGCGGCGCGAGCGCAGGCGTCCCCGGCGATGACGGCTCCCGCAGACCCGGCGCCTCCGAGGACGGCGGCGCGGTGCGAAGGGCGTGCAGGATGCCGGTGGCGCGGTAGATGCAGAACCCGCCCTGGCACGGCCCCATTCCCAGGCGCAGCGTGCGCCGGATATCGTCGAGGTCGGTCGTCGCGCGAGCGACGAACGCCTCTTCCAGACGGTGCCGGGCGATCAACTCGCACTCGCAAATGAGCTGATCCTGATGCAGCGTCTTCTCACGGGACGCGAGCCGCGCGCCCAGCCAGTAGTAGCGGCCCGCCTCTGAATCCGGCAGCGGGACTTGGGCGGTCGTGCACGGTCGCTCCACGCCGAGGTCACGGCACACGGCGTCCATCGTCACTTCGGCCATCTGGCGGTAGGTGGTGAATTTGCCGCCGGTAATGGTGATGAAGTTCTGCACGCCGTCCCGCAGCGGGTGGTCCAGCAGCGTGTAGGTACGGCTCACCTCGCGCGTGTCGACCACCTCGTCGGGCCGGTGCTCCTGGTAGAGGGGGCGCACACCCGCCCACACACGCAGCGCCCGGGCCTGCCGGAAACCGGGCACGAGCTTCTCGCCCTCCTCGAGCATGAGCTGGACTTCGCGCGGCTCGATGTCGTACTCATCCGGGTCGGGAACGCGGACGTCGGTCGTGCCGATGACGCAGACGGTGCGGATGGGTACGATGATGTCGCCATCCGAGGGAAGCTTGCAGCGGTTCACCACCATCTGCACAAGGCGGTGGTTCATGGCGATCATGATGCCCTTGCCCGCCAGAACCGTCACCCGCAGGCCGGCCATCGCCGCGATCTGCCCGGCCCACGCGCCCGAGGCGTTCACGGTGAAGTCGGCGCCGATGGCGCGCTCTTCACCGGTGCGCACGTTCTGCACGACGGCGCCGGCGACCGCGCCGTTCTGCGTGAGCAACCGCATGACACGGTGGTATGTCAGGACCTGCGCCCCGCGGGTCTGCGCATCCCGCGCGTTAGCCCACAGCGTTTTGAAGGAGTCCATGGCGGCATCGGGGACGACGAAGGCGCGCGAGATCCCGGGATTCAGGCGGGGCTCACGGCGGAGGGCGTCCGCCGGGGAGATCTCTTCTGCCGGCACACCGCAGGCGGCGCAGCCGCGCAGGAATGCGTCGCCGTAAGCCGGGTCGTCCCAGGGAGTGATGACGAACAGCCCCCCGGTATCTTCGATGCAGTCGGCGGCGATCCGGCGGAGGATCCGGTTTTCTTGAATGCACTCTCGAGCGGAGACGGGGTCTTTCACGGCGTACCGCCCGCCCGCGTGCAGCAAGCCATGATAGCGTCCTGTGGTCCCGTGCGCAAGATCGCCCTTCTCCACAAGGATCACGCGGAAACCGCGCAGGGCCGCGTCGCGGAGCACGCCCAGCCCCGTCGAGCCGCCGCCGATCACCAGGATGTCCGTGCTCAGATTGGCCATGCGACGCGTCCGCCCCCTCCGCCGCGTCGGCCCCGGGCGGCATCACGGGAGTGTGCTACTCGACCCAGTCGAATGTCCGGGTGACGGCCTTGAGCCAGCCCTTGTAGAGCCGTTCGCGGGTGGCCGTGTCCACCCTGGGCCGCCACTCCTTGTCTTTGCCCCAGTTGGCGCGCAGCTCTTCGACCTTCTCCCAGAAGCCCACCGCCAGACCGGCGGCGTACGCCGCGCCGAGCGACGCGGTCTCGGCGACGATCGGGCGGATGACGGTTACGCCCAGGATGTCGGCTTGAAACTGCATCAGTGTGTCGTTGAAGACCATGCCGCCGTCCACCTTGAGCGCGGTGAGGTTCACGCCGGAGTCCTTGTTCATCGCGTCGAGCACTTCGCGCGTCTGGTAGGCGGTGGCTTCCAGCGCCGCCCGTGCGATGTGGCCTTTGTTGACGTAGCGCGTCAGGCCGACGATCACGCCGCGGGCGTTGCTCTTCCAGTAAGGCGCGAACAAGCCGGAAAACGCGGGGACAAAGTAGATACCGCCGTTGTCCTCCACCGTTCTGGCCAGCGCTTCCACGTCGGCGGACTTCCGGATCAGGCCTATGTTGTCGCGCAGCCATTGCACCAGCGCGCCGGTGATGGCGATCGACCCTTCCAGCGCATACACGGCCTTCTCTTTGCCGATCTTGTACGCCAGCGTGGTCAGCAGGCCGGCCTTGGATTGAACCGCCCTGGTGCCGGTGTTGAGCAGCATGAAGCAGCCGGTGCCATAGGTGTTCTTGGCTTCACCGGCGGAGAAGCACGTCTGGCCGATGAGCGCCGCCTGCTGGTCACCGAGGTCGCCCGCCACGGGGATTCCCGCGAGCGCGCCCTCGGCGGTGCCGTACGCCTCGCTCGACGCCTTGATCGCCGGGAGCATGGCCCGCGGCACCCCCATGATCCTGAGGATCTCGGGGTCCCAATCGAGTGTGTCGAGGTTCATCAGCATGGTGCGCGAGGCGTTGGAGACGTCGGTCACATGCACGCCGCCCCGGGGGCCGCCGGTGAGGTTCCAGATCACCCATGTATCGATGTTGCCGAACAGGATCTCGCCCCGCTCGGCCCGGGCGCGCGCGCCGCTCACATTGTCCAGAATCCACTTAATCTTCGGGCCGGAGAAATAGGTCGCCAGCGGGAGGCCGACCTTGGCGCGGAAGCGGTCCCGGCCGCCGTCTTTGGCCAGGTCATTGCAGATCGTATCGGTGCGGGTGTCCTGCCACACGATCGCGTTGTAGACGGGACGGCCGGTGGCCTTGTCCCAGACGACAGTCGTCTCGCGCTGGTTGGTCACCCCCACGGCAGAGATGTCCCGGGGATTCACCACGCCCTTCTTCAGGACCCCGTCGATGACGTCGCGGGTTCGCTCCCAGATTTCCATGGGGTTGTGCTCGACCCAACCGGGCTTCGGGTAGATCTGCTCATGCTCTTTCTGATCCACAGCGACCACCTTGCCTGCATGGTCGAAGACCATGAAGCGCGTGCTGGTCGTTCCCTGATCAACGGCTGCCGCAAGGCTCGCCATCGCGCTTTCCCCGATCCCGTGAACGAGTACAAGAGCGCGTGGCGAAACTCCTGGCGCCCGTGAGACGCGGTGCTGTTGACTCCATCGCGCCGGCATGGTATAAGAATCGCTGGGTACTGAGCCGTACCTCGGGCCGCGACGCCTTTCGAGCATGTGCTCGGGAGGCGTTTTCGTGTGCCCGCGCATGACCAAGATCCTGTCCCGGGCCGGGGCATGGAGGTGGGGGAATGACCAACAAAGAGATGACCGCACAGGATGTGGTGGCATACATCAAGGACCGTGGCATCAAAATGGTGGACCTGAAATTTGTGGACGTCCCGGGGCTCTGGCAGCACACCACGATCCCGGCGAGCCAGATAGACGAGAAGGCGTTTAAGCGCGGGATCGGGTTCGACGGGAGCAGCATCCGGGGCTTCCAGGCGATCGAGGAGAGCGACATGCTCTTGATGCCCGACCCGGCCACCGCGCGGCCTGACCCGTTCACGGAGATCCCGACCCTGACGGTCATCTGCAACGTGAACGATCCGGTGACAGGAAGGCCCTATACCCGCGACGCCCGCTATGTGGCCCAGAAGGCGGAAGCGCACCTCAAAGCATCGGGGATCGGGGACGTGAGTTATTTCGGCCCCGAGGCCGAGTTCTTCATCTTCACCAACGTGCAGTATGACGTGCTCCCCCACAGGATGGGATACAGCATCGACTCCCAGGAGGGCATCTGGAACACCGGGCAGCCCGGGTTGGGGTACAGGCTCCGCAATAAGGAAGGCTACTTCCCCGCCCCGCCCTCCGACGCGCTGATGGACATCCGCAGCGAGATGACGCTGGAGCTGGAGAAGTGGGGGATCGAGGTCGAGATGCAGCACCATGAGGTGGCCACCGCCGGCCAGTCGGAGATCGACATGAAGTACGCCTCCCTCACCCGGATGGCAGACAACCTCCTCTGCTACAAGTACATCACCAAGAACGTTGCCCGGCGGCATGGGATGACCGTGACGTTCATGCCGAAGCCCCTGTTTGGGGACAACGGGTCCGGCATGCACGTCCACCAGAGCATCTGGAAGAACGGCCAAAACCTTTTCTATCGCGAGGGGGGCTACGCGGAACTCAGCCAGGACGCGCTCTACTACATCGGGGGACTGCTCACGCACGTGGACGCCCTCATGGGGCTGTGCGCGCCGACCACGAACTCCTACCGGCGGCTCGTGCCGCACTACGAAGCGCCGGTCAATATCGCGTTCAGCCAGCGCAACCGGAGCGCCTGTGTACGAATTCCCGTGTACTACACCGGGCCGGCGTCGGCCTCCGCCAAGCGGATCGAGTTCCGGCCGCCGGACTCGAGCTGCAACCCCTACCTGGCGTTCGCGGCGATGCTGATGGCCGGTGTGGACGGCATCAAGCGGAAGATCGACCCCGTCAAGGCGGGGTTCGGGCCGCTCGACAAGAACACCTATGAACTGGATCCCGAGGACGCCGCGAGAATCAAGAACGTTCCGGGGTCTCTCACCGCGTCCCTGGATGCGCTGGAGGCCGACCACGAGTTCCTCCTGGAAGGCGACGTGTTCACGCGGGACCTGCTGGAGACGTGGATCCAATACAAGCGGGTCAAGGAGGCTCATGAAGTCAACATCCGACCGGTGCCGTATGAGTTTTTCCTCTACTACGACGTGTAAGGATAGCAGGTAGACTTCGACCACCGCGAGTATGCGGCGGCCTGCTCGGACTTTCGCGCAGGCCGCCGCGTTTTTGCCCGGGATCAGCGGCCACGCCCGCTCCGCCCGGCAGACCCGCCGTCCGCGGAGAGGTCGCGGCGCGGTGTATAATAGTGCTGGAGAGGGATGACGATGGTGCAGCGGTTCCGCATCGCGATGGCGCAGATCAATACGACCGTCGGAGACTTCGAGGGGAACACTCGCAAGATCACCGAACGTCTGGACGAAGCGCAGTCCCTCGGGGCGGACGTCGTCTCGTTCCCGGAACTGGCGGTCACGGGCTATCCCCCCGAAGATCTCTTGATCAAGACCGACTTCATCCAGGAGAACCTGGCCTGCCTGGCCGAGATCGCGCGCCACGCCACCCGTACGGTGGCGGTCGTCGGTTTTGCCGACTCCGGCGACCACCTGTACAACGCCGCGGCGGTGCTCGCCGAGGGGCGGATCGCCGGTGTGTACCACAAGATGCGGCTTCCGAACTACGGGGTGTTCGACGAGAAACGGTACTTCCAGCCAGGAACCGAGAGCCCGGTGTTCATCATTCACGGCGTACCGGTCGGTGTCACGATCTGCGAGGACATCTGGGCGCCGGGCGGACCTCTCCTGGCGCAGGCCCTCGCCGGTGCCCTCGTGGCGATCAACATCAACGGTTCTCCCTACTTCGCCGGCAAGTGGCGCGTGCGGGAGGAGATGCTCAAGACCCGCGCGCGCGACTACGCGGTGGCGCTGGCGTACAACAACCTCGTCGGCGGCCAGGATGAGCTCGTGTTCGATGGGACGGGCGTGATCATCGACCCCGCCGGATGGGTGGTCGCCCGCGGACCGGCGTTCGAGGAGGCCCTGGTCGTCGCGGATCTGGACGTGGAGGCGATCCGCGGGATCCGCCGGTACAACCCGATCAGGACCTCCGATGCGCTCCAGGGAGAAGGGGTGCGCGCCCCCGTCTACACCCTCTCGCCCCACCCCCTCGAGCCCCTGCCCGCGAGCGTCTCCCCGCCGCAGCCGGCTGGCGCCATGGGCGCGGCCCTGCCGGACGGACAGATCGTAGACCCGCCGGAAGAAGTCGAAGAAATCTACCGGGCGCTCGTTCTCGGAACGCGGGACTATGTGCGGAAGAACGGGTTCCGGACCGTCGCCATCGGTCTGAGCGGCGGGGTGGACTCCTCGCTCGTCGCCGCGATCGCGGCGGACGCCCTGGGAGCCGATGCCGTCCGGGGCGTGACGATGCCGTCCCGGTTCACGTCCGACGCCAGCCGGCGCTACGCGGCCGACGTGGCCCGGGCCCTCGGGATTACCGTCCTCGACCTCCCGATCGACACGGTCGTCGCAGCCTACGGTGAGACGCTGACCAGCGCATTCGCGGGCCGCCCCCGCGACGTGGCCGAGGAGAACCTGCAGGCTCGGACGCGGGGCAATATATTAATGGCCCTTTCCAATAAGTTCGGCTGGCTTGTCCTGACGACCGGGAATAAGAGCGAGCTGAGCGTGGGGTACGCCACCCTGTACGGCGACATGGCGGGGGGATTCGCGGTCCTCAAAGACGTGCCGAAGACGCTCGTCTATCGCCTTGCCCGGTGGCGCAATGCCCGGGGGAGTCGACCGGCGATCCCCGACGGGGTCCTGTCGCGTGCGCCGACCGCGGAACTGCGCGAAGACCAGACCGACCAGGATACTCTTCCCCCGTACGAGGTACTGGATCCGATCCTCAAACTGTACGTCGAGGACGACCGGCCGGCTGAGGAGATCGTGGCCCAGGGGTTCGATCCGGCGACCGTCGCGCGCGTCATTACGATGGTCGACCGCAGCGAGTACAAGCGCCGGCAGGCGCCTCCGGGAATCAAGATCACGCCAAAGGCGTTTGGGAAAGATAGGCGGCTGCCGATCACCAACTGGTACCGGGGCCGCCGCGCCACAACCCCGACTCCTCCCATCGCACGCGAGCGATAGCGCTCGTTGACGCATTTTTCCTCGCTCCCGTAGAATAGTCGGGCGGAGGCTGTCCCATGCCGTTGTCTGGTATCCTCCCGCTTCTGCAGCGCAGACGGGAGTTTCTCGCGATTTACGGGCACGTCACCAGTGGCCGGCGGCCGTGGATTGTTGGTCCCGCCGGAGCCGCGAAGGCGTTCTTGGTCGCTGCCCTTGTCGCGCAGGGCGGCGACGAAATCCCGGTCTGGCTCATCCTGACACCGGGGAGGGAGCAGGCCGAAAAGCTGGCCGATGACCTTGCCGCGTTCCTCCCGCCCGACGGGCATCGGGTGCACCTTCTCGCCCCCTGGGAGGCGCTCAACCCCGAGGATCCTCCGTCGGTGGAGACCGAAGGGATGCGCCAGCGGCTCCTGGAGGACGTCCGCCGGGGGGATTCTGTTGTCGTCATCGCCCCGCCGGCCGGGTTCCTGTCCCCGCCGCCGGACCCCCGCCGCGTCGAGGCGCTTCGCGTGGATCTGCGCCCGGGAACGCCCCAGAGACTCGAAGAGGTCGTCTCGCGCCTCGCCGCCGGCGGGTACGAACGGACCGATCTCGTCCACGCTCCCGGGGAGATGGCGCTCCGCGGAGGATTGATCGACGTTTTCCCCTCGACCGAGACCCGGCCGGTGCGCATCGAATGGGTCGGGGACGAGATCGAGTCAGTCCGGGTGTTCGACCCGGACACCCAGCGCACCGTCGACCAGATCCCGGAGATCACGCTTCTGCCCGCCCGCGCGCCGGGGTCGGCCTCCCCAGAACGACCCGGATCGGAGGAGCCCGGACCCGCGCTCCCGGACGCCCTTTCAGGCGCGGTCTGCGTGATCGACGAGCCGGATGAAACGGCCCGGCAGGCGCACTCGCTGTACCAGCAGGCCGCCGCCATTCACCGGCGCGCCGTTGAGGCGGGCCGGAACCCGGCGCCGCTTTCCCTCGTCCCCTGGGACAGGGTCGCCCAGGCGCTGTCCACCCACCGGATCGCTTCGCTGTCGGCGCTGCGCCGGCCGTCGCGAGGTGAGGTGGCGGAGATGCCGTTTGGAGCGGTCGAGTCATTCGCCGGCCAGACGGACGCGCTGGCGCGCCACCTGCGGCAGTGGGTAGATGCGGGGCGCCGGGTCGTTGTCGCGAGCCGGCAGGCCCACCGGGTCGGGGAGTTGTTCGGCGAGCACGGGGTGGCGGCCGGCGTGGTGGAGCATCTTCAGGACCCCCCCGCGCCGGGGAGCGTCGTGGCCGTGCCCCAGGGGCTCACCGAGGGATTCACGCTGGACGACCTGGTGGTGATCACGGACAGCGAGATCCTCGGCTGGCAACGCCGCAGGCGGCAGATGCGGTGGCTTCGGGACAGCGCCCGTCTCGCGAGCTGGACGGAACTCGCGCCCGGGGACCTCGTCGTACACGTCAACCACGGGATTGGCGTGTACCGGGGGCTCGAGCGTCTCACGATCGATGGAGGAGAACGCGACTACCTGCACCTGGAGTACGCGCAGGGAGACGCGCTGTACGTCCCGACAGACCAGATCAACCTCGTCCAGCGGTACATCGGCGTGGACGATCAGACGCCGCAGATCCACCGGCTGGGCGGCATGGAGTGGGAGCGGGAAAAGCGGCGGGTCAAGGAGCGGGCGCGCGAGATGGCGCGGGACCTGCTCGAACTGTACGCGTCGCGCGAGCAGGTCCGGGGACACACGTTCGCTCCCGATACTCCGTGGCAGCGGGAAATGGAAGAAGCCTTCGCCTACGAGGAGACGCCGGACCAGCGGAAGGCGATCGACGACGTGAAGCGGGACATGGAGGCGCCGCGTCCGATGGACCGTCTTGTCGCCGGGGACGTGGGCTATGGGAAGACCGAGGTAGCCCTGCGCGCGGCATTCAAAGCGGTGATGGACGGCAAGCAGGTCGCCGTCCTGGTTCCCACGACGATCCTCGCGCAGCAGCACTACACGGTGTTCCGCGAGCGGTTCGCCGCGTTTCCCATTCGCATCGAGATGCTCAGCCGGTTTCGCACGCCCCGGGAACAGAAGGAGATCCTGGATGCCCTCCGCGCCGGAGCGGTGGACGTCGTGATCGGCACCCACGCGCTGCTCAGCCCCTCGGTCTCGTTCCACGCGCTCGGCCTCGTCATCATAGACGAGGAGCAGCGGTTCGGCGTCGCGCACAAGGAACGCCTGAAAAAACTGCGGACCCAGGTGGACGTGCTGACGCTGACCGCCACCCCGATTCCGCGCACCCTGCACATGTCCCTCACCGGCCTGCGGGACCTCTCGGTGATGGAGACCCCGCCGGACGCCCGCCAGCCGATCCGGACGTTCATCCGAGAGGAAGAGCCGGCGCTGATCCAGGAGGCGATCCAAAGAGAGCTGGAGCGGGACGGTCAGGTCTACGTCGTTCACAATCGGGTGGAGACGATTGAGCGGGCGGCCCAGCGGATCCGGCG
The DNA here is from genome assembly GCA_036275835.1 of bacterium. Lineage (GTDB taxonomy): Bacteria > Sysuimicrobiota > Sysuimicrobiia > Sysuimicrobiales > Segetimicrobiaceae > DASUDA01. Next base: position 33,375 of record DASUDA010000191.1, on the reverse strand, counting down.
GGCGGTCCCAGGGGCGCGCGTGGGGGTGGCCCACGGCCAGATGCCCGAGGCGCGCTTGGAAGAGGTGATGCTCGACTTCCTGGGGGGCCGGTACGACGTCCTGGTGTGCACGACGATCGTGGAGATCGGCCTGGATATCCCCCGGGTGAACACGATCATCATCGAGGATGCCCACCTGCTCGGACTCGCCCAGCTCTACCAGCTCCGCGGCCGCGTCGGGCGCGCCGACCGTCAGGCCTACGCCTACCTGCTCTACCCGCGCCACGCGCGCCTCACACCCGACGCGGAACAGCGTCTTGTCGCCATGCGGGAGTTTGTCGAACTCGGCTCCGGGCTTCGCCTAGCGATGCGGGACCTCGAGATCCGCGGAGCCGGGAACCTGCTCGGGGCGGAACAACATGGGCACCTGGCTGCCGTCGGGTTCGACCTGTATACGCATCTGCTGGATGAGGCGATCCGAGAGGTCCGCGGCGAGATCGTCGAAGAGGTCCCCGAGGTGACGGTGAATCTGGAAGCGGGCGCGTATCTGCCGGAAGGATACATCGCCTCGCCGCCGCAGCGGATGGCCGCCTATCGCCGCCTGGCGGCAGCCCAGACGAGCGAAGAGGGCGAGGCTGTGATCGCGGAACTGCGAGATCGGTACGGACCGCTCCCGGAGCCGGCGCAGAACCTGGCGGAGGTGATCCGGCTGCGCATTCTGGCCCGCCGGGCCGGTGTGGCGGCGATCTCCCGGGAGCGCGGTGGCGTGCTGCTCCGGCTCGCGGATCCGGACGGCGTGGACGATCGCGTGCGCGCTTTTTTGGCAGGATCAGGCGACCGCGCCCGGTGGACGCCGGACGGTCTCCTCATCCAGACGGCCGGCGGAGGATTCGGGGAGATCGTCCGCCTACTCGGCGAGGTCCTCGGCCGGCTGGCCACAGGAATGGGTGAGGGAGCCGGGCGTGTCCGGACACCCGTTGGGGACAGTTCTGCGGACGCGCATCAGCCGGCCGCCTCGGGGGCGCGGAACTCCCGGCCCGACCGCACGCGCTGATCGGCGAGCGCGGATCGACAATCACCCCAGCGGATCACGGCACGCGGAGAGGGGAGAGGAGACCGAGAAGATGGGCGACCGTCCGACGTTTGATGAATTGGTGGCGATCATGGCGCGCCTCCGAGGGCCGGGGGGATGCCCCTGGGACCGCGAGCAGACCCACGCGTCTCTGCGCCCGTATCTCCTGGAAGAGACCTACGAGGCTCTGGAGGCCATTGATGACGGCGCGCCGGACCGGCTTCGGGAAGAACTCGGGGATCTGCTGCTCCAGGTGGTGTTTCATGCGCAGATGGCCGCGGAAGCGGGCGCGTTCACGATCAACGATGTGGTCGCCAGCCTCGCAGAGAAACTTGTCCGCCGGCACCCGCACGTCTTCGGGGAGGCCCAGGTGAGCGGGGCCGAGGGGGTCGTGGCCCGGTGGGATGCGATCAAGGACGAAGAACGGGCGCAGGCGCGGGCGTCGCATGATGGAAGCCTCCACCGCGGCCAGGATGGGACAGGCGGCGCCGCGGCGGACGGGCAGAGCGCCCTCGACGGCCTCGCGCGCACGCTGCCGGCATTGATGCTCGCGCAGCACATGCAGGCCCGGGCCGCCCGGGCCGGGTTTACCTGGCCCGACCTCCACGCCGCGATCGTCAAGATCCGGGAGGAGCTCACCGAACTCGAGCGCGCGGCGGCCAGCGGCCCTCCGGAGGACATCGCGGACGAATTGGGCGATCTCCTGTTCACCGCCGCGAACCTGTCCCGGTATCTCGGATTGGACGGCGAGTTGGCGCTGCGCGCCGCGTCCGCAAAATTCAAGGACCGGTTCACACGCCTGGAAGCGGCCGCGCGAAAGGCAGGCCGGCGGCTCGGCGAGTACACGCCCGACGAACTCCATTCCCTCTGGCGTGCGGCTCGATAAGTTCCTCCAGATCAGCCGCCTCGTCCGGCGCCGGGCCCTGGCCAACAGGCTGTGCCATGCCGGCCGGGTCGCACTGAACGGCCATCCGGCCTCTGCCTCCGCCGCCGTGCGGGCGGGCGACCTCATCACCGTCGAGGTGGCGGACCGGCGCATCCGGGCCCGGGTACTGACCGTTCCGGACTCGCCACGGCAGAACCCGGAACGATTCTGCGAGGTGCTGGAGGAGAGCCCACCGGAGTGACCTGCGGCCATCTTCTGGCCGCAGATCCCGGAGACGTGGAGGCGCTAGGTGTCAGCCATCGCCGCGGTCACGGCTCGAGAGATCCTGGACTCGCGCGGGAACCCCACGGTCGAGGTCGAGGTGACGCTGGACACGGGCGCGCGGGGACGCGCCTCGGTGCCGTCGGGGGCCAGCACGGGCACGCACGAAGCGCTGGAACTGCGGGACGGTGACCCTGCGCGATACGGGGGGCTCGGAGTCCGCACCGCCGTTCGCCACGTCCGGGACACGCTCAGGCCCGCGCTCATGGGGCGTGACGGGCTGGACCAGAAGGGTCTCGACGAGGCGATGCGCGCGCTGGACGGCACTCCGAATAAGAGCCGGCTCGGAGCCAACGCGATCCTCGGCGTCTCTCTGGCCCTGGCCCGCGCCGCGGCCGCGGACCGTGACCTTCCCCTCTTCCGCCATCTGGGAGGCTCCGGCGCGACGACCCTTCCCGTTCCGCTCATGAACATCCTCAACGGAGGCAAACACGCCGATAACGCTCTGGACTTCCAGGAGTTCATGGTCGTGCCCGTGGGTGCGGAGTCGTTTACGGAGGCGCTGCGGATGGGAGCCGAAACATACCACCAGCTTCACCGCGTCCTCCGAAACCGGGGGCTCGCGACCGGCGTCGGAGACGAGGGCGGGTTCGCGCCGGAGCTCGCCGGCAATGAAGAGGCGCTTGAGCTGCTGGTGTCGGCGATCGATGAGGCCGGATATGCTCCGGGCCGCGACTTGGCGCTCGCTATCGATCCGGCGGCGAGCAACCTCTTCCGCGACGGGCGATACGCCCTCGACCGGGGACAGACCCTTCGCTCCGCGGAGGAGATGATCGAGTACTATGCCGGACTGGTGTCCCGCTTCCCGATCATTTCCATCGAGGACGGCCTCGCCGAGGATGATTGGGACGGATGGGCGGCCCTCGTGCGGCGGCTGGGGACGCGCCTCCAGATCGTCGGCGACGACCTGTACGTGACGAACCCGGCGCGAATCGCGCAGGGGATCGCGCGGCGCGCGAGCAACGCGGTCCTCATCAAGCTCAACCAGATCGGGACCCTGAGCGAGACTCTGGACGCGATCCGGGTGACGAGACGCCACGGGTGGGCCGCCGTCATCTCCCACCGGTCGGGCGAGACGGAGGACGTGACGATCGCCGACCTCGCCGTGGCGTCGGGTGCCGGGCAGATCAAGACGGGGGCGCCTGCGCGGTCCGAACGGGTCGGCAAGTACAACCAGCTGCTGCGCATCGAAGAGATACTCGGTGGAGATGCCCGGTACGCGGGCGCCTCCGCCTTTGCCCACCTGGCGGCCGATACGGGCGCGCGGCCGACACCGAAGAGAGGACGCGCAGACTAGACGCCTGATCGGCGGGAGGAGTCGGGCGGCTCATCCAGAAGGGGAAGGTGATCATGGCTCCCGGCTGCAGCCCGGGAGGAATGCCGCGTTGGACAGGCGTGTACGGCGCTGTCTGCGCGGTAGTCCTCCTTATCGCCCTCACGGTCACCTACATGACAACGGCCCACGTCCAGACGGCCGTCGCCCGATTCACGCGTGATGCGGCCGTCGCCCGCGCGGTGCGCGCCCTTCCCTATGCAGACCTGATCAACGAGACCGCCTCCGCGTACCGCCTGAACCCCGCGCTCGTCGCCGCGATCGTCATGGCCGAAAGCGGCTTCGACGCACACGCCCGCTCGCTGCGTGGCGCCTACGGTTTGATGCAGGTGATGCCGGCGACCTGGCGAGAGATCGGCTATCGGTCCAGGTGCGCCCCGGCGATCGCCCGGCTGACCTCGCCGCCCTGCATGGAGGACCCGGCCGCAAACCTCGAAGTGGGCACCGTCTATCTCCGCCGCCTCGTCGATCAGTTTGGAGGAAACACAGTGCTGGCCGTCGCTGCGTACAATGCCGGCGCGGGCGAAGTGGCCCAACACGGCGGCGTGCCGCCGTTTCCCGAAACCACTCGGTATCTCCGCCAGGTCGCGGTGGCGTGGTTCCACCTCCAGCAGGAGGGGACCCTCACGCCGTTCTGGCGCCATGCGCTCCGGTCGTTTGACATGTGGCCGCGCGTCCGAATAGCTCTCCTCATCGGCCTCGGCGCCCTCGCGCTCCCCTGGCTCTGGTCGCTGCCGCCCCGGATGATCGCGCTGATGTTCCGCCGGTGAGACGCGGCGGCGATCCACCGGCCTCTCCTCCGGCACAGTCCCCCCGCTCGGGACCGGCGGCCTCGCCGGGCGGGCACCGGCCGGCGCCGGATCCTCTGCGGCGCCTCTGCAGAATCGCGGTCGCGTGCGCCGCGGCGGCGATGCTCTTCGCCCTGTCCGTGCAATACGCCCGCACCTACGGCCTGGCGCGGGAGGCCGCGAGATTGGAACAGCATCGCCGGGATCTCATCGCCGAGAATCAGCGTCTCCGGGAAGAGATCCACCGGCTTCAGACAGACGACCGCTACATCGAGCGGCTGGCGCGCGAACAGCTCGGTCTCGTCCGGCCCGGCGAGATCGAGCTGTTGATCGTTCCGCCCGGCTCCCCCACGTCCGGCCCGACGCACGCCAAAGACGCCGCGGTCTCCGACCCCGCCGGCCGCCGCCATCAGACTGCCGGGGCCCCGCACTGGGCGGCCCGGCTGCGCGAATTCCTCAAGCACCTGTTCGGGTGGCTGCGTGTCTAGCGCCGTTTTTGCGGCCGTTTGAGAGGTTCGAGGCCCTCAATTTCTTGACACCCTTTGGCGAGTAAGATATAATCTGCAGGCATCGTTTTCAGGAGGGGACTGCAAGTCGGGCATGAGTCTTGAGGCAGGTACGATTTTGGAAGGCGTCGTCGTCAAAATCACCCACTACGGCGCTTTCGTAGAACTCCCCGATGGAAAGAGCGGCCTCGTTCACATCTCCGAGATTGCCGACACCTATGTCAAAGACGTGCGTGACTACCTGAAAGAACAGGAGCGCGTCAAGGTCAAGGTGCTCGGCTACAATGAGAAAGGCAAGCTCGATCTCTCGGTCAAGCAGGCGCTGGACCCGGCGGAACGTCAGGCGCGCGCGAAGGCGAAGGCGTCTTTCGAAGACAAACTGGCCAAGTTCTTGAAGGAAAGCGAAGAGCGTCTCCTCGACCTCAAGCGGAACACCGAAGCCAAGCGCGGCGGCCGCCGGCGATAGGCCGCCCCGGCTTACTCCACCCCGAGCATCCACGCAATATCTTCAAACGCCTGCCACACGATCTCATCGGTCTGCATTTGCCGGCTGGTTTCCCGGATCTCGCCGTGCCCTCCTAGTTCGGTGAGTTCATTCTCCATCCGCTCCAGGCGGTGCCGAACGCCGAGCACCCGCTGGTCCACCGTCTGCTCAGGAAGAAGGCGCCGGATCTTCTCAAGCGCTTCTCGCTCGAGCCGGCGGGCAAGACGGTCCATCTCCGCCGGTTCCAACCTGGAGTAGACGACGAGTCCGCGGCGCTCCTCGACTGCCTCGCTCACCACGCCCTGGATCTGCTGAAGCACCTGGATGCTCATCTTTGCGCCGCTTGCGCCGCCGGTCGCGTCGTCGCCCCCATCATAGTCGATCAGGGGCGTCCGCGAGGTACGGCCGGTGGCCCCGCCACATCCCGCTCCGGCCCGGGGGAGACGGCGCCATAGAGGAGGAGCGCGCGCAGCGCCCGCAGGGTCAGCTCCACAGGAGAGAGGTCACCGTCCTCGGACAGCCACGATCCGTCGAGCCGGGCGAGGCTCCGCAGGCGCGCAAGGCTGCGCGCGATGAGCGGCTGGTTCTCCGGCACACCCACCTCCGCCAGGCAGGCGAGCATCCCGGCCAAGGCGCCGGGATGCCACCGGTTCGCGTCCACGGCTGAAAGCGCCTCAAGGCCCCGTCCGGCGCAGGCCGAGTCCTCCCCCTCCACGAGCCTGAAAAGAGCCGTCCCCAGCCACGTCGTCCGAAGAAATCCCAGGAAGCGCCCGTCCGGCGCCTGGCGCGCCCGCAGGTATGCGACGGCGCGTGAGATCGCATCACCTCCATACCGCATCCGTGCGAGCCAGTAGGCCGCCAGCGCGGTGGAGAGGGCCCGAACCCTAGGATCGCCGGGTATGAGGTGCGTCGGCGGCCCGTAGCGGAGCACACCCGGGGGTTCGTCCCAGGAGCCGTCGGGCCGCTGAACCGCCAGAAGAAAGGTGAGGACGTGGTCAACGAGGGGGCCACCGCGGAGACCGAGGTCCTCCAGCCAGGTGAGCGCGGTTGCCGTCGCCCGAATCGTAGAAGGCTGCCCCTGGTGGATCAGGTCGTGCGGAAACCCGCCGTCGAGATTCTGCCGCGCCTCAAGCGTGAGAACGGCCTTGGGATCCGGACGGGCGCGGCCGAGCAGGCCGCGCAGCCGGGCGCGCTCCATCTCGCCGCCAGCCGTGTCGATGAACGCGAGGGTGAGCCGCCAGTCGAGGCCGGCGGCGCGGGAGGACGTCACGAGAGCCATCGGCCCATCGGCGCGATCTCCACGCCAACGCGCACGAGCGCATCCCGTGCTGCGTGAGCGAGGCGAGGCGCTCCCGGCGTATCGCCGTGGAAGCAGAGCGTGTCGGGGGCCAGGCGAATCTCACCGCCGTCCACTGTTTCCACGGTCCCCTCCGTGACCATCTCGACGACGCGGCGGGCCACCGCCGCGGGTTCCGTGATGAGCGCGTCGGGACGCGCGCGGGGCACCAGGGTCCCGTTCGCGTTATAGGCGCGGTCCCCGAACGCCTCGCGGCCAACCCGCAGGCCCGCGTCCCGGCCAGAGCGCTCCATGACGGAGCCGTGCAACGCCACCAGAATCAGACCGGAATCGATGCTGGCGATCGCGCCGGCGATGACGCGCGACCATCCCGCGTCGTTGGCCGCCATATTATACAGGGCGCCATGGGGCTTGACGTGCTGCAGCCGCGTCCCCTGGGCGCGGGCGAACGCCCACAGGGCGCCGATCTGATATGTGAGCACCGCCCGGAGCTCGTCGGCGGACAAGCGCATCTCGCGGCGGCCGAACCCCCACAGGTCGGGAAAACCCGGATGCGCCCCGATCTCGACTCCATGCTCGCGCGCCAGGCGCACGGTGCGCTCCATCACCAGCGGGTCTCCCCCGTGAAACCCGCACGCGATGTTGGCGGACGTGATGACGGGCATCATCGCGGAGTCGTCCCCGATCGTGTACGCGCCGAAACTCTCCCCCAGGTCGCAGTTAATGTCCACGGCCCGCCCCACGGACACCCTCCTGCCCGCGCGCGACGTTGTGACCCTCGCGGCGACATGGCGCTCCTGTCATCTGATACGTGCCGCGGCGTAGGAAGCCCTCCCCACAGGGGAGAACACCGGAGCGTGGATGAACGCATTCTGCTCAAGGCCTGCCTCAACGGCGGCACGACACGGGCCCAGCATCCCGCCGTCCCGATCTCGCCCGACGAGATCGCCCGTGCCGCCGCCGGGGCCATCGCCGCCGGGGCGGGGGCGCTCCATGTTCATGCGCTGCGCCCGGACGGCGCGCAAACGCTTGAGCCCGCCACGGTCGACGCCGTCGTCGCCGCGATCCGGAGGGCGTGCCCCGGCGTGCCCGTCGGTCTCAGCACCATCGCGGACGCGGAGCCCGACCTGACGCGGCGCATCGCGCATGTCTCGGAGTGGAGGGTGAAGCCGGACTTTGTCTCCGTCAACGTCCGGGAAGAGGGGGTTCACGACCTCTGCCGTGCGCTCATCCGTGACGGCGTGGGGATCGAGGCCGGGCTCTGGGACACCGACGACGCCGACCGCTTTCTGGGGAGCGGGCTCCCTCAGAGCTGTCTGCGCGTCCTCATCGAGCCGACCGCGGAGGATTCCGCGCGGGCCGTCGCGGTCGCCAGCGCCATCAGCGCCCGTCTCGAGGACGCCGGGGTGACGCTGCGGCAGGTGCACCACGGGAACGGCCTCGCCACGTGGGCGGTGCTGCGGTCGGCGATCGTGGGGGGCCACGACATTCGCATCGGCCTGGAGGACACGACGGTCGGCCCGGATGGCGCGCTCGCTCGCGACAACGCGGAACTGGTGGCCCTCGCGGTGCGGCTCTGCCGGGAGGTCAGGCCAGTTCGTTCTCCCGGTCCCGCCGCGCCGCCGCCGGATCGCGATCCGCCGGATCCCCGTACCCGGCGCCGCCCGGGGTCTCCATGATCAGAACATCGCCGCGACGCAGGCGGGTGGTGTGCTTCGGCGGCAGCACCTCCTCACGGCCGTCAGCCCTGCGCACGCGATGGCGGGCCAGCCCGCCCGATTCCCCCCCGGCCAGGCCCCACGGCGCGACCCGGGTGCGCTCGGTGAGGATCGAGACCGTCGCCTCGTCCGCGAGCAGCTCCCACGCCCGGCAGACGCCGCACCCGCCCCGCCACCGCCCCCGGCCGCCCGTCCCTGGGCGAAACTCGTAGGCGAGAAACCGGAGAGGCAGCCCCTGCTCGATCGCCTCGATCGGCGTGTTCATCGTGTTCGTCATGTTGCAGTGAATGCCGTCGATTCCGTCAAGCCCCCGCCGTCCCCCCATCCCACCGGCGATCGTCTCGTAAAACGTCCACGGGCGAGCGCGGAGGGAATCGAACCCACCCACGGTCACGTTGCTCATCGACCCGTTTGACGCTGCCGGCACCCGGGCCGGGACGGCCTCGGCGAGCGCGCGCAGCACCACGTCGGCCACACGCTGGCTGGTCTCTGTGTTCCCCACGCCCACCGGGGCCGGACGGACGGGGTTGATCACCGTGCCGGGCGGGGCGATGACCTCGACCGGACGCAGCCAGCCCTCATTCATCGGCGTCCCAGGATCGCACACGGCCTTCAGAGCGTAGACCGCTCCGGCCACGGTCACTCCGAACACCGCATTGATCGGCCGGGGCACCTGAGGATCCGTTCCGCTGAAATCCACGCGGACCGCGGCGGGATCCACCGTGACCGCGACGCGCAGCCAGAGGAGCCCGCCCGGTGTGCCGTCGTCCTCCAGGCAGTCCTCGGCCGCGTACCGGCCGGGGGGCAGCGACGCAAACGCGCGGCGCGCCTGCGCCTCCCCCTGATCGAGAATCGCCGCCCAGGCCGCCTCCATGCGCTCCCACCCGTGCCGCGCCAGGAGCTCGGCCACGCGCCGCTCGCCCAGGGAGGCCGCCGCGATCTGCGCCCGGAGGTCGCCCTGCGTGGTGTCCGGGGACCGGACGTTGGCCAGGATCATCTCGACCGTTTCCGGAACTTCGCGCCCCTCGCGGATGATGGGCAGAAGAGGGATCCGCACCCCTTCTTCGCACAGTTCCCGGGCATCGCTGCTGAGACTGCCCGGCGTGCGGCCGCCGACGTCCACGTGGTGGGCCTTGTTGGCGCTGTACCCGATGATCTCTCCCTGATGGAAGAGCGGTCGGATCACCATGATGTCGTTGAGGTGGGTGCCGGCGATGTAGGGATCGTTGATGATGAAGACGTCGCCGGGGTGCTGAGGCCGGGCGCGGAGCAACGGCACCGTGTTCCGCACGCCCAGCGGCATCGAGCCCAGGTGGGCGGGAATGTGCTCCGCCTGCGCGATCAGGCGGGCGTCCGCATCAAACAGAGCGCAGGAGTGGTCCATCCGCTCCTTGATGTTCGGGGAATAGCTCGCGTTCCGGAGAGAGAGGCCCATCTCTTCCGCCGCGTACACCATCGCGTTCCGGATCACTTCGACCGTGACGGGATCGGGTCTCACCAGTCGCGTCGTCACCTCCAGAGTAGTCGCTTAATGGCGTCCGCGAGGCATGGTCGGCCGCCGAGTTACATCCGGGTCCTCCTCATGCGGAGCGTTCCCGCCTGCTCGGCGCGCACCGACCATCCGGGAGGAACGACCGTCGTGGCATCGCTCTCTTCGACGATCGCGGGGCCGGCCACGTGCCGTCCCGGCTCGAGCGCGCTCCGGGTCAGGACCGGGACCTCTTCCCACCGGCCCGCAAGATACGCCTGCCGGGTCTGCGGTGCATGCGCGGATGGCGAGGCGGCGCGCGCCGCCTCGAATGCGAGGGACGGCATGATCCCAAACGCCGTCACGCGCACGTTCACGACCTCGACCGGTTCCTGGGCGGGCGCGTATCCGTAAATGTCCGCGTGGCGGGCCCGGAACGCCTCCGCCGCCTTCTCCACCCCCACCTCGCCCGGCACGGTCAGTTCGTACGACTGCCCGATGTAGCGGAGATCGAGACCCCGCTGTACGACCACCCTCCGCCGCCCGTCGCCGTCTTGCACGGCCTGCCGCGCCTCCGCGTCGAGGTGGCGAAATCGTGTCTCCAGCCAGGCGCCGTCGACATGCGCCAGCGGCCGCATGACGCTCTCCACGCGGTCGCACCGGAGATCGGCCGCCAGCAATCCCACCGCCGAGAACAGGCCGGGGGTCGCGGGGATCACCACCTCCCTGATGCCCAGATCGTCGGCGAGCGCCGCCGCGTGCATCGGTCCGGCGCCGCCGAACGCCACCATCACCATCTCCCGCGGATCATGGCCGCGCTCGAGCGAGACGATCCGGAGCGCCCGGGCCATTTGCGCGTTGACGACCTCCAGGATTCCGGCGGCGGCGGCGGTGAGCTCCAACCCCAGCGGGCCGGCAACCGTCTTGAGCGCGCGCTCCGCGGCGCTGCGCGACAGACCCATCCGCCCTCCCAGGAGGCCTTCCGGAGACAGCAGGCCAAGCGCCAGGTGAGCGTCTGTGACCGTTGGGCGGTCGCCCCCGAGGCCGTAACAGGCGGGCCCAGGATCCGCGCCCGCGCTCACCGGCCCGCAGCGCAGCGCGGCGTCGTCCACCCAGGCCACGGTGCCGCCGCCCGCGCTCACCTCGGCCAGGTCAATGAACGGGGAGCGGACGGGATAGCCGCTGCCGCGCACGATCCTTCCGGCGTGCACCACGCCGCCGACTTCGTACTCCGTGACGACCTCCGGCCGGCCGTCGATCACGGCGCCGGCCTTGGCGGTCGTGCCGCCCATGTCAAAGCTGAGCGCGCGGGCGAGGCCCAGGGTCCGGGCGAACGCGGCGGCGCCGACGACGCCCGCGGCAGGGCCAGATTCGATGACCGCGCCGGGGGTCGCCGCCGCGCCCTCGATCGTCGTGATGCCCCCGCTGCTCTGCATCGCGTACAGCGGCGTCCCGGACATCCCCTGCGGCAAGCGGTGGGCGAGGCTGCGGAGATATCGCGACACGACGGGTGAGAGCACGGCGTTGACGACTGTCGTGCTCGTGCGCTCGTACTCCCGGTATTCGGGGTCCACCTCGCTGGACGCGATGACGACGGCCTGCGGCAGGATCTCGGCCAGCAGCGCCTTCGCCCGCCGCTCGTGCGCCGGATTGGCGTAGCTGTGCAGAAACGCGATCGCCACGGCCTCGACGCCTTCGGCGGCGAGCCGGCGGCCCGCGGCGCGGACGCTCTCTTCATCGAGAGGACGCACGACGCGCCCCTCCCAATCGATTCGTTCCGGGATCCCGATTCGATGCCGGCGGTCGACGAGGGCGCGAGGCCGCTGATAGAAGAGATTGTACAACTCGGCGCGGCGCTGGCGGCCGATCTCGAGGACGTCACGAAACCCTTCGGTGCACACCAGGGCTGTGCGGGGAAGGGTGAGTCCCATCTGGCCGAGGAACAGGTTTGTGCCGATCGTGGACGCGTGCACCAGGTAGCTCGCGTTCGCGTCGTTTCCCCCGAGGAACCGGGTGAGCGCGTCGATCACGCCGTCCGCCGGCGAGCGGGGCGTGCTGAGGAGCTTGACCGGGATGAGACCGCCGCCGTCCTCGGGCGCGGCGATGAGGTCGGTAAACGTCCCTCCGACGTCCACGCCGATCCGGCACCGGGCGCCGGTCATACGCGTTCCCCCAGATAGACCCGCCGCACGTCCGGGTGGGCCAGGATCTCTTCGCCGCTTCCCTCGAACCGCACGCGCCCCTGCTCGAGGACGTAGGCCCGGTGGCTGTGGCGCAGCGCCGTGCGCGCATTTTGCTCGACGAGCAGCACCGCCACGCCGCGGCGGTGAAACTCGCGAATCTTCTCATAGACAAACTCCATCACGACGCCCGCCAGGCCGATCGTCGGCTCATCCAGCAACACGAGCCGGGGATGCACCAGCAGGATGCGCGCGATCTCCAGCATCCGCCGCTCACCACCGCTCAAGGTCCGGGCGGGCCGGCGCCGGCGCTCCGCAAGCGCGGGGAAAGACACCAGCAAGCGCTCGATGTCGCCGCGCACGCCGTGGTCCTCCCGGATGTAGGCGGCGAGCAGGAGGTTGTCCTCCACGCTGAGGTGCGGAAGGACGCTGACCCCTTGTGGCACGTAGGCGATCCCCTGCCGGAGGATCTCCGGAGGCCGGCGGCCGACGAGAGAGGTCCCGGCGAAGAAGATCGTGCCCCGGGCGGGACGGAGGAAGCCGAACACCGTGCGGAGCAGCGTCGACTTTCCCGCGCCGTTGGGGCCGATGATGCAGACGGTCTCCGCCGGCCGCACGGTGAGCGTCACTCCGCGCAGCACTTCCTGCTGGCCGTAGCCGGCGTGGAGATCGTCCACCGCCAGCAGCGCCGGGCTACCGTCCATAGTACAGGCTCAGGACCTCCTCGCTCCGCTGAATGGCCTCAGGCGGCCCCTCCGTCACGACGCGGCCGTCCGCCAGGAAGTAGAGACGGTCGGCCAGTTCCGTCAGGACGTCGATGTTGTGCTCGATGATCAGGAAGGTGACGCCCGCGGCGTTCTGCGCGCGGATGTGGTTCTTCAGCCGTTCGATCACGGCGGGGGTCACGCCCGCTACCGGCTCGTCGAGCAAGACCAGGCGCGGGCCGCGGACGAGCGTCATCGCCAGCGCGAGCAGCTTCTGCTGCCCATACGACAGTTCCCCCGCGAGGGCGTCCGGGGACCCCTCGAGCCCGACAAGCCGCAGAAGGTCTTCCACCCGTTCCCGGACCTCGCGAGGGCTCGATCGAAACACGTGGAAAAGCGGCTCGCCCCGGTGCTCCTGCCCGGCCAGCATGTTTTCCAGAACCGTCAGACCGGGGAAGACGCGGATGAGCTGAAACGTCCGCGCGAGCCCCTGCTGCGCGATCCACGCGGGAGCGCGGCCCGCCAGCACGCGGTCGCTGCCGCCGGCCCGAAGGACGATGGTCCCCCCCGACGGCACCGTGAACCCGGTAATGCAGTCGAAGAGCGTGGATTTTCCGGCGCCGTTCGGCCCCAGGACTCCCACGATCTCCCCCCGCCGCACGCTTAGGGTGACTCCCCGCAGCGCCTCTACTCCTCCGAACCGCTTCACGAGCGCTTCGACATCGAGAAGTGACGTCCGGGGATCGGCCCCGCGCGGGCCGGCGCCGGGGGATGGAACCGGCGCGGTGGTCACCGGCCGCCTCGGCCCCCGCCGCATCGCCCGGCCGAGGAGGGCGAGAACGCCCACGAGACCCCGCGGCTCGTACACGGCGACGAGCATGATGGCCAGCCCGTACAAGACATAATCGTAGCCGCGGCCAAGACCGCCCAGCGTGCCGCCGGCGTACTGCGAGAGCAGCGTGAGGAATCCGGCCCCCAGCGCGGGACCGATCACGGTTCCTCGGCCTCCCAGCAGGGCCATGACCGCGAACAGCACGGACCGCGACGGATCGAGAACAGTCGACGGGTCGATGTAGAGGATGTATTGGGCGAACACGGATCCCGCCAGGGCGGTGAGGGCGGCGCTGAGGCCCATCGCGAGCAGCTTATATTTCCGGGCGGGAATGCCCAGCGCCGCAGCCGCGTCCTCGTCCTGATCGATCGCGCGGAGGTACAGACCCAGCCGCGTCCGGTCGGTGACCGCCACCAGCGCGCAGGCGAGGCCGAACAGCGCAAGAGCCGCCTCGTAGTAGGGCGGCTTCGTATTCCACATGAACGCCCAAGGCCGGTTCATCAAGGAGAGAGGCAGGTAGACCCCGACCGCGGCGCCCACGAACGGCCAGTTGAGGAACAGGATCCGTACCATCTCCGCGAGCGCCAGCGTCGCCAGCGCGAAGTAGTGGCGCCGCAAGCGAAACGTCGGGTAGCCCACGATGAGCGAGAGAAGCGCGGCAAGCGCCGCCCCCGCCCACATCCCGCTCCAGGGGGTGACCCCGGCGTGAATGAGGAGAAGCGTGCTCGTGTAGGCGCCGACCCCAAAGAACACCGCGTGCCCGAACGAGAGCTGTCCGCAATAGCCCCCCAGGAGGTTCCACGCCTGCGCGGCGGTCCCGTAGATGAAGACGAGGATCATCCCGTTGAGAAAGTAGGCGTTGTGGACGACCGCGGGAAGGACCGCCAGCCCGGCCCAGAGGGCCCCGGCGAGAACCGTCATCTCTGCGCTGCGCCGAGGAGCCCCGCGGGCCGCAGGAAGAGCACGAGCAGAAACACCGCAAAGACAAAGAACAATTTGAACGTCGGCGAGATCAGCGTCCCGGCGATCCCTTCAATGAGCCCGATCGCCACACCCCCCACCAGCGGCCCGAGCAGGCTGCCGAACCCGCCGAGCACGACACTCGCAAACGTGATCAACAGGAAGGCATCGGCCACCGTGGGGCTGACCTGGTAGAACGGGAGGAGGAAGTTCCCGGCGACCGCAGCCGTGGCGATGCTGAGGCCCCACGCCAGCGCGTACATCCGGTCCACCTCAATCCCGAGGGCGAGGGCGGCGACCGGGTTCTGGGCCGCGGCCTGGAGGGCTTTTCCGGTCTTCGTGTACTGTAAGAACATGTGCAGACCCGCGTAAGTGACGAGCGCCGCCGACGCCGCCAGGGCTTTGGCCGTGCTCACCGGCACGCCGGCGATCTCGATGCTGCCGCCCGCGAGAGGCCAGGTGATCCCGCGGAAATCGGGGCCGAAAACGGCGAAGGCCAGGTAGCGGAGAAAGAACAGCAGCCCAAAGGTCGCGAAGATCTGGGTGACCATCGAGGCGCCCACGATCCGGCGGATCAGGACCACGTACGTCCCCACTCCGGCGGCGAATCCCAGCAGGGCGACCAGCGGAAGCGCTCCGAAGGGGTCCAGGTGCAGCCACCCGCCGGCAAAAAAGGTAGCGTACATCGCCAGCATCATGTACTCCGCGTGCGCAAAGTTCACCACGTCCATGACGCCCCAGATCAATCCGAGGCCCAGGGACACCAGGGCATAGACGAGTCCCATGATGAGGCCGTTGACAGACGCGGCGAGAAAGAGATCCACGCGCTGCGGCTGTCGGAGGGACTACCCCCGCAGGCGCGGGGTGGGCTCCCCCAAATGGACCGAGAGGGGCCGCCGGACGGTCAGCGGTTCGCCCACGCCGGGGCGGGCCAGACGACCGCCGTCTCCGCCAGATCGAACGGCCAGACGACCTTGTACTGGCCGCCGAGCAACTGCACCATGACGCCGATGGCGTACATGTTCTGGCCATCCTTGTCAAACTTGATCCCCTGCCACGGCATGATCGTCTCTCCCCCGGGAATGTTCGTTGTGAGCAGCCCTTGGAGGATCAGTGTGGGCCCGGTCCCGCCCCCCCGGTTGATGGCATCCGCCAGCGCGAGGAGCCCCGTAAAACTCCGCGCATTCGTCTCGTCCATGTCCTCATTGTAGCGGCTGCGGTACACATCGTTGACTTTCCGGACAAGCGGCTTGCGCACGCCGAGGCCCAACGCCCACGACGCCCGGCTGATAATGTAGTCTCCGTCCTTGCCCGTGTCTTTCACGTAGTCGGGAAGGACGTAGCCGGAATCCTGCGCCACCAGCGCCGGCGGGAAGTACCCCATCGTCTTGAGCGTCCTGATCGTCGTCACAGCATCGATCAGGTAGCCATTGGCGATGAGCGCGTCGGGTGCGGATGCCCGGATGCGGGTCAGCTCGGCATCGAGGCTCGCCGGGGGAGAGGTGTACATCTCGCGCGCCACCAGTTGATAGCCTTCACTCTTACCCATCTCTTCTTCTACGCGTGTTGCGCTGGCGCCGAACTCGGTGTTCTCCGAGAGGATCGCGATCTTGCCGATGCGCCGGCCCTGCGTCTTGAGGTCGGCGAACATCTTGTAGAACATCGCGGTGAAGATCCCATCGTGCGGCCCGGTGCGGAAGAACCACTTGAAATCCCGCTTGGTGAGGGTGGGCGAGGAGGATTCCGGGTTCACAAACGGAACGCCTCGGGTTTCCGCCGCCAGGCTGGCCGTGGCGGTGAACGCGCTGGCGTAACATCCCATCAACGCGACGACTTTTTCCTCGTCGATGAGCCGCTCCGCCTCCGCCCGCGCTGTCGCCGGATCCTTGGCGTCCGCCCACACCAGGCGGATCCTGCGCCCCCCGAGGCGAGGCAGCCCGGACGAGGCCGCCAGGGTAAGGGGGGCGAGCTCGGGGTGCGGTGCGTTGATGATCTCGACCGCGAGATCCACGGCCTTCTTCATGTTCGCCCCGACCCGGGCCAGCGACCCCGTGAGCGGGTAGAGGGCTCCAATCTTGATCTCCTCCGCTTGTGCCGACGCCGGACCGGCCCGCCACCCGCCTGCGGCCAGGGCGGCCACCCCGGACAGCTTCAGGAAGCCGCGTCGCGTGACACGATGCCGCTGCATGATCTTCACCTCCAGCCCGTGGTCGCGTCGTGGGTCAGCCGGCCGCCAGATCCTCGTCGAGAAGATCGGTGATGAACATGTGCCCGGGCGCGTGGGTGATCATGAAATCGACACTGGCGGCCTGGGCTACGGCCTGCGGGGTCACCCCACACGCCCAGAACACCGGCACCTCTCCCGGTTCCATCCGTGGAGGGTCTCCGAACTCCGGACGGGCGAGGTCCCGGATGCCGATCGCCCCTGGATCGCCGGCGTGGACGGGGGCCCCGTGCGCGCGGGGATAGCGCCCCGTCACGAGCATCGCGCGTGGAACGTCTCCCGGGGGAAACGGCCGCATGCTGACGACCATGGGGCCACGGAACGGGCCTGCAGGGCGGCAGGGGATGGCCGTGACGTACATCGGAGCGTTCCGGCCGTCCTCAATGTGGCGGACGGGGAGCCCGGCGCGCTGCATCGCCCCCTCGAACGTGAACGAGCATCCCAGGAGAAACCCCACAAGATCGGGCCGCCAGCAGCGGGTGATCTCGGTCTCCTCGGCGTCCAGCCTCCCCTGCCGGTACACGCGGTACCGGGGGAGGTCGGTCCGCAGGTCTGCCCCCGGAGCGGCGAAGGCCGGCTCAGGGCTCCCCGGATCGGTCACATCAATAAGCGGACAGGGTTTCGGGTTCCGCTGACAAAACACGAGGAAGTCGTACGCCATCTCCCGGGACACGACCACCAGGTTCGCCTGGGCAAACCCGGGGGCCAGCCCGGCGGTCGGGGTCTGCCATTCCCCGCGGCGCATACGCAGCCGGAGGTCCCGGGGGGACGCTCCCTCTCGTTGACGCAGATTCGTGGCGGGCTTCATCGCGCGAGTATTCCCCGGCGTCCGGAGCCGGTCCTCCCCTCGGCTACCCTTGCGCAGGATGACCAGTGCCGGCAGCGCCGAGATCGTCCAGGAATAGGCGAATCGCCTCATTCACCTCCCGGGGCCGCTCGACGTGCACCATGTGCCCTGCTCCCTCCACCCAGGCCAGGCGGGACCGGGTCAGGTGCGCATGCAGGAACTCCGCGTACCGCGGAGGCGTCATCTGATCCTCGCGTCCGGCGATCACGAGCGCCGGGATGCGGATCTCCTCGAGACGTCCCATGACGTCGAAGGTGTCGCAGGCCTGGAAGTCCGCCGCGGTGACCTCCGCCGGGACAGCCCTCATGGCCTCGCCGAGCCTGCGCGCGAGCCTGGGATCCGCACCCGGGCCGAGCGACCGCGCGATGATCGCGTCCACCGCCGCCGGGTAATCGGAGGCCAGCATCTCACGGATCGCCTGAGCCACCCGGAGGCGGGCTCCTGTGGCAATCAGCACGAGGCCCGCGAGATCGTCCGGGTAGGAAAGAGCCGACCACAGGGCGATCGCTCCGCCCATCGAGTGTCCCGCCAGGACAGCCGGGAACCACCCCTCTGCGCGCCCGGCCGCCCGGAGCCAGGCGGCAGAATCTTCGATCCGCCGGTATGCAGGTCGCTCGCCGCCGCGGCCCGGAAGGTCGACAGCCAGCGCCTCCGGAAAGGCCAGGCGCTGCAGGTCCCAGCCACGAGACGTTCCCCCCGCGCCGTGCACGAAGACCAGGCGCGGGGGAGGCGGCACCGGCACGGACTATCGTTCAGTGCCGGTCAGAACCCGGTTGGAATCCTGCTGTCGAGCGCCCACCGCCCGGGGCCCGTCACTAGAAGCGAGAGCGCCATCATCAACAGCGCCCAGTCGTACTCCCAGCCGCCCTTGCCGAGATCGAGACCTTTGGCCCACTTCACCTTGAGAATGATGACCAGGAACTCGAGGGCAAGGACGAGCGCGAAGAGGCGCGTGAGAAACCCGAGGAGGAAGCAGACTCCCCCCAAGAACTCCGCGAGGGCGACCAGGTAGGCCCAGAAGAGCGGCGGACTGAATCCCATGCTCTGAAGATATCCGGCAAAGCCCTTCGGGCCGGGCTTCGCACCGAACAGCTTCGGGTACCCGTGCATGACAAAGATGATCCCCGCGCCCAGGCGCAGGAAATCAGGTCCCCAGGGTGCCAGTCCGCCGAACAGGTGCTGAAGCATGAGAGCTCACCTCGTTTCTGGGATGGTTTTCGACCCGTGTAAGAAGGTTTTCTATTCGTCCTCAGGAGACCTGCGCACGAGCGGAACCAGAAATGGATTTGTGCGCTTCTCCTCTCCCATCGTCGTGTCGGGGCCGTGGCCCGGATAGCAGACCGTGTCCTCCGGAAGCGGCAGGAGCACGCGGGCGATCGAAGCGAGGAGCGTGTCGAGGTCCCCGCCCGGAATGTCCGTTCGCCCGATGCTTCCCGCAAACAGCGTATCTCCGACGAAGGCGAGACCGTCTCCCAGGAGGCACACTCCTCCGGGACTGTGCCCGGGTGTGTGCCTGACATCCAGGGCGAGAGCGCCTACCTGCAGCCGGTCCCCCTCCCGGAGCCATCGGTTCGGCACCGGCGAGGGCGGGAGGTCGATACCGAACATCATCTTCGCGCGGGCAGGGCCGTGCGCCAGAACGTCGCGCTCCGCTTCGTGAATCCAGAACGGCGCGCCCGTAGCCTGGCGCACCGCTTCGACGCCCTGGACATGATCGAAGTGTCCGTGCGTGTTCACGATCGCCGCGGCGCGGACGCCTCGCTTCCGCAGCGTGTCGAGGATTCGGTCCGGCTCGTCTCCCGGATCGATCACAAAGACGTCGCCGGTGGACTCATCGCCAAAGATATAGCAGTTCGCTCCGACCGGACCCACCGGAAACCCATCCAGGATCACGCGGGGCACACCGGGTGGGCCCGGCAGCAGACCACCCCCGTTACGCCCGGGCGGCGACTTTGGCTGCGCTGAGCGCCTTGATGATCTCGCGGCAGAACGCCGGCAGGTCCGGGGGCGTCCGCGAGGTGATCAGGTTGCCGTCGACGACGACTTCCTGGTCGACGTAGCGGGCCCCGGCGTTGATGACGTCATCCTTGACGGCGCTGACACACGTCATCGTCCTGCCCTTCACGATCCCGGCTGAGATCGGCACCCAGGCCGCGTGGCAGATCGCCGCCACGACCTTCCCCTGCTCAAACGCCTCCCGGACCAAACGGAGCATCGCCGGATACCGCCGCATCCGGTCCGGCGCGTATCCGCCGGGCACGACCACGGCGTGGAACTCGGAGGCCCGGGCATCCTCCATCGAGATGTCGGCCTTCGCCGGATACCCCTCCTTGCTCTTGTACGTCTCTCCCGCCTTCGGGCCCACGATCGTCACCTGGGCCCCGGCCTCGCGCAGCCGCAGAACAGGATACCAGAGTTCCAGGTTCTCGTAGTGATCTTCCGCGAGCACCGCCACCTTCTTGCCGCTAAGATCCATCACATCACCCCCGGGGGATGTGTCCCGCCTGAGTCGATACAGGCATGTACAGGTCTCAGTATATGGATGGCTATTGAGGGGGTCAAGGCGAGGGAGATAGGAAGTCCCCAAACCGCCGCATCCGCCAAGGATGTGCCCACCGTGAATTTTCTGGTATCCAATTCCACGAATACTGAAGCATGGTCAGCGTGTTCTCTCCCGATCCTTCGTGGCGGCAATGGAAGAAGACCCGAAGCACAGAGCAGTAAACTACAAACAGACTGCAGGGCCGGTGGAAGACTGCCTCCACCGGCCCCCGCGGTACGACGCGTTGGATGGTCCTGTTACGCGCCTCTCGTCGCTCTCTTCGCGGCCACGCCGAACCGGATGCGGCCGCCCTCGGGCGCGGCTTCCATGTACATGAGATAGCCCACCCAGATGAACCAGGTGATCGAGAGAATGGACGCGATCAGGGTAAGGATCACGTGGGGAACGAAGGCCGAGAGGATCAACGGGGTCCCCACGAGGACGCTCAGATACCCTAGTTGTCCGTACCGGCTCATCCCCAGCATGATGTTACCGAAAACGAGCGCGGCGATGCCGACGCCGACCCCGCCCAGGGCATCGAAGGAGTTCGCCGTGCCGTTGAGCGCGTAGAAGGCGTACGCGGCCCCCGCTTTGTTCTGGGCGTACATCGGAACGAGGGATCCGAACCCCACCTGCCTGATCAGAGCCTCGATGGCATACCCCATCGCCCCGACGATCCCGATCGCTCCGCCGATCCGCGCGCGATCAGGCGCGTCGTCGCGGAACCGCTCGGCCAGGGCGAACAGCAGCACCACGGCCAGGAGCGGGAACAGCATGCCGCCCAGGACGTTGACCATCCAGACCAGGATCTGATGCCTCCCGGCGAATGTCAGGTACCTGTGCGGGTTATGCTGCATAGTCAGAGCGAGGCCGCTCGCAGGATAGATTACGACGAGGCCCAACAGGAACCACGCTGCGGCGACTCCGGCCAGGACGCCTGCGCGGCCGCCCTGCATTATGGTGTGCCCGTCCTGCCCGCGCAGCGACACCGGCCCATCATCTGCACGTCGATGAAGATTCTGCATCGTCTCACCTTCCTGGGGTCGGCCGTCTCGTTGGGCTGGCGACCCCCGTTGCTACGTACACGTAAAGCCGGAAATTTAGACGCGCACCGCCGACCCGCGGGCTCAGAAGCGCACGACAAACGTCACGCCCGTGTTCGGCAGCGGCGCGTCGGTCATGATAACGGTCAGCCGCGAGCTCACGACATGAGTGATCTCGAGCCCCCCATTCGTGTCGGCGTTACTGTCCTCCACCTCCTCGTCCACCTGGCGCAGGCGTACCAGTTGCAGCGTGTTCATCGGAATGGGGAGCGTCTGACCGGACGTCTGCGCCGGCATCGGCACGCGGTAGAGGATGCGGGCCCTCAGGCTGATTCCTTCGGGAGTGTCCAGGCGAACGAGCTGGTCCCGGTGAATCCTCACCGGCGGATCTGCGAACGCCAGGAATGTGCCCTCGCTGTCGCGGACAACGACCGGGATGTAGCAATGACCTCCGCGGACGGCCACGTTTCCAATGACGAACCTCCTCACCGGACACAACGCGTGCCCCTGACCGTACTCCGTGACCTTCACCCCACGCCGCTGTGCGTACTCTTGGTCCGCGCCGGCCCGCGTGGGAGAGGACGGGACCAGGGCCAGGAGGATCGGAAGGACCAGGAGAAGCCCTCCCAGTTTCATGTGGGATCACCCCAGGAATGGAGCAGGCTCAGTGCATCACCAGGTGGCTGCTTCGCCCTCCGTGCGGATGGCGTGATCTCGGTGCCTGCCCGACCCACCCTTGGACGGGCCGCGCGCGCGGCCCGCAAAACGCGGCGGTGACCCCCCAAGGCCCCAGCCGGCGCGAAGGGGGGGACGCACCGTGCTGATCTCATGGAAAAAGGGTCTCCGCCGCCTTTCTGATGTCGAGCAGAAACGCTTATGCCCCCATGGGCACCCTTTTAGACCTTGTGAAGAGAACGCGGAAGTCTTCCGGATACCTGTGGCGGTTACAGCGTGGGGCGGCGCAGACGCTGGGCGTGCGCTCGCCCGCGGCCGAAAGCCAGGATCGCCAGGACCGTGCCCGCGGTGAGAAGAAGCGCGCTCCCCAGAAATGGGGCCCGCGGTCCGGCATGATCGTACAAGAGGCCGCCGAGGACCGGCCCGATGACGAGCCCCGCTCCTTGAGCGGTTTCTGAGGCGCCCATGACCACGCCGGTGCTGCCCGCGGGCGCCGCCTCGCTCATCAGCGCAAGCCAGGCCGGGGACGACACAGCGTAACTCCCGCCGAGAAGCACGGCGGAGGCAGCGAGGACCGCCAGATTTCCCTTCCCGGCCAGGGGGAGCAGCCACATACCCGCGCTCGCCAGGACCATCCCCCAGGCCACGGTCCGGGACCGCCCGATCCGGTCGGCGAGCCGGCCCCCGGGGACCGACGCCATCGCCACGGCCAAAACCATCACAAGGAATACGGCGCCGATCACCTGGTCGCTGAGCTGCACGACCTCATGCGCATAAATGACGAGAATCGGAGCGAGCAGCCCCACCCCAAACATCTGGACGAACGCTACGGCCAGCATCGCCGGCAGGATGGGAGATTTCCAGATGCTCCGGAGGGCGCTGCCGATCCCCCCGCCAGTGACGCGCGCCCGCGTGCCCTGCGGGCGCGGACGACGATCGCGGAAGACAAGCGCCGCCACGCCGGCGGCGACGAGCAAAAGGGCGCTGGCAAGGTAGAATCCCACGCGGTAATCTCCGAACGTGCCGGCCACGAACAGGCCGAGGACCGGCCCCAGCGCCAGCCCCGAGAGGAAGAACATGTTCAGGGTACCCATCGCTGTGGCGCGGTTCTCGTCACTCGCGCTGTCCGCCATTGCCGCGGCCGCGGAGGGCCACAACGCCGCGCTCCCTGTTCCATCGATCACCCGCAGAGGAATGAACAGCACCGGCACCCGCAGGAAAGCCATCAGGATCGGCGCGGCGCTGCTGAAGAGGAGACCGCCGATGACAACAGGACGGCGCCCGATCCGGTCGGCCAGGCTTCCCCACACGGTCTTGAAGACCGTTTCCACGGCGGCGAAGGTCGCGACCACGACGCCGACGAGCGTGGCGCTCGCGCCCAGGCGCTCCTTCAGGTACAGGGGAAGCAGGGGGATGACCGTCGCGAATCCCAGTTCCGCCAGTCCCATCACCGCTGCGACCCCCAGGAGGGGACGGGCGATCCCGGACGACACGCGCGCGAGGCCGCGGCGACGGTCCACAGACGCCGTCAGGCAGAGGTGGTCTTGCCGATCCGCGCGAGGATCGCGGCGCGAGCTTGCTCCTCCAGCATGTTGGGAAGCGGGGGAAGCTCGAACCCGCGGTGCCGCCGGTTGAGCGCCTCGCGAATGAGGCGGTCGGCGAACACGGGGTTTTTCGGCAGCAGGGGCCCATGCAAATACGTCCCGTATACCCGCTTCGACACCGCGCCTTCCCACCCGTCTTCGCCGTTATTGCCAAAGCCGGAGATCACCCGCCCCAGCGGCCGCGCTCCCGGCCCGAGGCGGGTGCGCCCTCCGTGATTCTCGAACCCCACGAGCGGCGGATCCCCGTCCTCCGGCTGGATGACAAGGTTGCCGATCAGGCGGCGGGCCTGCGGACCGGGATGCTCCGTCCAGAGATCCAGCAGACCGATTCCTGGGAGATCATCCCCCTCTGCTGGGCGGTAGAACCGGCCGACGAGCTGATAACCGCCGCACACGGCGAGCACGACCGCGCCATCGTCCACAGCCTCCTCCAGCGGTCCGCGCTTCATGGCGGCGAGGTCTCCGGCGGCGATGCGCTGCTGGCGGTCCTCTCCGCCGCCGATGAAGAACAGGTCGGCGCCGTCCGGGGTGATGCGCGTCCCGAGAGGCGCCTCGGTCACGGTCGCCTCGATCCCGCGCCAGCGTGCGCGGGTGACGAGCACGATGATGTTCCCTCTGTCTCCGTAGAGGTTCAGGAGGTCGGGATAGAGATGGCAGATGCGCAGCGTCGGACTCATTCCCAGAACCCCCTCACCGCCCCCCAGCGCTCGAGGACGCCGCGCAGTGCCAGCATCGCGGTGTACGTCGGGAGCACGAACACCCTTCCGGCGGTGGAGTGGTCGAACGCGCGACGGAGCGCCCGGTCATACGCATGCTCGACTTCAATCGCGTCCTGCGGGACTCCAGCGTACCGCAGCCTCACCGCCATGTCCTCGGCCCGGAGGCCGGTCACGATCACCCGGCCGACCCGGCCGGCGAGCATTTCCACGTCGACGTCCCACAGCCAGGAGACGTCCCGACCGTCCGCGATCTGGTCGTTGATGGCAATGAGAACAACCGGCAGCGGACCCGCGGCCAGGACCGTGCGCAGGACCTCATTGAACCCGGCCGGATTCTTGACGAGCAGCATCTGCACCTCGTGCTCACCGACCCGCACACGCTCAGCCCGGCCGAAGGCGGGGGCAAAGGAGGCCAGGGCGTCTCCCGCGCGGCGCAGGGACGCGCCGAGCTGGAGGGCCGCCGCCGTGGCGGCAAGGACGTTGTAGACATTGAAGAGCCCCGGCAGCACGGTGCGAACCCGCACCGCACCTCCCCCCGTCGCTTCGATCGTCATTTCGCTTCCGTCGGGCCCTGCGAGCGCAAGATCACGCGCGATCAGATCGGGGGTGGGGCGGTGGACACCGCAGGTGGGGCAGCGGTAGGTGCCCATGTGGCCGAAGTAGGTCACCGCGTATTCGTAGGGCGTGCCGCAGCGGTAGCAGTATCGGGCCTCCGCCGTGTGCTCCATCGCCGGAAGCGCGTGGCGCTCATCCTCAACGCCGAACGTCACGAGCCTGCCCGGCAGGTCCCTCACCGCGTCGAAGACCAGGGGATCGTCGGCGTTGGCGACATACACGAGATCCCAGGGAACCGCCGTCCCCGCGGACCGCCACAGGCCGGCGATGTAGTCGATCTCCCCGTAGCGGTCCAGCTGGTCGCGGAACAGGTTTGTGAACACGACGACGCGCGGGGCGAGGACCGGCATCACGCGCGGCACCGTCGCCTCGTCCACCTCGAAAATGCCGAGATCTCCCCGCGGCCGGCCTCGAATGTCGGCCTGCTCGACGAGCGCGGACGCGATACCGGCGGCCAGGTTGGCCCCCGCGCGATTGTGCACCGGCCGGTGGCCCTCCGCCCGCATGATATGGACCAGCAGGTGGGCAGTCGTCGTCTTCCCATTCGTCCCGGCAATCACCACGCTGCCGCCGGAGAGGCGCCCGGAGAGACGCCGCAGGAGACGCGGCTCCACCGCCCGGGCGACTCGCCCCGGCATCGTCGTGCCTCCGCCCCAGTGGAGAAAGCGGCTCAGGGTGGCCGTCGCCTTGCCGAGCGCGATCGCCGCACTGAGGCGGACGTCAAGGAGAGCGGCGTGGTCAGTTTTCACAGGAGCATGCTCTGCCGTCCGAGTCATCCCGCCCTAGTATACCCTCTTCGGCAACCTCCCGGCGGGTGCGCATGGCGGCGAGAGGAATCACAGTGCGGACGCGAGGATGGCCTGAGGAAGTACGGCTCCTTCATTGAGGAGATGATCACCCCGCGGGAGGGAGACGCAGGAATCGGACCCTGATCTTACTCTTTCTTCCTCAGAACCCCCGGCAGTACTCTCCGGGTTGCCGGATGATTCCGCCGGCCGGACGTGATGATACTTGTGGACTCCTCTGTTATAATGGGCGTGGTCGGCAGTCAGGTCACGCATGTAGGAGGCGGGCGCATGATCTGGATGAAAGTGCGGACCGTGGCGATGGATCAGCAGATGAATCCGGTCGTGCTGCTCGTGGACAAGGCTGAGACCCTCGCGTTGCCGATCTGGATCGGGACGCCGGAAGCCCAATCCATCGCGCTGGAACTCCAGGGAGTGCACATGCCCCGCCCGATGACGCACGACCTGATTCGCCAGATACTCACCCAGCTCACGGTGAGCGTGACCCGCATCGTCGTCACAGATATTCAGAACGGCACCTACTTTGCCGAGATTCATTTGAAGAGCAACGGCACCGACGTTGTCGTGGACTCGCGCCCGAGTGACGCGATCGCCCTGGCTCTCCGGACCGAGGCGCCGATCTATGTGGAAGAGAAGGTCGCCGCCGGGGGCATTTTGCTCAAGAAGGCGTTTGACGAACATGAAGTAGAGGAGTTTAAGAAGTTCCTTCACAATGTCAAACCCGCCGATTTCGAGAAGAAGCTGTCGGATACGTAGACCCGTTCCCGAGTACACCGCCTGACGTTTGACCCGCTTCGCGGGCTGCCACGAACCGCGAATTACACCATGACGACTCCGCCCGACAGCACCAGCGTCTGCCCGGTCATGTACGCGCCGTCGTCCGTGGCCAGAAAGACGGCGGCACGGGCGACCTCCTCCGGGTGGCCGAACCGTCCGAGAGGAATGCGCGCCGTAATTTTCTCCCGCTCGGCGATCGTGCGGTCGGCGTGAAACGCCGTCTCCGTGTATCCGGGCGCGATCGCGTTCACCCTGACCTGCGGGGCAAGATCGCGCGCCAGGCACTTCGTGAGCATGAGCACCGCCGCCTTGCTGACGTTGTAGTGTACGGGACCGGTCCCGGGGGCGATCCCCCGCATCGAGGCGATGTTGATGATGACACCCTGTCCCTGCCGCACCATGACTTCGCCCGCCGCCAGGCTGGCGAAGAATGGCCCGGTGACATGGACGGCGATCATCCGCTCCCACGCTTCTTCGGTGATCTCCCATAGGCCGCTGCGGTCCACGATCCCCGCGTTGTTGACCAGGATGTCCACCCGCCCGAACTCCTCTACCGCGCGGGCGATCAGTCCACGGGCCTCGGCCGGGCGGCCGACGTCCGCCTGCACGGCCAGCGCCTTCCCTCCGGCCGCGGTGATCGCCATCGCGACGGCGCGCGCGTCCGCGACCGACCGTGCCGCGTTCAGGATCACCGCGGCGCCTTCGCGGGCGAATGCCTGAGCGATCGCCCGCCCGATCCCCCGGCTCGACCCCGTCACCACGGCCACCCGCTGGCGCAGCCGCATCATGGGGTCCTCGAGCCGCGCGCCCGTGGGCCCCCGTCGCGCGCACGCAGGGCCCGGGACGCGGCCTCCACCTCCCGGACCACCTGAGGGAACTCGCGCAGGACACGGTCGCGTCCCCGGGCGATCTCCCCGAGACGCGTCGCGGCGCCCTCGGGAAGCCGGTCTTCGTCCAACACGCGGACGTGCCCATCGGGAGTCACCATGATGTCGACCTCCAGATCCTCCCATTCGACCGTCTCGTGGGTGAAGAAGACCGGACCGCTTAAATTGAAATAATACGCGAGAGTCTCCCCCTCCGGGCTGATCCAGTGATAGACGTTGTACGGGCGGCCGGCCCAGTAGTAGGCGATGGTGAGGGTCCCGGCGGGAAGGGCCAGATCAGCGACGCGGCCAGGCTGCGGCAACGTGTAGAGGAGGACCGCCCGCTCCCCGGTCATCTCTACCGCCTGGCACGGATATGTGCGGACGCCGCCGCCGAGGGTACGCTTGACTTCCAGGACGTCCATCCTCGCCAGGATTTCGAAGCGAACCGCTCATCCCCTGCGCCGGGGAGGCCGGCGGGCGCCCCCTATGGGTCACCGTGAGAGCGATTTGCGTCGGGAGAGCGCGGTCCGCTCCAAGAAGACGGTCTGCGCCGCCGGCTACGTCGAGGACAGGCCGCGCCGGTCGTACGTGTAGACTTTGCCGTTGGCGCGCAGCTTCACGGGATTGCGCCACAGCGAGTGCACGGCCTTCAAGAAGAGGCCGACCCGCTTCGGCTCCAGCTTCCGATCCTCGTCCAGGTGGGCGAGCAGCAGGTCCCGCCCATGGGAGGCCGGGTCCACTTCAATCCGCGGCTCCCCTTTGTACAGCTTCTGCGTGATCAGCATGTCTTTGACCTTTTGCAGATCGTAGCTCTTCTGCTTCTCCTTCGGGTCGTAGACGAAGATGTCCAGGCGCCGGACCAGCTCTTCTGTGAGGACCATGTCGATCAGGCTGATGTCCTCATAAAATTGCCGGATCTCCAGGGCCCGGTCAAACCCCTGGAGATCCCGCAGGTGCCTGAACAGCGTGTAGCCGATGGTGTAGGGCGCGGGACGGTTGCACAGCTGCACGGAGATGCTGGCCCACTCCCGCGCGGTCAGGAGGCGCGTGAGCAGCTCCGCCTCGACGAATGTCGCCCAGCCCTCATTGATAATGTGCGTCCGCTGGATCAGATCGAAATACTCCGCTTCCTCACAGATGGCCTCCAGAAGCGACCGTTCGTAGTCCTCGAGGGGAGCCCGCTCCTCCAAGTAATAGATCAGGCGCTTGCGTCGCTCTTGGGGGCTCCGCTCGAACGCGTTCACCGACGTCGCGACGGTGAGCAAGGCGTCCAGCAGCTTCTCGATCCGATCCCGCCCGTGCTGCTGCTCATACACCCGGATCACACGGGCATGGCGCTCGGCTTCGTTCAGCATATTCTTGTTGGACTTCCGGTACCAGTGATTGTTCGTGAAAAAGTCGGCGTGGCCGAAGACGTGGGCGATCACGAGCACATTCTGCAGATAGGTATTGGTGCTCCGCAGAAACGCGTGGGAGGGCGAGGTGTTCAGCACCAGCTCCAGGATGCTGAAGACCTCCTTGTTCTGCTGGGTGACGAGCTCCTTGTATGCTCCTCCCCAGTACCAGTGGATGAACCTGTTGGGCAGCCCCATGCTCGCGACCTCGGCGATCTCGTCGCTGTCGGTGAGCTCGAAGATCACCGGGTCAAACGCCAGTCCGCGATCATGCGCGAGGCCTTCGAGCCGCTCAATGACGCGTTGGTATTCCGTCAGCATGACGCTCATCGACGCCGCCCCCGTCTCACCGCGGGGCCGTCCCGGCGTAGCGCCGGGCGGTCCGGGCGTCGAAGAAGGCGAGAAAGTCCTTCATCGCCGACCGGATCGTCTCGAGATCCACGAGGTTGGCGAACACCGCCGCCGCGCGAGCTTTCACGGCTTCCTGGACGTATTCGCTGAACCCTCCGATGCCCCGGCCCCCCGGGTTCACGTGGCCGTAGCAGACGAGGTCGAACGCCCCCAGCGCCTCCTCGTACTTCTTCTTCGCCAGGTCGAAGTCGCCGGAGCTGGTCTCCCCATCCGTGAAGATGAAGAGGAATTTGTCGTACTCCGTCACGCCGTCGAGCAAGGCGACCGCCTTCTCAAACCCCGTGCTGATGTGCGTTCCCCCGCTCGACTCGACGCAGAAGAACTCGTCCCGGGTCTTCTCCTCGGCGACATCCTGGAAGACGACGTACCGCCGGAGGTTCGTCGGGTACCGGCGCTCGAGATAGTGCCAGAGGATGAAGATCGTCTTCCGCACCAAGGCCAGGTACTCGCCGCGCATCGAGCCCGAGATGTCCAGGACGTAGACCTCGACAGACCGATTGTTCTGAAAGGTCGTGGGGTCTTCGATGAAGTACCAGGCGTCCTGCTGCACATCGACGTCGTAGTCCGGCACGCCCCGCTCGCGCGTGTTGCGCAGCAGGCTCTGCACCATCGTCTCTTCCAGGTTGAGATCCGCCCGCAGTCCGATCCGGTCCAGGTCATCGAGCTCCGGCGTGTCCTCGCTCTCCACCTCGCCCGAGCGCGCAGGCTCGTGAAACGTCGGCAGACGGAGCTCGTCGAGGAGCACCTCCTGCGCCAGCTTGACGAACTCGTCGAAATCGAGCTCGACGTGCAGCTCCTTCCCGTGGTGGTCGCCGCCCAGCAGCCCCCCCAACGCCTGGATCTGATCCGTCCCCGCACCGGCCCCGGCGCTGCCGCCGGCCCCGCCTCCGCTGCCGACTCCCTGGGCCAGATACTGCGTTTCTTCCCCGAACTTGAGCGTGGGGAGATCGAGGGTGACGATCTGGGTCTTCACTTTTCCGTCGATGATCAGCTCCTTCTGCTGGATGAGGTCGTTGAGGTTCTGCTTCAGATACTCCCGCAGGAGCTGATCGTGCTTGTACTGGGCGATCCGCCCTCGGTGAATCTTCATCGCTTAGACGCTGCGTCCGATGATTTTGAACAGCGCCCGGGCGCAGGCCGGGCAGTAGCCGTGCTCCTCGATCGCGCTCCGCTGGAGGACCTCCAGCAGGTCGCGGCTCTTCGCGTCCACCTCCTCTGTCTTCTCGTAGAGCCGGAGGCAATTCTTGATCTTGTTGAAGACGATCTCGTTCATGGCCCCGCGCAGGTGTTCGTTGTCCCGGTAGCTCATCCGCCGGAGCTCCTCGCGGCGCTCCAGGAGCACGTTCTGGAACGCCACCCGCCCCTGCCGGCTGATCTGGCGCTTCTGCACGAGGATGCCCTCCACTTCCTCGATGAGCTCCTTCTCGCCGTCCCCGAGGGCCTCGCCCAGGACGCTGTGGGCGGCCGCGTCCAGATAGTTCAGGTAGAGGTTCTGCGCGTAATCGTAGAAGTGGGTCGGGACGATCTTCTCCACGATCAGATCGACCTTCTTGTTGACAAACTCCATCTTCGTCTCTTCAAACGTCTTGAGCAGGTCCTTCTGGTTGAGGTCCTTGATGGACTGGTGGTCGAACGCCTTCTCGATGGAGTCGGTGATGACCTCGAGATCGATGCACCGCCCCGCCCGGGTGTACGCCAGCGAGAACGTGTCCTCGAAGAATCGCGGCGAGAGCCCGCGCAGCCCCTGGGAGTCCTGCCGCGTCCGCACGGCGTACGTCGCGGCGAGCTCGTACACGTCCTGGGGGACGTGCCGGGTCTCCCCCCGAACGGAGTTGGCCCGGTCCACGAGTCCGCGGTAGATCTGCGTCTCGCCCCCGACGTCCACGTTGTACGGAAAGTCCACCTTGTGGATCCGTCCCCGCAGCGGCTCCATGATGTCTTCGGAGAGGAAGACGTTGTACTCCGGGTAGTTCGTGTGGCCGATGACGACGGTATCGATGTGCACGGTGGGGAAGTTGGCGAGGTCGATCCGCTTCGACTGAATCAGCTCCAGGAGGAGGGAGAGAAGCTGACGGCGGCTCTTGAAGACCTCGGTCCAGTCCAGGATCCCCCGATTGGCCCAGATCACCTTCCCCTCGAAGTCGTAGGCGTCGGGGTCGTACATCGACCCGCGCTCCTTGAGCATCGCAAAGTTGATGTTGCCGACAAAGTTCGTGATATCCTCGCGCCGGAGGTCGGTCGGCGTATGCTTGGCCACGCCGATCTTGTCCCGGGCCGAGATGAAGATCCGTCCGACCGGAACCGTGCGCCACCCCTCGTGCTGGGCCATCGTGCGCTCGCAGACGGGACAGGGCACGGCCTCGGGGTGCCACCAGATGCCTTCCGCCTCCCGCGCGTCCGGCGGGATCAGGTCGAAGGGGTGCTGGTGAAACGGGCATCCCTCCACCGCGTAGAGCGCGCCGTCGGGTTTTTGTGAGTACTCCTCGAGCCGGCGCTTCAGTTTGTCCACGGTCATGGATTTGCCGGAGCCCTGGGGCCCGACGAGGAGCAGCAGACGCCGCTCCATGCTCATCGCGTACCCCTTGAAGAACGCGACGATGTCGTCGAGCTGATGGTCCATGCCGTAGATGCCTTCGAACACCTTGGCTTTCCCGAAGTAATCGATCATGTCGGAGATGTAGTGCAGAGTGGTGCGGGTGAGACGCCGGTCGGTGCGGGTCGCTGCGAGAAAAGCCTCAACTGTGGTGATGTTGTTCATAACCTCCACCGGGCTCTGCGGCAAGTTTTCGGTCGGATCAGAGTCCCTTCAGACCTGTTCTTACCCCACTCGGCGAATATGGCGACATCCTCTTTCCCCTCTTGTACGGCGCATGACAGGTCCCAGTTCCGACCGCCACGTCACGCGTTTGTCATACCGCGTGCTGCCAGAAAAGGCGGAAACCCAGCGCTGGAGCCTCCTGGCTCCCTCGCTGAGTTTCCTTACGCCCTCCCGCTGGATCGCATGGGCCCTGGTTCGATGTTGCGCCGTCTCCTGTTCTGCGTGACTATCCGGTGCGCTCGTGTGATGGCTCTGGCGTCATCGACTGTCGCGCGTTGGGCCGTGAAACTTTGAGCCGAGTATAGCCTCGCAGGTTTCCTGTGTCAATCAGCGGAGCGGGGAGACCGGACGAGCAGGAGGGGACGCGTAAACTTCGCCACCACGCGGGAGGCCACACTCCCGGAGAAGGCCGCGTCGAGTCCGGCCCGGCCGTGAGTGGCCATCACGATCATCTCCACGCCCGCCTGCGCGGCGCCATCCAGGAGACCCTGCCAAGGGTTGCCTCGACCCACGACGGCGGACGCCCGGAGGCCCTGGGCGCGGAGCGTCGCCGCGAGTTCCTCGAGGGATCTCCGGGCTTCCGTCTCCTCCAGGTCGAGCGACGCCGCCGTGGCCGTCGGCACGAGCAGCGCGGTACCGGCCCGATCGCCCGAGACCGTCGCCAGGGTCGGCACGATCCTGAGGAGCAGCAGGTCGGCCTCATACGCCCGGGCGATGAGGGTTGCGATCGGCAGCGCGGCCTGAGAGGCGGACGTGCCGTCCAGCGGCACGAGCAGGCGGCGGAGGGAAAACGCGGGAAGACCGGCCGCCGGGCCCGCGGCCGGAGGGCGGACCAGCAGGACCGGCCGGACGCCCCGGCGGAGAACCTGCTGGGCGACGCTCCCGAAGAGCACGCGCCGGGCCCCTCCCGCGCCGTGGGTGGCGAGAACGACCAGGTCGGCCGCCATCTCTGCCGCGTGGTCGACGATGCTTCGCGCGACATCTCCGACCTCGTTGGGATGGACGTGCCGGTCCACCTCGACCCCCTCCGTCCGGCACCGGCCGGCGACCTCATCGAGGTAGCGCTCGGCCTCGGACACGAGCGTCAGGTGGCGATCCCCGTGAGCGGTGGCCGGAGCGGTGCGCTCCATGACATAGAGGAGGGTGAGCCGGGCGTCGAGGCGGCCGGCCAGAGAGACGCTCGCGGGGAGGACGGCCTCCGCCAGACGGGATCCGTCGAGCGGGACCAGAAGACGCTTCAGGGCCACGTGCGCACCCAGTGCCATCCTGCTTCCGATTCGTCGCTTGGGCGCCCGGCTCCCCTGCCGCACCCAGCCACAGACATGCCTCGGTCCGGGGAGACGCTGCCCCGGGATGGCCTCATCCGCCCGCCACGGCCAGGTAAATCAGGTAGACGTTCAGGGCGGCAATCACCCCGGTCAAGCTCCAGGCGATGAGCGTCGTCAGTTTGGCGTTGGTGAGCGACCCCATGATGTCGCGACGCTGGGTGAAGAGCGCGAGGGG
>DASUDA010000190.1:0-19651 GCA_036275835.1 bacterium | reverse complement strand
AAATCAGATGAACATCAGGACGAGTGCCCTGGTCCTTCTCAGCGTGCTCTTCCTCGCAGGATGCAACCTGGAGACCGTAACGGTGCAGATTCCTCCAGAGGTGGACCTCAGGGGCGCCGGGGTCAAGAGCGTGGCTGTTGTCGTGGCGGATCTCCCCAACGACCCAGCGCCGGTCGGCGTCCTACTCAGATCAGAAACATCGACACGAATCCGAGAACTCCTTCCAACGCTAGCCCTTGTCGAAACACCGCAGACGGCAGACGCGGTTCTGCAGATGAACGTCGCCAATCATGGCGTAGGCCCTGCCCGCTTTCAGACCAGGGCACCTGATCAGCAGGGAGGACAGCCCTCCTGCGAAGCGTGGCAGGAGGCTTTCCTCCTTGTGGATGTCTCAGTGCTCACTAAGGGGAATTCGTCGCCTAGATGGCAGGGCGCACTGGAAAAGCGCGACAGGATTGACCTGAGTTGCACCCTATTCTTCGGACCCGTAGGAGTCGTCTCATCGCCGGCCGTGAGCGATCCTGCGCTCGTCAGCGCTATCGTGCAAGACCTAGGGAGGCGGTTGGCAGGATACACGAGACAGGAGATGCGACCGAGGCAGACGAGCCCCCCCGTTAGCCCTTGATAGAGGCGGTCCGGCAAGGCGGAGGTGAGTATATGCCTCCGAAGCCGCGGGTCGGGGGTTCGAATCCCTCCGGGCGCGCGTCTCGGCGGTTCTCTTAAGGCTGGGAGACAGGGTCTTTGCCTTTGAAAGTCTAGCCCGGCGCCAAGGGGGGAATGAACAGGGCGAAGGCGTCGATGGAACCGAAGGCGCAGGCCGCTGCGCGCGTACTGAGACACCTGGGCTTAGCCATTAAGACCTCCGCCCTGTATCCCGCCTCTTATCCTGGAAAGGCTCGGACCGTTGAGGCCCTCCTTACCGGGCTCCGCGCCTACATGGAGGCGTACGGGCCCTTTTCTGTGCGCATCGGGAAGCAGACTCTCTCCGTCGATGGTCTCCCCATCGACGGCTGGACCTACAGCAACCTGGCGCACTTTCTCTACACACGCAAACTCTTGCAGGTCACGATCCTGCCCACGGCGGGCCAGTCGCAGATCGCCGCGTTTGTTTCCATCGCCAGCAAGGAGCGCAATCAGATCGACGCAGCGGGCGGTGTGGAGCATCTCCTGCAGGAAGCGGGTATTTGGGACATTCAGGTGAAAGAGCTGGTCCTGCGCGTGGAGGAGGAGGTCGAGATCCTCGACCTCAGCGCCTTTTTCAGCCTTCTCGGGCAGGGTAGGTTGAGCCCCCAGGAGCGCGACCAGGTGATCGACATCCTGCGTTCCGGGCCCGACCAGGTCGCGAAGTTCCTTCAGAACGTTCACTCGATGGCTGGAGAGGCCCTCCACGGGATCACCGAGGAGGGGCAGGTCCAGCAGGTCTATCAGGCGATCAGGAGCCTCGACCGGATCATCCTCGACGAACCCCCCGATCAGCAGCAGACGTTCTACGCGCACCTTGCCGGAGCGCCGCTCCTGCTGGCTGAGAAACTCCGTCGCAATGTCGTCGGTGCTCTGCTGTCCGGGGCCAAAGAGGACATCGCCGTTCAGATCATCCTGGGCCAACTCTCAAGCGACCAGCTCGCCAACATGATCCTTGTTGCGGCGGGAGAGGGAAGCACCGCAGACGACGTCACGACCATCATCCGGAGCCTGCCGCTCGAGCGGGACAAGGCCAAGAGCGTGCTGTCCATTCTCGACCTGCGCCTCCCCCGGCAGGGTGAGAGCGGAGGCTCGCTCGCCGACGCGATCTTGTCTCAGCTCAGCTTCCCTTCTGAAGCGGTGGAGGAAGCTCCCCCCGCAGTTGCGTTCGACGCAGAGAAGATCGTGATTCCCGTTGAGGAACTCGCGCGTTATCGTAAGGAAGCCCAGAACATCGGCGAGGCCCAGGCCATCCGGGAAGCCATCAAAACCCTCCTCGACGTTTTGGGCAACGAGGGGGAGCAAAGAGAACTGCAGGACGTCGCCGATACGCTGGCCGGCTACCTGAACGACCTGTTCCAGTATGGCGAGTTTGCGCTCCTGCGGGAGAGCTTGGAAGTTCTCAAGGCGATTTCTTCGACGACGTCGCAGGCGCGGGCGGAAACCATCAGTGGCCTTCTTGAGGGAATCGCATCCGGTCCTTTTCTCGACAGAATCCTCGCTGTCTTGTGGGAGGGGAGAGACACCCCCGCCGCCCAGGAAATCCGGGCATGCGTGAAGGTGCTGGCGGAGCAGTTGATCGGCCCGATTCTGCGCATGCTGGACGTGGAGCACAGGCCGCGCATGCGGGACCTTTTGTGCGATCTCCTGGCCCGTCTCGGCCCGGAGCACGCAGACTCGCTGGGGGCCTTCGTGACGGATAACCGCTGGTATCTCGTTCGGAACATCGCGGATGTCTTGGGGCGGATGCGAAGCCCTCAGGCGGTTCCCCACCTGGCCCGGCTGGTTGGGCACGCGGACTCCCGCGTCCGCATGGAGGCGGTGAACGCCCTGGCGGGCATCGGGACGGAGGCTGCACAGGCTCAGATCTGCGCCTTCCTCAAAGATCCCGAGCCGCCGGTTCGCCTGAGGGCATTATCGTCCCTTGACGCGTATGGGCTGCGGCTGGCGATGCCCGCTCTGCTCGCGCTTCTCGAGGACCGAGATCCATTCAATCGCCGGTTCGCCCTGAAGCAAGCCGCCATCGAGTCCGTAGCGCGCCTGGGCATCAGGGAGGCCCTCCCCACGCTCAAGAAGGTTGCGGGAGCCCCCTTCGTCCTTGGCCGGCGGCGCCGCGAGCTTCGGAGGCTTGCGCGCATGGCCTCGGCCATCATCGAAGAGCCCCCGATCGCCCGCGCCCCTGAGGTCGACGGAAAGAAACCATGAGCTCCGTGCCTCCTCCGCCGGCGAACCGTCCGACCGACCATGTTCTCTGGCGGGGAGACGCCGAGGGTGGAAAGCGCCCCAGTACGGACAAGCCGGGCGAGATCCTCAGACTCCTTTCCCGGGCGTGGCGGAATGCGGCCCTGTATGGCGGTGACCATCGGGTCGCCCAGGGCACCATTAACGACCTTCACCAGTTTCTGACTGAAGCGTTGTCCAGCCGTTCCTCTTTCCGGCTGTTCATCCAGGAGGACACATTCTTCGAGGAGGAGAGGGTCCTGCTGGAGGAGAGCCTCCGGCTCTACTCACTGCTCACCGCTTTTACGGAGCGGCAGATGCGCTCCATGCAGTTCAATGTCGGAGTGGACACCCGAGAGCTCAAGATTCTCATCGAGGTGCTCAACACGGAGGTCGAAGATCTAGAGCATCGCGGTGGGGCGGAAGCGTACCTGAAGGCGTGCGCGGTTCAGCACATCGCGGTCGGGTCTACAATCATTGCCGGATCTGTGATCGGAGGGCGCCCTGAGGAGAAGGCCGGTTCGGGGAAGGGTGGCCCGGGGACGGGGGGAGGTGAGGGCGGCGAGGGAGGCGGCAGCCCGCCGCCACGGCTGGTCCAGGCCGCGCCCGTGAAGGTCGATCCCCAGGATGCCTATCGGGCCGGCCTGCGGGTCGTGGACGAATTGAGCTACCAGGCATCGATGAATTTGCCGCTCAACCTGGCGAAAGCCCAGATGGTCGTCAATTACTTCCTCGACATCATCGGGGATGAGAGGCTGGCTCTCCTGGGAATCGCCGCTCTGAAAAACTACGACGAGGACACCTACCACCACTCGGTCAACGTCTGCATCCTGTCACTGCTCCTTGCGTCGCAACTGAATATGGATCGAACGCTTCTCGTCCTGGTGGGTCTGGCCGGGCTTCTCCATGACGTCGGCAAGGTCCGGGTCCCTCGGGACATCATCACCAAACCCGCGAAACTCACGCCCGAAGAGATGGAGATCGTCAAGCGCCATTCGATCCATGGAGCGCACATCTTGCGCGAGGTTCCCGGACTCTCCAGGCTGGCCATGGTGGTGGCGTTCGAGCACCACGCCAATTATGATCTCTCGGGGTATCCGCGGATCACGGTGAAGAAGGCGCCGCACCTGATCACGAACATCGTGTGGTTGGCCGACTGCTTTGACGCCATGACGACGGCCCGGCGGGCGTACCGGGCCGCGAAGCGCCCCGACGAAGCCCTCAAAGAGATCCTCGACGGGGCCGGCACCACATTCGACCCGCTGTTGGCGAAGCTGTTCTGCAAATACTGCGGAACCTTCTTCACGCGGTCGACCCCCGGCGAAGACAAACCACGTCCGGAGACGCCGGGTTCTGGTGGCGGCGCCCCCGACTGAGCGTGTAAGATGGGGAAAATCATGAAGGGGCATCCCCCCGGTGCGCACGTGACGGATGCTCCCGTCGTCGGGAGGGGACCGTGCGGGTGGCTGTCATTGGAGCAGGAGGGACCGGCGGATACTTCGGGGGCCTCCTGGCCCGAGCCGGAGAGGAGGTCGTGTTCGTTGCTCGGGGGCCGCACCTGGAGGCGATTCAGAGCCACGGCCTGATCGTCAAGTCGCGTCTCGCCGGCAATTTTACCGTGTCCGCGCGGGCGGTCGAGGACCCCCGCGGGAGGGGCCCGGTGGATCTCATCCTCTTCTGCGTGAAGACCTACAGCACCGCCGACGCTGTCCAGAAGATCCGGTCCCTTGTGGGACCGGAGACGATGATCCTCTCGATCCAGAACGGCATCGACAGCGCGGACCAGATCGCCCGGATCGTGGGGAGGAAACCTCTCCTGGGAGGCGTGGCCCAGGTGTCGTCCGTCATTGAGGCGCCCGGTGTCGTCGCCCAAACCGCGGGTCCGGGAAAGATCATCTTCGGCGAACTCGATGGGGGCTCGAGCGAGCGGGCGCAGCGGCTCCAGGAAACCTTCCGGCGAGCAGGGATAACGGCGGAGGTTCACGCCGACGTGCGCGTGGCGCTGTGGGAAAAATTCATCTTCATTTGCGGACTGAGCGGTGTGACGACTCTCACGCGTCTTCCCATCGGGTCGATTCTGGCCTGTCCGGAGACGCGCGATTTCCTGCGAGGGACCATGGGGGAGGCAGAGGCCGTGACGCGCGCGGAGGGCGTGCCCGTGGCCGCCGGCTACGTCGACCAGACGCTCGCCCTCATGGGCCGCCTCGAGCCGTGGATGAGAGGCTCCCTCTATTATGATCTGAGCGCCGGCCGGCGCTTGGAGCTGGAGGCGCTCAACGGCACCGTGGTGCGCCTGGGCCGCGCGCGGAAGTTTCCGACGCCGCTGAACTTCGCGATCTACGCGGCGCTTCTGCCGTACGCGGATGGGGCGCCGGCGCATCGTGAGGACGGGCCGCCCCCGGCGCTCGGTTGATTTTGCCCGTCGTTCATGGCATAATACAGTCGCATCAGCAGGCTGCAAAGTCGGTTGATAGCATATAGGTAAAGGTGGGATGGTAATGGGAGTTGGCACTGTGAAGTGGTTCAGCTCGGAGAAGGGGTATGGTTTCATTACCCCTGAGAACGGCGGCAAGGATCTCTTCGTGCACTTCAGCGCAATTCAGGCTGACGGTTTCAAGACCCTCAACGAGGGCGACAAAGTCGAGTACGAGGAGACGACAGGGCGGAAGGGCCCGCAGGCCGCCAACGTGAAGCTGGCTCGGTAGCCTGCGCTAGCGCAGAAGACGCCAGCGAACGGAGTGGGGACGGTCAGAGATGGCCGTCCCCACAACATTTCTCCGGACGTCTATGCTCAGGGTATGTGGGCGATCATCTCGATCTCGATGCGCAGTTCGGGGCGGGCCAGCGCCCCAACCCCGACTGTGGTGCGCGCGGGGGGATCTCCCGAGAAGAAGGACCGGTAGACATCGTTCATTGCGCCGAACTCGCTCATGTCGGTCAGATACACGGTGGCCTTCAGCACATGGGCGAGCCCGGAGCCGGCGGTCGTGAGCACCGCGCGCAGGTTTTCCAGGGTGTTGCGGGTTTGCTCTCGGATGTCGGCGGGGACTTTCCCGTTCGCATCGGTGCCGACCGCGCCCGCGGTGAAGAGCAGATTTCCGAGACGGATGCCCGGGGAGTACGGGGGAGCGGGTCGGGGACGGCCGGGGGGATAGATCGCCTGACGCTCCAGCATAGGATCACCTCCGGAGGGCATGCCTGCGCATGCGACGCCCTGTATGGTTGGAGTCTTGCTCTGCTTCCTGGCGGGCAGAGTCGATTCCCCCGCGAACAGTTGGTCGAGTTGTTTGCGCCACGAACCGGTGCTATCGTCTGAATAAAACTCCATAACGACAGATCCGCCAGACGACAGATCCGCATCGCAGAGTGCGCGGCCGGAGTCAGGCGGCCGGACCGCGGAGCGCAGGCCGAGGGGGGGAATGCACGTGGCTGCGCTGGTTCCGGTCAAGTTTCGGTTTCCCGGCGGACTTGCCCCCAACGCTCGACGGGTTGCGGTCGTGGGGGCGTTTAACGGATGGGATCCGTCGGCGCACCCCCTGGCGCAGTCGGCAGGCGGAGACTGGACGGCGATGCTCCTCCTCCCACCGGGTCGTCTCATTTACGGGTTCTGGGTGGACGGGATGATGTGGCTCGACCCGGAGGATGAAGGGCGCGTCCCGAACGCCTGGGGGTCGGAGTACTCGGTCCGGACCATCCATCCGGATGACGCGCCGCCTCACGCGCGCTCCGCCTAGAGGCGTGGCGTGGACGAGCAGGCAGCGTATCTAACCGGGGAGCAGCTGCACCCGACCGCCTGGCGGCGCGTCTTGTTGACGAGCCTCCTCTTTTATTTCGCCGGGCTCATCATCTTGATCCGCACGGGAAACCCCAACCTGTTCCCGACCGTGGTCTTGGTTGGAAACTTCATGGTGCCGGTCACCTACGTCGTCTACTTCTATGAGCGGCGCTATTTGAGCCAGCTCAGTCTAGCGACGACCGCCCTCGCCTTCGTGTACGGCGGCCTCCTCGGTGTTTTCGCCGCGTCGCTGCTTGAGCCGCTGTTTATTCGCCGTCTGACGTTCCTGTCCGCCTTTACGGTCGGCGCCATCGAGGAGTTCTCCAAAATCCTGGGCGTGCTGGTGATCGCCAGACATCGCCGCCACGATTCCGAGATGGACGGACTGATTCTCGGGGCGGCGGCGGGGATGGGTTTTGCCGCGCTAGAGAGCACAGGCTACGCGTTTACGGCGTTCTTGCTGAGCAGGGGGAGCCTGTCCGCGACTGTCGGGGTGACGCTGCTTCGCGGCTTGTTCGCCCCGGTGGGACACGGCACGTGGACGGCGATCCTGGCGAGCGTGCTGTTTCGCGAGAGCGGCGCCAGGTATCTGCGGATTAATCGGAAGGTGGTAGGGGCCTACCTCGCCGTGGTGATCCTCCACGGTCTGTGGGACGGCCTGCCTGGTCT
Source organism: bacterium (assembly GCA_036275835.1). Taxonomy (GTDB): domain Bacteria; phylum Sysuimicrobiota; class Sysuimicrobiia; order Sysuimicrobiales; family Segetimicrobiaceae; genus DASUDA01. The sequence continues at coordinate 12,306 of DASUDA010000190.1, read as the reverse complement.
CCTCGCGTCCATGGTCTCCTCGGGGTCGGACGTCTTCATTGCCCAAGTGGCCATCGGGCTGACGAGCCTCTACATCCTTCGGGAGAGGTGGCGTGAGGCGAAGAGGCTGCAGAGGTCACTCGTCCGAGAGTGAGATCCCCGCGCGATGATCCGACGTCGCCGGAAGTGATCCGCCTCCGCGCGGACGAACCCCATCCTCTCGTTCTCGGGATGGTCATCTTCATCGCCTCGGAGGCGATGTTCTTCGCTGGTCTCTTTGCAGCGTACTACACGCTCCGCAGCCTGACCCCCCTCTGGCCTCCGAGGGGCGTGACGTTCTCCTCCCTCGGGATGGTCGAGGCGGTGATCGCCACTGTCATCCTCGTCACGTCCAGCATTCCGGCACACCTGTCGATGCTGCGCCTGCGTCAGAAGGACTTCGGGGCGATGCGCCGGTGGGTTCTCCTGACGATCCTGATGGGGGTCCTGTTCTTGGGGTGGAAGTTCCATGAGTGGTCCGCGACGGAGTTCTCCGTCAGTTCGCACGCCTACGGAACGATGTTCTTCTCCCTGACCGGTTTCCACGCGCTCCATATGGTAGTGGGCCTCATCTTGCTGTCCGGCGTCGCCGTGAGAATCTCTCAGGGGGCGTACCGGGGAGGACATCACGCGGGTCCCGAGGCCGCGGTGTACTACTGGCACTTCGTCGACGCGGTCTGGATCGGGGTCTTTACGACGATCTACCTGGTCCGATGAAGCCGCCGTGTTCCTGCTCCTGCTGATCGGCCTGGTGTTCGGCCTGGGGATCTCCTGGGCGACAGGGGCGCCTCTGGCTGCGCCGATGACCGGGGAGGCTTCTCCCGGCCAAGAGTTGTATGGAGAGCACTGCTCGAGCTGCCACGGCCTGCTGGGGCAGGGGACAGACCAGGGCCCACCGCTCGTCGGCGCCGGCGCAGCGGCCGTGGATTTCATGCTCTCCACCGGGCGGATGCCGCTCGCCGATCCGCATCAGCCGATGCTCCGGGAGTCTCCCAGGTTTACCCGCCGGGAAATCGACGCCCTCCTTGCCTACATCGCATCGCTGGGGTCGGGCGGACCTTCCATTCCGTCCGTCGATCTCACGCAGGGGAACCTTGTCCAGGGGAGGCAGCTGTTTATGGAGAACTGCGCGGCGTGTCACGGGGCGGATGGGCAGGGCGCAGCCGTCAACCTGGGTGAGGTCGCTCCCTCCCTCCACGTCGCCACTCCCACCCAGATCGCCGAGGCCATCCGGACCGGGCCGGGGCCGATGCCGCGCTTCGGGGAGAAAGTGGTCGATCAGAGCGATCTTGACTCGCTCGTCCGGTACGTCTACGCCCTGCGGAGCATCCACGATCCCGGGGGCGCCGGGCTGGGCCACGAAGGGCCGGTCATCGAGGGATTCGTGGCCTGGCTCGCCGGCCTGGGACTCATGATCCTCCTGACCCGCATGATTGGGACAACGACGTGACCGGCCCGGCCCGCACCGGCATCCCGGCGCCGCACCCCGCGGCAATCATCGCGTTCGTCTCCTCAATTCTGGCCAGCTTTGGTCTCACCATCGTGTATGCCTTGGGAGGGCAGCCGCAACTGGAAGGCACGCTCCTCGCCGTGGCCCTGGGCGGTCTGGGAATCGGAATCGTCGTGTGGGCGAAAGAACTTCTCATCCCGGAGGAGATCACTCAGGAGCGGGAGCCGGAGCCGTCGCCCTCAGCGGTTCGGGAAGCCGCTGAGGCGGCGCTGCGAGCAGGTGGGGAGCAGATCACCCGACACCGGTTGCTGGCCCGGTTGTTGCTCGCCACGCTGGGCGCGTTGGGACTCGCCGCTGTCTTTCCGATCCGCTCGCTGGGCCCCAGCCCTGGACGCTCGTTGTTTCACACAGAATGGACCCCGGGAGCCCTGGTGGTGGATGACGTCGGACGCGCCCTGGGCATCCACGACCTGGAGATCGACTCGGTGGTGACCGTGTTTCCCGAGGGGCACGTCGGGTCGCCGGTGTCGCAGAGCCTGCTGATCCGTGTCGAACCGGACAGCCTGACCCTCCCCCCCGAGCGCCTGGCCTGGGCCCCGCAGGGCTACATCGCGTTCTCAAAGATTTGCACGCATGTCGGGTGCCCCGTGGGGCTGTATGAGGCGCGCTCGCACCTCCTCCTGTGCCCGTGCCATCAGTCCACTTTTGACGTGCTGCGAGGCGCTGCCCGCGTGTTTGGTCCGGCCACCCGCTCCCTGCCGCAGCTGCCGTTGATGGTGGGCGCGGACGGCCTCCTCCGGGCCCGGAGCGACTTCATGGAGCCGGTCGGCCCGGGGTTCTGGGACAGACCGTGATTCGCCGCCTCGTCCTGTGGCTCGACGACCGCCTGGGCGCCGCCGCGTTTGCGCGACAGGCGCTGCGCAAAGCCTTTCCCGACCACTGGGCATTCATGCTGGGCGAGATCGCCCTGTACTGCTTCATTCTCCTCGTGCTGACGGGAACGTTCCTCACGTTCTTCTTCACGGCCTCAGGACAGGACGTCGTGTACCACGCGTCGGGCGCCGTGGATGCGTCCCTGGATGGGGTCAGGATGTCGGCGGCGTACGCATCGGTCCTCCAGATCTCTTTTGCGGTGCGGGCCGGGCTGGTGATGCGGCAGATCCATCACTGGACGGCGCTTGTGTTCGTCGCCGCCATCGTCGTCCACATGACGCGGATCTTCTTCACGGGGGCATTCCGCCGGCCCCGAGAGGTCAACTGGATCGTGGGCATGAGCCTGCTGCTGCTCGGTCTGGCGGAAGGATTCACCGGCTACTCGTTGCCCGACGATCTCCTGTCGGGGACGGGAATCCGGATCGCCTACTCGGTGGCGCTCTCCATCCCGGTCGTGGGCACCTGGCTCGCCTTTCTCTTCTTCGGCGGCGAGTTTCCCACCCCGATCGTGATCGGGCGGCTGCTGGTCATCCACATCATGATGCTCCCCGGCCTCTTGACCGCGGCGATCGGCGTGCACCTCGCCATCGTGTGGCACCAGAAGCACACCCAATTCCCGGGGTCAGGACGGACGGAGGGCAACGTGGTGGGGTCGCCTCTCTGGCCGAACTATGCCATGAAATCCGCGGGGCTGGCCTTCCTGGTGTTCGCGGTCCTCGCGCTTCTCGGAGGTCTTGTGCAGATCAACCCCGTGTGGCTCTACGGGCCGTATACCCCGACGACCGCCAGTTCTCCCGCTCAACCCGACTGGTACATCGGGTGGCTGGAGGGGATCCTGCGCCTGTTTCCGTCCTGGGACATCCGCCTGTTCGGACACACGATTCCGGGACCGTTCTTTCCCGGGGTTCTGTTCCCCGCCGTGTTCCTCACGGCGATCCTCCTGTGGCCGTTCATTGAGTCTCGGGTCACCCGGGATGATGCGCCCCACCATCTGCTTGACCGGCCTCGGGATGTTCCGTGGCGCAGCGGCGTGGGGGCGGGGGTGCTGACATTCGCCGCCCTCCTGACGCTCGCCGGCAGCAACGACGTGCTGGCCAGGTTCTTCGGCGTCCCGGTGGAGCGGATCACCGACGGTCTCCGGGTCGCGCTCGTGGTCGTTCCGGCCGGGCTGGGATACGCGACATATGCGGTGTGCCGGGACCTCAAGGCCGGCGAGCGGCTGCCGGAGCGGGCCCGGTTCCGGATCCGCCTTCGCCGGGCCGCTGGCGGGGGGTTCGAGGAGGAGGACGCACCCGGCCGGGCCGGGCGCAGCGAGACCGGAGGAAAGGGTACCTCCTGATGCCTGGCATCCCCCTGACCTGGCGGGTCGATCCGCTCCTCTGGCTCTTCTGCGCGGGAGCGGGCGGGCTGTACCTCGCCGGCGTACAGCGCTACAACAGCCTGCATCCGCTCACCCGGCTGCCCTGGCATCGCCCCATGTCCTTCATGACGGGGATCCTGGTCGTGACCGTGGCGCTGGGCTCTCCGGTCGATGCGTACGCCGACGCGCTCTTTTCAGTCCACATGGTCCAGCACCTTCTCCTGACGATGGTCGCGGCGCCGCTCCTGCTCCTCGGGACGCCCCTGCTGCTGGCCAGGCACACGGGTCTCCCCCGTGTGCGGCGCGTTCTCGCCGGCGTGGTACACAGCCGGGCTGTTCGCGCGCTGCTGTTCCCCGTCGTGACCTGGGGGGCCCTCACGGCGGTTATGTGGGGGTCGCACTACTCGGCGCTCTATGAGGCCGCGCTTGAGCACCCGGCTCTTCACGTGTTCGAGCACGTCCTCTACCTCAGCGCGGCCCTCCTGTTCTGGTTTCCGGTGGTCGCGCTCGAGCCGTCCGCGTGGCGAATGAGCCACCCTCTGCGTCTCCTCTACCTCTTCGCGGCGATGCCGCAGAATGCGTTCCTCGGATTATCTCTATATCAGTCCGTGAGGCCCCTCTACCCTCACTACGCGGCGCTGGCGCGGATCCAGGGAGGCTCACCCCTCGCCGATCAGCAGGCAGGGGGCGTGGTGATGTGGCTCCTCGGCGGGCTCCTGCTGGTCGCCGCGCTGATCGGCGTGGCCGTGTCGTGGTCCCGGCACGACGCGCAAATGGCCCGCCATGTCGACGCGAGCCTGGAGAGGAGCGACGTCTTCAGGCACGGTCGCTTTCCCGCGTCCACCCGAGAAGCGCCGCGACCGTGATCACCATCCCCGGCACGAACAGCCACGGGCCGTACACGAGTCCCGCGAGGGACACGAGCACCCCACCCGCGAGCACGATGGGCCAGGTGCTCGCCGCCGCGAAGGCGCCGATGTATCCTCCCGCGCCATCCTCTGGCCGCAGCTCAGGCTGATCCGCGGGATACCGGGCGCCGCGGTATGCGGCGGCGAGGTACCCCGCGGCAAACAGCAGGCCCACCGCCATCACGCCGAGGAGGAACGTCCCCGCGTATTCGTAGGTGACGAGCCAGTACACGATGTCGACGGCCAGCATAAAGGCCCCGGCGGCCCCGAGCACACGCGCGCCGGTGATCATCGACGCAGGTCCGGGTGGCGCATGTCAAAGGCCGGCCGTTCGGAGCGGATGGGCGGGATCCGCGCGAAGTTGTGCTCCGGCGGGGGCGAGGAGGTCGCCCACTCCAGGGAAAATCCGCCCCACGGATCATCGCCGGATGGGATCCGGCCCCGCAGTGAGGTCCACAGGTTCCAGAGGAACACCAGCACCCCCGCGGCCATGATCCAGGACCCGATCGTGGACAGGCGGTTCAACGCGGCCCATCCCGGCAGGTCGGCGTAGGTGACCACGCGCCTCGGCATTCCCCACAGGCCGAGCAGGTGCATGGGGAAGAACGTCACGTTGAAGCCGACGAACATCAGGAAGAAGTTGAGCCGGCCCCAGCCCTCGCGCAAAAGCGCCCCGGTGATCTTGGGGAACCAGAAGTATATGGCGGCGAAGATGGCGAACAGGCTGCCGCCGCCGAGCACGTAGTGGAAGTGGGCCACGAGGAAGTAACTGTCTTCCACGTGGTAGTCGATGGGGGGAGACGCGAGCATCACGCCGGTGATCCCCCCAAGCAGGAAGTTGAGCATGAAACCGATGCTGAACAGCATCGGGGTCGGAAACGTCAGCTCCCCGCCCCACATCGTCCCGATCCAGTTGAAAAACTTGATCCCGGTGGGGACCGCGATGAGGAACGACATCGCCGAGAAAAACGGGTTCACCACGGCCCCGGTGGTGAACATGTGGTGGGCCCACACCCCCATCGACAACCCGGCGATCCCCAGCGTCGCCAGCACCAGACCGGTATACCCGAAGACCGGCTTGCGGGAGAAGACCGGGATGATCTCGGTCACGACGCCGAAGAACGGGAGGATCATCACGTACACTTCGGGATGTCCGAAGAACCAGAAGAGGTGCTGATAGAGGACCGCGCTTCCCCCGTGGGCGGGGTCGAAAACGTGCCCGCCCAGCAGCCGGTCGATGAGCAGCAGCACGAGGGTCGTTCCGAGCGGCGGAAACGCCATCAGGATCACGAGCGAGGTGACGACCATGTCCCAGGTGAAGATCGGGAGGCGCCACATCGTCATGCCCGGTGGGCGGTACACGAAGGTCGTGACGAGAAGGTTGATCGCGGTCATGATGGAGGCCGCGCTGACCATGAGCACGCCGAGGGCCCACAGGTCCATGCCCGGCCCGGGGCTGCCCGTGGTGGAGAGGGGGGCGTACGCGGTCCACCCGGACGCGCCCGCGCCGGAACTGGTGGCCAGCCCGCTGAAGATCACGAGCCCCCCGCCGAGGAACACCCAGTACGACAGGGCGTTGAGCCGGGGGAATGCCATGTCGGGCGCGCCGACTTGGAGCGGCAGCACGTAGTTGGCCAGCCCCAATCCGAAAGGGGCGACAAACAGAAAGATCATCGCCGTCCCGTGCAGGGTGAAGAGCTCGTTGTACGTCTGGCGGTCCACAAGGGAGAGGTGTGGACCGTAGAGCTGCGACCGCATCACGAGCGCGAGAATCCCGGAGAGGAGGAAGAAGGCGAGCGTGGTGGTCATGTACAGGACGCCGATGCGCTTGTGATTGGTCGTCGTGAGCCAGGTGAGCAGTCCGGATCGGTGGGGAGCCGGCACGGCGTGCGTGGAGACGGCGTTCATGAGGAGGGTCTCCCGGCGCCGGCTCTCTCGAGCCAGCGCCGGAACTCGTCAGGGGGCACCGCCTTCACCGTAAACTGCATCCGCGCGTGGTCGAGACCGCAGAACTCCGCGCATTCTCCGACGTACGTGCCCGCCGCCTGCACGTCGACGTCGAACCGGTTCGTGATGCCGGGGATGGCGTCCCGTTTGAAGAGGAATCCCGGAACCCAGAACGCATGCGCGACGTCAGGAGACGTCAGGATGATCCGCACCGTTTGGCCGGTCGGGACGACGACCTCGGGAGGATGATCGGGGGTCCCGATGATGCTGACCCCGGTCCCCTCATAGTCGAACCGCCACGACCATTGGAACGCGCTCACATGGAGGGTGACGGCGGGGTCGGAGGCCGGGGGGACGCGATCGAGGTACGTCTCGGTGCGGACGGTGAGCACGAATAGGCCGGCGACAATGAGGACGGGGATGGTCGTGTACACGATTTCCAGGAGGGTATTGTGCGTAAACTGCGGCGGGAGCCGGTCGCTGCGCTTCCGGTACCTGATGATGGACCAGAAAATCAGCGCGTAGACGACCGCGGCGACCCCCACGCCGCTCCAGAAGAAGACCGTCCACAGGGCGAAGATCTGCCGCCCTTGCAGAGTCGCTCCCGTCGGCGCGCCATACGGCGCGCATGCGGATAGTCCGAGCACGACGGTGGCGGCGAGGACGAAGCGGACGTTTCTGCCCCCCACGAGAGTGTACGCTCCAATCGGAATGACGGCGTGCCCGCGTCCTTCCTTCATCATATGACACGCGCGCCGAAGAGTCCTACTCTCCGCCTGTGCCCGCGTCTCATGCCGCCTGCGCAGGGGATTCGAATCTGGCGTGCGAAGAGACAGCCCGCCTCTGTCCCCGAGGGTGTATGTATCGCCGGCGTAGTGTTCTGGCTCCGCGCGGACTTGTGACGTCACCGCACGCCCTGGCGACGGCCGCTGGACTGCGGGCCCTCCAGGGGGGCGGCAACGCGGTCGAAGCGGCGATCGCCGCCGCGGCCACGATCGCCGTCGTGTACCCGCACATGAACGGCCTCGGTGGAGACAATATCTGGCTTATCTACGACGCCAGCGCGCAGCAGGTCAGGGCGCTGCTGGCCTGCGGCACCGCGGGCAGCGGGTGCACCATTGACGCGTACCGCGCTGCCGGCCATGCTGAGACGATCCCGCGCCGCGGTCCGCTGGCCGCCAACACCGTCCCCGGTGTGGTGGACGGCTGGGCGGAGGCGTACCGGTACTCTCGAGAGCATATGCGCGGCCGGCTGCCGTTCGCATCCCTGCTGGACGATGCCCTGTATTATGCCGAGGCGGGATTTCCGGTCACGGCACACCAGGCCGCCTGGACGGGCGCCCGAATCGGTCCGGACTCGGGCCCGTTCGGCCACCTCGAGCATCTCGAGGGATGGCGCCGCACCTTCCTCCGCCCGGACGGGTCCGCGTACGGCGCCGGAGAGCGGTTCACCTCGCCGGATCTGGCCGCGACGCTGCGCGCGATCGCCCGTGGGGGGCGAGATGCGTTCTATCGCGGTCCGATCGCCGCGCGCATCTGCACGGTCCTGAGGGAGCGAGGCGGGGTGCTCCAGGACACCGACTTCGCCGCGTACCGGTGCCGGTGGGCCGATCCGCTCACCCTCGGCTACCGGGAGTGGACGGTCTGCAACACGCCGCCTCCGACCCAGGGCCTCACGTCGCTCGAGATCCTCAACATCGTCGAGCATTTCCCCCTGGCGGCATGGGGCGGCGAATCGCCGGACTACTACCACGTCCTCGTGGAGGCGGCCAAGCAGGCCTTCGCGGATCGAGACGATTGGATCGCCGATCCGGACTATACGTCCGTGCCGGTGCCCGACCTGCTCTCGAAAACCCGAGGCCGCGCCCAGGCCGCGGCGATCACCTTCGATCGTGCGGTTGCTCCGGAGAGCGCGGCCCGGCCCGCACCCGGCGACACGGTCTTCCTCGCGGCGGTCGACGTGGACGGCAACGCGGTGTCGCTGATCCAGAGCATCTACTTCGACTTCGGCTCGGCGGTCGTTGCGGAGGGTACGGGCGTGCTTCTGCAAAACCGCGGCTCCGCGTTCTCCCTCGACCCGGCGGACCTCAACGTCCTGGCACCGGGGAAGCGGCCGTTCACCACCCTCAATCCCGCGCTCGCGCTGCGGGATGGCCGGCCCGTCCTCGTCTATGGGGCGATGGGGGGTGAGGGGCAGCCGCAGACGCAGGCGGCCATTCTCACCCGCGTCCTCGACCTGGGCATGGACGTCCAGGCGGCAATCGACGGGCCCCGCTGGCTGTATGGCCGTACCTGGGGGGAGCCGACTACCGCACTCTCACTCGAGTCGCGGGTGCCGCCGCACGTGGTGGACGATCTGAGGAGACGGGGGCACGACGTGCGCGTCGTCGGCCCGTGGGACGACCTGATGGGCCATGCTCAGGCGATTTGGATAGACCGGCGGACGGGGACTCGCTGCGGGGGCGCCGATCCGCGCGGGGACGGGATCGCCGCGGGTTACTAGCGTCGCCGTGTGGCGGCGAGTCTGAATCCCATCGGCATCAGCAGACCATCGGCGATCCGCCGGATTTCGATCTCGAAAAGTCTCCGCGTCACATTCCCGCCCCGGGAGGTGTCCTCTAACCACCGGCTGAGGTGCCAGTACAGGTACGGGACGTCCGCGGTCTCGATGACCTCGAACCGGCGAGTGATCTCCTCCATCATCGCCCCGCCCGTGTGCAGAGGAGGGCTGTCTGTGGGAAAATGGTCGGCGCGCCACCGGTCCAGGGGGTCCGCCGGAGACGCCCCGTCTTCTGCGATTTCGAGCACGCCCGCCTCCAGGAGCAAGGCGCGCACATCGTAGAACCACGCCGCGGTCTTGCGATCGGCCCGCTCGCGGGCGAACTCCACAGCGACAAGCCGCCCGTTCGGCCGTAGAAGCCCCGACGCGTGCGCGACGGTATCGGGGAGCGGGTGCATATGGTGAAGCGACCGTGCGAAGAGGACCACGTCATAATTGCCGTCTGTGTGGTCGAGGAAGTCCCCATGCACCGCCGCCACACCGGCCTCGCGCGCAGCCCGTACCGCGTCGGCGGAGTTGTCGAGGGCGGTGACCTCGAACCCCTCGGCGGCGAGCCGACACGCCAGGTCGCCCCGCCCGCAGCCGGCATCCAGGATTCGGGCCGGGGGCGGAGGGACGACCCTCCGCAGAAACGAGAGGACCTGATCGACCCCGAGATCTCCCGGTCTCATCCAAAAACGTTTCGGAGCGTGTCATCGAGAGGGCCGTACCGTCCGACAAACGTCGGCGTATCCCGCAGGGTATATGAGCGTGCGAGAGTGCTGCGCAGCGCGGTGACGAGTTCCAGGAAGCGGACGAGCTCATCGGTCTCGTAGCCCACGACGAACTCCCAGTCCGACAGCCCGGTGCAATAGAGAAGGATCTGCTCGATTCGTTCGAAACTGTGGGCGGTCCGCGTGTGTTCCGTCATCATCCCGCGGCGGATCTCCGGGGAGAGCTGGTACCACTCGTGCGTCTTGCTAAACGGGTACACTACCAGGTAGCGCCGTCGCTCCCCGGGGACGCGGACGCTCGTTCCCTCCCGGCCCGTGTACTGCGAGGGCCGGACAAACCCCCACAGGGCCCCCGCCGGCTCGAGGTCCGTCTGAAGCAGCGTGCGCGCGGCCGCCTGATATGCGTCGGCGTCGGCGGCGGCGACCCAGAACCCCAGGTCGGCATCCGAGCGCAGGCCGGTCAGGCTGTAAGAATACAGGCCCGCCACCCCCGGCGCGTGCTCCGCCGCCTCGACCGCCGCCTTGACCCGGTCCGCCTCGTGACGCGTCCGGCGTCCCGAGGGGACGCGAAGGAAAAGAAAGCCGTGCGCCGGCGGGATTTCCATGGAGAGGAGAGTTGGCGGCCGGCGCGGGAAAAGCCTGTTCGGAGGAGGGGCCGCCGTGAGCGGCTACCTCCCCGAGGCCGGACGCGCTAGAATAGGAGCGGAGAGGTTCCAACGCATTTCCGGAGGTGCGCTCATGGCGAACCCGACCCTGCGAGGCTCCCCGGTCACGATCAGCGCGATCAAAGCGGATGTCGGCAGTATCGGCGGCCACACGCAGCCGAGTGCGGAAATGCTCAAAGTGGCGTCGGAGATGATGGAGGCCCAGCACGGGCCGCTGCTCATCGATTATCGCGTCAGCTACACAGGCGATGACATCTGTCTCCTGATGACCCATCGCCGCGGCGTCGGCGCGGCGGAGATCCACCGCCTGGCGTACGATGTGTTCGTGGCGGCCGGGTCCGTCGCCGAGCGGCAGGGTCTGTACGGCGCCAAACAGGATCTCCTGCGAAGTGAGTTCTCGGGGAACGTTCAGGGGATGGGACCGGGGGTGGCCGAGCTGGAGATCACAGAGCGCCCTGCCGAGCCGTTCATGCTTCTGACCGCCGACAAGACCGAGCCGGGCGCGTTCAACCTGCTCCTCTACCTCACCTTCTGCGACCCGATGTACTGCTCCGGCCTCCTGCTCAGCCCCGACATCGCCAAGGGGTTCACATTCGCGATCGTCGACGTGGATCATACGCAGGCGGATCGCGAGATCACCCTGCGCGCCCCCGAGGACCTGTACGATCTGGCCGTCCTGCTGCGGGATACCGGACGGTTCGTCGTGCGCAGCATCCATTCCCGCGCCTACCCGGAGGAACAGGCCGCATCGCTCAGCACGACCCGGTTGAAGCACATCGCCGGCCGCTACGTCGGGAAGGACGATCCGGTGGCCATCGTGCGCACGCAGAAGATTTTCCCCGCCACCGAAGAGTTTGGCCTGGCGTTCAGCAAGGTTCCGTATGTCGCCGGCGATACGCGGGGAAGCCACAACATGCCGCTGGCCCCCGTGCCCATGAACACCGACGCCAGCATCTTCTACTGCCTGCCGATGGTGTCGGCGGCGGGGTACTCGATGCGGGACGGCATCCTGGCCGGGCCCGTGGACCTGTTCCGGCATCCCGTCTGGGATGTGTTCCGCGAGCAGGCCGTCCACAAGGGCGCCGAGATGCGCGCGCAGGGGTTCTTCAATCCCGCCATGGTCGGAATGAGCGAGCTCGAGTACGGCGGCATCATGGAGCGGCTGAAGGTCCTGGATACCCGCTTTGTGGTGCTCGACGGCGAGGCTGCCGCGTCAGAGAAGGTCCCGCACCGCAGCTGATCCCGATGCCGCGTCGCGACGGTCGCGGCCCGGATGTGCTTCGGCCGCTGGTGTTGACCCGCCGGTACAACAAGTACGCCGAGGGCTCGGTGCTCATTCAGCTGGGGGACACGCGCGTGATCTGCACGGCCAGCGTGGATGAGAAGGTTCCGCTGTTTCTCCGGGGGGCCGGGCAGGGCTGGGTCACCGCGGAGTACGGGATGCTGCCGCGCGCCACCCAGGAGCGAAGCCCGCGCGATGCCGCCGCGGGAAGGATCGGAGGACGGGTCCACGAGATCCAGCGCTTGATCGGTCGCTCCTTGCGCGCCGTCGTCGATCTCGGCAAGCTCGGAGAGCGGACGATCTGGATCGACTGCGACGTCCTTCAGGCGGACGGGGGGACGCGCACCGCCGCGATCACCGGGGCTTTTGTCGCCCTGATGGATGCCCTCGCCTTGCTCAAGCGGACGGGGGCGATTCCCACGCTGCCCATCCGGGAGTTCCTGGCCGCCACCAGCGTGGGCATCGTGGAC
>DASUDA010000189.1:0-16366 GCA_036275835.1 bacterium | reverse complement strand
GTCAACGCGCTGGTTGCCTCGCCCCCCCCTCCCCCGCTCGCCCGGGTGAACCGGGCGGAGACGGCGAGCGGCCCCACCGCCTGCTGGCTGGTGTTCAGGAGCGTCCCCGAGATGCGGAGAGTCCCTCCGGCGTCCACCATTTCTGTCAGGTACGGCACCGTGAGCGACCCCTCCCCGAGGGACGCGCTCTGCGCGGGAGCGGCCTGCGCGGACGGAGGAAGTTGCGGAAGGGGCGGCGCAGTTTGTGCGTCCTCGCCGTACAGCGGACCGGGGGGCGCGGCCAGGAGCGGCGGCGGCAGCGACGGGCTGAGCGCGATCGACGGTACCACGAACACTTCCACCGCCCGCCCGCCACGGAACACGAAGCCGATTCCCTGGAACGGGTAGAAAACGGTCGTGTCGCTTCCTTCCACGAGCTGAGTCTGGTTGGAGTCGCCGACGAGGCGCGAGGAGTCATCGAGACCGATGCCGACTCCCGCCCCGCGCGCCGTCCGAAACTGGGGGTTGGTGGTGCTCACCTGCACCACCGCGCCCTCCTCGAACGTCACGGTGACCGCCACGCGCGGGTACCGGACCTGTCCGCCGTCCGCCGGGACGGGGTTCCCCAGGACCGAGGTGACGCCTTTCGTCGACATCCCGAGCCGCACCGGGCCGATGGACTGTCCGGGAACGATGATCAGAGAGGGGGCGACGTCCGCGAGCACGGATCCTCGGGGGAGTCCGCTCACCGCGAGAAGCAGTCCAAGAAGCGCCGCGCGCATACGCATGCTAGGCATCATAATCTCCCTTGTCCTTATGCCCCGAAGGCGGAACGCCCAGACCCCGCTGCCGCGCGTCGAGGCAGGCCTGGAGAATCAGCGCAGCCGCCACTTGATCGCGGAGGGATCGGCGCCGGCTCCTGCGGACATTCCCCTGTATCAGCGACCGCTCGGCCGCAACACTCGAGAGGCGCTCGTCCCACAGATCCACGGGCAACGCAAGGACCCGCCTCAATGCCCGCGCGAACTCCTCCGCCCGCCGCGCCGACGGACCTGACGTGCCGTCCATGTTGCGGGGCCAGCCCACGACGACGGCCGCCACCGCGTGATCCCGGCACAGCGCGGCGATCTGATCGACGTCTTCCCGAAGCGAGCGGTGGGCGAGAGTTACGAGGGGAGACGCAACCGTCTCCGTAGGATCGCTGAGGGCCAGCCCTATCCGCCGGGTTCCCAGATCGATGCCGAGGATCCGGCTCACTTGCGCCGGCCCTGGGGAGCACCCAGAGCCTCGCGCACAATCCCGGGCAGATCGGCCATGACGGCCGCGAGACGCTCCGGATCTCCGCCTCCTCCCTGGGCCAATTCGGCGCGTCCCCCTCCTCTCGTCCCCAGCCGGCGATTCAACACCCGCATGACCTTTCCGGCGTCCGCACCCCGCGCCACCGCGCCCGGAGTGGCCATGACGACGATTTCCACCCGGCCGTTGGCCGGGGCCGCCGCGATGATGACCCCCGACGGCAACCGGGGCTTCACGCGGTCGCCGAGAGCCCGGAGAGACGCCTGGTCGGCCTGGGGGACGGCGACTCCAACGACCCTGATCCCCTCCACCTCCTGGGACGCGCGTACGAGCGCCTCCGGATCTGGGGCGTCCGCCCCCACACGCGCGCCCTGCGCCTCCCGTTCCAGGGCGTGCACGCGTTCCACCAGCTGCCTGACCCGCGCCGGAATCTCGATCGGTTGGGCGCGTAACGTGTCGGCGGCCGCGCGAAGCGCGGCCTCGGCCCCCTGTGCGCGCGAGACGGCAGCTCGTCCTGTCACGGCCTCGATCCTCCGGACTCCAGCCCCCACCGACCCTTCGGCGATGACGAGGAAGAGGCCGATCTCCGCGGTCGTTCCGACGTGGGTGCCGCCGCAGAGTTCGCGGCTGTAGTCGTTGATGCGGATGACCCGGACTTCGTCCCCGTACTTCTCTCCAAACAATGCCATCGCTCCCGCCGCGACGGCGTCCCGGTAGGGCATCACCGCGGCGCGGACCGGAAGGGCGGCCAGCACCTGCTCGTTCACCCGCGTCTCAACGCGGGCGCGCTCGTCGGACGACAGGGCCCGGGGATGGACGAAGTCGAAGCGGAGCCGGTCGGGAGCGACGAGCGACCCGGCCTGGCGCGCGTGTTCCCCGAGAACTTCCCGCAGGGCCCGGTGCAGGAGGTGGGTCGCGGTGTGATTCCGCATGATGTCCCGCCGCCGGGTCGCATCCACGATCAACCGGACCGGATCGCCTTCGTGGATTGTCCCCGAGGTGACGCGGCCATAATGCACCGACACGCCCGGGACCGGGCGCCGGGTATCCTCGACCCTGACCACCGCGGCCGCGCGAGCGCCGGCGGCGCGGACGTGGATCTCGCCGCTGTCGCCGACCTGCCCCCCCGCCTCCGCATAGAAGGGGGTCCGATCGCACACGACTTCAACGTCCGTCCCCACCCCGGCGCCTTCGATGCGCCCGCCGCGCTGGAAGACCGCCAGCACGCGGCCCTCCACGTCGAGCGTCTCGTACCCCACGAACGTGGTGCCAGCACCCGCACCCTGGAGCGCGGCGTACGCGGCGCGCTCCGGGAGGTCGGAGTGGAAGGCCGGCGCCTCCCGGGACCGGTCCTTCTGCCGGGTCATCTCCGCGGTAAATCCCCGCTCGTCGATCTCAAGCCCGTGCTCACGGGCGATGTCGCGGGTCAGGTCCGGCGGAAATCCGTAGGTGTCGTAGAGGCGAAAGACGTCCTCGCCGGGGAGGACCGTTTTTCCCTTTCGCCGGACCTCGACGATCAGGTCGTCCACCCTCGGGATCCCGGCCTCCAGCGTCTGGCTGAAGCGCTCTTCCTCGGATCTCAGCACCTGGTGGATGACCGCGGTCGAGGCGGTGAGCTCCGGATAGGCATCCCCCATCACGGCGATCACCGCGTCCGCCACGTCCCCGAGCACGGGGCCCGACGCGCCGGCCCGCCGGGCGAAGCGCATCGCCCGCCGCATGATCATCCGCAGCACATACCCCCGACCCTCGTTGCTCGGAACAACCCCGTCGGAGGTGAGAAACGTCATCGCGCGCCCGTGGTCGGCGAGGACGCGGTAGGCGACCGTGTGGTCCGCGCGCTGCGCCGCGTCGTGCCCCAGCAGGCGCTGAATGCGGTCCAGAATCGGGACAAAGAGATCCGTGTCGTAGGTGCTCGGGACGCCCTGCATCACCGATGTGATCCGCTCGAGCCCCATGCCCGTGTCGACCCCGGGCCGCGGCAGGAGGGTCCGGGCTCCGTCCGGCGCCTGGTTGAACTGCATGAACACCAGGTTCCAGATCTCCAGCCACCGTGCGCACCCGTTGTCCAGGGCGACGCCGCAGTCGGACCGGCGGCACGTACACGCCTGCGGCCCCGAGTCGTAGTGCAGCTCGCTCGTGGGCCCGCACGGCCCGACATCCCCCATCATCCAGAAGTTGGTCGCTTCCCCCATGCGGAGCACGCGGCCCGGGGGAACGCCGAGGGCCGCCCACGCCTCCGCGGCCTCGTCATCGTCGGCGAACACGGTGAACGCCAGGCGCTCGGGGGGAAGGCCGAGCGTCCCGGTGGTGAACTCCCAGGCGAACCGGACGGCCTCGCGCTTGAAGTAGTCGCCGAAGCTGAAGTTGCCCAGCATCTCGAAAAACGTGTGATGGTACGGCGAGGGGCCGACGTTCTCGAGATCGTTGTGCTTGCCGCTCACCCTCATGCACTTCTGGGCGGTGACCGCCCGCAGGTACGGGCGGTTCTCGAGGCCGAGGAAGACGTCCTTGAACTGTACCATTCCCGCGTTGGTGAACAGGAGCGTCGGATCACCCGCCGGGACGAGCGACGAGCTCGCTACCCGGGTGTGCCCCTGCTGCTCAAAGTACCGGAGGAACGCCTCCCGGATCTCACCGCCGCGCATCATCAGGGATAGCGCTCAGGAGGCGCTCCGCCTCCGCCACGGCCCCGTCGATCCCCGCGGCCGCGCGGTCGACCAGGTCCGGGGTGATGACGAGCGGAGGCTCGATGCGAATGACCTCGGGGTTGTTGAGGGTATAGAAGGTGATGACGCCCCGGTGCCCGGCCTCGGCAGACGCCATGAGAGCGTAGTCGCTGTGGGTGAACTCCACGCCGATCATCAGGCCCAGACCGCGCACGTCCCGGATCACCGCCGGATGGCGCCGCTGGATGTCCCGAAGCCGCCCGAGGAACTGCTGGCCCCGCACCACCGCGGCCTCGCTCAGGCGCTCCTCCACCAGCACGTCGAGGGTGGCGAGGGCGGCGCGGCAGGCCAGCGGGTTGCCGCCGAACGTCGAGGAGTGGAGGTAGGGGTTCTGGTGGAAGGGAGCCCAGAGCGCGGGACGCGCGACGAAGGCGCCGATCGGCACGACCCCGCCTCCCAGAGCCTTCGCCAGCGTCATGATGTCCGGGGTCACGCCCGCGTGCTCCACGCCGAACATCCGCCCGGTGCGGCCCAACCCGGTCTGGATCTCGTCGGCGATGAGGAGGACCCCGCGGCGATCGCAGATCTCCCGCACCTGCCGCAGGTATCCGGGCGGAGGCACGACAACGCCGGCCTCCCCCTGGACGGGCTCCAGGATCACGGCGGCCGTCTCAGGACCGATCGCCCGGTCCACGGCGTCGGCATCCCCGAAGGGCACGTGGGTGAATCCCGGCACGAGCGGCTCGAATGGCTTTCGGTAATACTCCCGGCCTGTGGCGGAAAGGGCGCCCATCGTCTTCCCGTGGAATGCCTGCTGCATCGCGATGAAGCCGGGGCGGCCCGTGGCCAGACGCGCCAGCTTGAGCGCGCCTTCCACCGCCTCCGCCCCGCTGTTGCCGAAGAAGGCGTACTGGAGGTCTCCGGGCGTGAGCGTGGCCAGGCGCTCCGCGAGTTCGGCCTGGGGAGCGCTCGGCATCGTGCGGACAGACATGGGGATGCGGTCGAGTTGATCGCGCACCGCAGCGAGCACGCGCGGATGCCGGTGTCCGATGTTGAAGACGGCCGGACCGCACGCACAGTCGATGTACTCGCGTCCGTGCGCGTCCCAGACGAGACAGCCCTCCGCGGCCCATTCCACCGTCTCCGCGCCGCCGAACTGAAACAGACGCGCGAGACCGGGGTTGAGGTAGCGGCGGTACCGTTCCAGGGTCTGCCGGATCAGGCGGTCCCTGTCCTCACCGTGGAGCAGCCCAGCGGGCGCCGGGCGTGCCACCTCACGGCGTGCGGGAGCCATCATGCACCTTGCTCGACTCGGCGACCGCGAGGGCGGGACCCTGGGAGAGCGCGGCCTGCGCCCGGCGGACGACCTGCTTCGTCTCCTTATACTTGATCCGGTCGAGCGCCTCCGGGAACGTCACCCACTCGCACCGGACGAATCCCTCTTCGCGCTGCGGCGCGGCCTCCTCCCCGCCCAGGAACTCCATCAGGTAATAGTGCACCGTCTTGTCATAGTACGTGTCCTCGGTCTTCCAGAAGAACATATACCGCTCCTCGCCCAGATCGGAGACGATGCGGACGTTGTGGAGCCCCGCTTCCTCCGCCACTTCGCGCAGGGCAACCGCTTCCGGAGTTTCCCGCGCCTCGATCGTCCCCTTGGGCAGCATCCACTTCCCCGTCTCGTGCTGCAAGAGTAGAATGCGAACCTCGCCCGCGGGATCGTTCGAAGGGAACCGGTGGAAGACCACGCCGCCCGCGCTGCGGGCCCGCTTGATCTTCCGCTGCCGCTGCGGCACCTGTCTCCTCCTGCCTGTGCGCGGTGCCGTCGCCCGACAACGCCCGGGGCGGAGGCCCCGGATCGCTAGTGGCGCTTGCGCCTGGCGGCGCGGCGGCGGCGTTTCTGGCTGGGCTTCTCGTAGTGCTCGTGCCGCTTCGCGTCTGTGAGGATCCCGGACCGCTTGACCTGACGCTTGAATCGCCGGAGCGCGCTGTCCAGCGTTTCGTCCTTCCCGACCCGCACCTCGGTCAACCGGCCCACCCCCACGGCCCGAAGCTGCATGCGACGCCGTCATTATACACGACAAGCGGCGCGCGGAGCAACCGCCCGCCGCGATCACCGCCACCGGCGCAGGTCGAGGATCCTGGGCGCGCCGTCGGCGATCGTTCCCGGCGGCACCACCTCCACTTCGAGGCGCAGCCGCAGCCCGTCGTGCACGGCGGCGCCGGCGCGCGGCACCACCGCCGCGGCGTCGGCGCCTGGCCGGACCTCGACGCGGAGCGTCGCCTCATCGTGATGGTCCGGCCGCGTGACCACGACCTGATAGCGCGCCACCCCGGCCACGCCGAGCAGGACCCGGTCGACCTCGGCCGGATGCACAAACAAGCCGCGGATTTTCACGGCCTCCCCGACACGACCCGCGATGCCCGCGAGGCGCGGCGCAGTCCTCCCGCAGGGGCACGGACCGGAGACTTCCGCGGAGAGATCTCCTGTGCCGAACCGGAGGAGCGCATACGGCGGCTCGAGGAGGGAGACGACAACCTCGCCGGCGCTCCCCGGCGGAACCGGCCACTCCGTCTCCGGATCGAGGAGTTCCACGGCCACGCGATCGCTGAGGTGCAGCCCCTGGGCGAGCGGACACTCGTACGCGATCACGCCTACGTCGGCGGTCGCGTAGCCCTGAGCGATCCGGACGCCGAAGCCCTCCTGAATCCGCTGCCGGAGGGAGACGGGGAGCACCTCGCCGGAGACGAACGCGATCTCGACGCGATGCCGCAGGCCGAGCGTCGCGCTCCTCTCCAGCAGCGCGGCGACGAAGCTCGGCGTCCCGATGAGGCCCGTCACGCCCAGGTCGACGAGCGCCCGCGCCTGCACCTCCGTGTTCCCCACGCCGCCGGGAACGACGACGCAGCCGAGCCGGTCGAGGGCGCCGTCCATCATGTGACCCGCGGGCGTCAGGTGGAAGGCGAACGTCACGAGGACCACATCTCCCCCCCGGAACCCGGCGGCATGGAGGGCGGGCGCGAGCCCCCAGTAGTCCGGTCTCCGGGGCTCGGGATCGTAGATCGGCCCGGGGGAGACGTAGATCCGGCGCAGGGAGGCGAGGGGCGCTCCGAGAAGGCCGGCGAACGGCGGAGAGGCGGCCTGCGCCTGCGGCAACGTGTCCTTGCGCAGAACGGGAAGAGACGCCAGATCTCGAAGGTCGCGCACCTGCTCCGGCCGCAGCCCGCATCCGTGCAGGCGCGCCCGGGTCGCCGGCGCATGGTCGAACGCCGCCGCCACCGCCGCCCGCAGTCGGTCGGATTGCCGGCGGGTCCGGGCCTCGGGTCCCAAGGCCTCGACCGGATCGTACAGCGAATCTGTGCGGGTCACAGCCACCGCTTCCGCCGGCGATAGTACTTGTACGTGTGGTATCCGCGGCGTGTCCCGGCCTCCGTGAGCCCGAGGTAGAACTCTTTCACGTCGGGATTGCCGCGCAGCACCTCCGCGCGTCCTTCCATGACGATCTTGCCGTTCTCCATCACATACCCGTAGTCGGCGATCGCCAGCGCCTGCCGGGCATTCTGCTCGACGAGAAGGATGGTGATCCCCTGCTCGTCGCGCAGCCGGCTCAGGATTCCGAAGATCTCCCGCACGAGCAGCGGGCTCAGTCCCAGCGAGGGCTCATCGAGCAGCAGCATCTGCGCCCGGGCGCACAGAGCCCGCCCGATGGCGATCATCTGCTGCTCGCCGCCCGACAGGTAGCCGGCGAGGCGGCGGGCATGGCGGGCCAGAGGCGGGAAATACTCGTACACCAGGGCCCGCGTGTCGAAAGGCACCCGGGGGGCGGCCACCGCTCCCACGCGGAGATTCTCCTCGACCGTCAGGTGCTTGAAGACGCGCCGCCCCTCCAGCACCTGGACGATTCCCAGGCGGACGATCTCCTCGGGAGGAAGGCCGTCGATCCGCCGCCCGGCGTATTCAATCGCCCCGTCCCTGACGTGCCCGTCTTCGCTCTTGAGCAGCCCCGAAATCGCCCGGAGCGTCGTCGTCTTGCCGGCACCGTTCGTCCCCAGGAGGGCCACGATCCATCCCCCCGGAACGGTGAGGGACACGCCCTTGAGCACCTGGATCACGTCATGGTAGACGACCTCGATGTTGGCGACGGCGAGCGCCCCGGGAGCGGGTCCCGCGGTCATTCCGGCGGCGTGAGCCAGTCCGTGATCGGCGTGAACTGCCTGGTTTTGACATCGGCCCGCAGAAGCTTGATCCCGTCGGCGCCCTTCCGATCGTTGGGGCCGTAGGTGATGGGCGCCGTGAGGCCGCCGGTGGTCAGCCGGAAGCGCTCGAACACCTTACGGATCCCCGCGCGGGTCAGGGTGTCCGCCTGCTTGAGTACCTCGATCCAGACCTTCGCATGCACCACGCCCTGCGTGTAGTGCAGCGGCCGGACGGAGACGTCAGGATGGTAGGCGGCATTCACCTGGTGGACCTCGGCCATCCCCGGAACGTTCTCGAACCAGTTGCTGACGAACGTGCTGGCGATCACGCCGTCCGCGCCGTCGCCGGCGAGATCAAACAGCAGCTGGTCGCCGATGTAATGGATGCCGAGGACCTGGGCGTTGACCCCGAGTTTCCGGGCGTCGCGCACGGTGATCGCCGCCGGGCGGGCGACGTTCTGGATGACGATGTGGGTCGGCGCGAACTGCTTCATGGTCAGGATCTGGCTCGTCGCGTCCAGGACGTTCGACGGGACCTCTTCGACGTCCATGATCTCGACACCGATCGTCGGCCCGTACTGCTTCGCCGGTCCGACCGGCGACCGGCCGTACGGCGAGTTGTGGACCGCGAGCGCGACGCGCGGCTTTCCGATCCCCGTGTGGGTGCGCTTGATGTAGTCGAGGAGCGTCTTCATATGGTCGGTATAGCTCGGCCCAATCAGCCAGATCCAGTCATTGGGGGGAGTGAGCAATCCGTCGTGGAAACTCGCCGGGACATACGGGACCCCGTAGTCTTCGATCTGCTGTTTCATCAAGATGGAGTCTCCGGTGCCCCAGCCGCTGAGCGCCACGACCTGGTCCTGCTCCACGGCCTTCTTCAGGAAAGCGACCGCCTGGTCGGGCTTGTACTGGTAGTCCGCCCACTCGAGGTCGATCTTCATGCCGTTGCGGATTCCCCCGTGCTCGTTGACCCACCGCACGTAGTCGCGAAACCCGTCGCCATAATGGGCGCCGATGTCGCCCGTCGGACCCGTGAGATCAAAGAGCGCCCCCAGTTTGACCGCCTTCTCCTGCGCCGCGCCGGCGTACGCCCATCCCAGGAGCGATACCGCCGCGCCCCCCACTGTTCTCAGCATCTCGCGCCGCTTCATGCCTCCACCTCCCTGTGTGCTCCCCGCCTCAGTACGAAAACGGCCATAACTTGAAGTAGGCACGCGTCACCCGCCACCGATCGGCCAGCCCCTCGGGCTCGAAGAGCAAGAAGAGAATGATCACCACCCCGAACACCGCCTCTCGGAGGGCGTTGAGGGCGGTGGTGATATTCGGGAGCACCCCGGTGAGCGCCTGGCTGAGCGCCCTTAGCGCCTCCGGGAGGACGGTGATGACGATGGCGCCGTAGATGGGGCCGAGGGCCGTCCCCAGTCCGCCCACGATCCCCATCGCCAGATAGTCGATCGACAGGTCGAGCGTGAACTTGTCTGGGACAACGACCCCGATGTAGTAGGCGTAAACGGCGCCCGCCACGCCGGCCATGAACGCGCTCAGGAAGAAGGCCAGCAGCTTGTAGGCGAACAGGGGAATGCCGATCGCGGCCGCCGCGCGGTCGTTGTCCCGAATCGCGACGAAGGCACGCCCCACGCGGGTCCGCATCAGGTTCAGCCCCAGCCAAGTGATCAGCACCGCGCACACGGAGATGACCCAGAAAAAGGCCCGCTCGCCCCCGACGCGCCAGCTGCCGACCCACGCGGCGGGGACGGGGTAGCCGGAGGTCCCCCGCGTCAGCCAGTCCCAGTGGACGAAGGCGTACTCGAGCATGAACTGGGCGGCCAGGGTGGCGATCGCCAGGTAGAGGCCCTTCAGGCGGAGCGACGGGATGCCGAAGAACGCGCCCGCTGCCGCCGCGACGATCCCCGCCAGCGGCACGACGGCCCAGAACGGGAGATGCGCGCGGGAGGCCAGGATCGCCGCCGCATAGGCGCCGACGCCCATGAACGCCCCCTGGCTCATCGTGATCTGGCCTGTGTAGCCGGTGAGGAGGTTGAGCCCTGTGGCCCCGATCAGGGCGATCCCCGTCAGGTTTGCCACGGTAAGGAGGTAGGGGCCGGCGAGGAACGGAACGCCGAGGAACCAGAGGGCGAGAAACGCCCCGAGGGCCAGGCGGCCCACGTCGTTCGGAAAGAGCGCCGCCTCCTCCGCATACCGGACCTTGAAGTTGCCGCAGTCGGACAGGACGAGCGGCCTGGCCACCGTGCCCCTCCCTAG
This sequence comes from bacterium, assembly GCA_036275835.1. GTDB lineage: Bacteria > Sysuimicrobiota > Sysuimicrobiia > Sysuimicrobiales > Segetimicrobiaceae > DASUDA01. The sequence goes on along the minus strand of DASUDA010000189.1, from coordinate 5,966 downwards.
ACCCGTTCGATCTCTACCGTCCCAAACAACCCATAGGGACGCAGCATGAGCACGAGCACCAACACGACGAAGGGGGCCACTTCCTTGGTCCCGCCCCCTACGAGCGGATCGAGATAGCCGCCGGCCAGGTTCTCCAGGACGCCGATTGTGATCCCACCGACCACCGCCCCGGGCACGCTGTCCAATCCCCCCAGGATGACGGCGGGAAAGACCTTCAGCCCGATGAAGCTGAGCGCGTCGGCGTTGAGTCCGTTGATGCTGCCGACGACGATCCCGGCGATCGCGGCGACCGCCGCCGCGATCGCCCACGAGGCCGCGAAGATGCGGCGCACGCTCACGCCGAGGGACTGGGCCGCCTGCTGGTCATCGGCCACGGCGCGCATCGCCACCCCGAGCGTCGTGCTCCGGAAGAACACGGCAAAGACGGCGAGAAACACGAGGGAGATCACGAGCGCCCCGAGGTGGACCGGAGACACGATCAACGGGCCCAGGCTGAGAGGGGCTTCGGGAAGGAGCTGCGGGAATCCGAAGTTGCCCGCGCCCCAGAACAAGAGGATCGCGCCGCGCAGGACGGCCGCGAGCCCGATCGTCACCATGATCACGGCGATCACCGGCTCCCCGATCAGGGGGCGCAGCAGGAGCCGCTCCACAAGAATGCCGAGAAGGAAGCTCCCGGCCAGGCTCGCGATCACGGCCAGCACAAACGGGATATGGGTGACCTGCGCGATCGCCAGGGCGCCGAACGCCCCCACGGCCACGAAGTAGCCCTGCGCCATGTTGATCACCCGGCTCGCCTTGTAGATCAGGACAAACCCGAGCGCGGCGAGGGCGTAAATCATCCCTACCACGATCCCGGTCACAACGAGCTGGAGGAAGATGGTCACGCGCCGCCGACCTCCGCGACCCGCACCGCGGTCTCCACCACCGCGGCCGTCCCATCCTGGTAGGTGACCGTCGCCCGTACCGGGACGCGGTCCGGCCGCGCGCCGTACATCGCCTCGATGAGATCGCCGTAGCGCTCTCCGATCGTCCGGCGGCGCACTTTGCGCGTCCGCGTCAGTTCGCCGTCGTCGGCGTCCAGTTCTTTGTAGAGAAGCACGAACCGCCGGACCCGTGCCGCTTCCGGCAGGGCGGCGTTGGCCCGCTGGACTTCCCCCGCCACAAGCGCGTAGACGTCGGGCTTCTGCGAGAGATCGGTGTACGTGGTGTAGGGGATCTGGCGGTCCTCCGCCCACTTCCCCACCACCGGCATGTCGATCATAATGATGGCCGCCACAAAGGGGCGCCCGTGTCCCAGAACGACCGCTTCGCCGACGTAGGGGCTGAACTTCAGTTTGTTCTCGATGAACTGGGGGGAAAAGAGCGTGCCATCCGCCAGTTTCATCACATCGGCCAGACGGTCGATCACCACGAGATGACCGTCGTCGGTGAGGTATCCCGCGTCGCCGGAATGCAGCCACCCGCCCTCCAGCGCCACCCGCGTCGCCTGCGGGTCCTTGTAGTAGCCGAGGAAGACGCTGTCGCCGCGCTCGAGAATCTCCCCCTCCGGCGAGATCCGGAGGTCCACCCCAGGGACCGGACGGCCCACGGTCTCGAACCGGACGTCATCGTCCCGGTGGACGCAACTGTATCCGGCGATCTCGGTCTGGCCGTACAGTTGCTTGAGGTTGAGCCCGAGGGCCCGCAGGAACCGGAACGTGTCTGGACCCAGCGCCGCCCCCCCGGTGTAGGCGTGGCGGATTCGGAGCATCGCCGTGTCATCCAAAACCGCCCTCCGCGCCAGCAGGTAGCCCAGGCCGTGCAGGATCCGGTCCACGATCGTGAGCGGCTGCCGGTTGAGGCGCTTGTCCGCCGCGCGGTACCCCCACCGCATCGCCAGCCGGTAGGCGGCGCGGGCGAGAGGAGTCGTGTCCATGATCTTGACCTGCACCTGGCGCGTCAGGGCCTCCCACAGGCGGGGGGGCCCGAAGAGGATCGTCGGCCCGATCTCGCGGCCGTCGTCGTGGGTGGTCTCGACCTCCTCGGGGAAGTTGACCGTGATGCCGAACACGAGGGCGGTGGCGATCGACATCGCCATTTCGCCGATCCACGGCATCGGAAGGTACGAAAAGAGCTGGTCGTCCGGCCGGAGGGGATCGACCTCGGCGAACGTCACAGCCATCGTGATGAGGTTGCGATGGGTCAGCATGGCGCCCTTCGGGAACGCCGTCGTGCCGGAGGTGTAGACGATATTGGCGAGATCCTCGGGCCTGCCCGCCGCGAGGAGCGCGTCGAAGTGGCCGGGATGGGTGGCGTCCCAACGCCGCCCCGCCTCCTCGACCTCGGGAAAGGGCAGGACCTGAGGGTCGCGCACACGGTGCATCCCCTTGGGATCGACCGTCACGATGCGCCGGAGGTGCGGGAGGTCCCCGCGGATCTCGACCACCTTGTCCAACTGTTCCTGATCCTCCGCCACGACGTAGGTCGCATCGGCGTGGTCTATGACGTGGCCGACCTCGCGGGCCGCGGCATCTTGATACACGCCGACCGCGATTCCCCCCACCGCCAGGGTCCCAAGCTCGGCGTAGAGCCACTCGGGACGGTTGTCGCACAGGATGGCCACTTTCTCGCCGGGCTGGAGACCGAGGGCCACCAGGCCCAGGCCGAACGCCCGGGCGTGGGACGCGTAGTCCTGCCAGGTGAACTCCTGCCAGATCCCGAGGTCCTTGTACCGCAGGGCCACGCGCCGGCCCTCCGGCCCCCCGGCGCGCTCCCAGAGGAGCCGGGGGAGCGTGGCGTCGAGGGCGGCCCGATGGGGCGCGGTCATCCGGCGGCCTCTTCGCCCAGATAGGCCTGAATGACCCGGGGGTCGCTGCGGATCGTGCCGGGTGTCCCCACGCCGATCACCCGGCCGTGTTCGAGGACGTAGACGCGGTGGGACACGTCCATGACCACGGCCATGTCGTGCTCGATGAGCAGAAGCGTGATTCCCAATTCTTCATTCGCGTCCGCGATGAACCGGACGATGTCCTCCTTCTCCTCGATGGGCATGCCGGCCATGGGCTCGTCGAGCAGGAGCAATTCCGGCTCGGTCGCCAGAGCCCGGCCCAGTTCCACGCGTTTCCGCAGCCCGTAGGGCAGCCCGCCCACGATCGCATGCCGGACCGGCTCCAGATCGAGGAAGTCGATGATCTCCTCAACCCGGCGCCGGTGAGACGTCTCCTCCTGCTGCGCGCGGCCATAATACGCGGCGGCGGCCAGGAGACCGTACCGGATGTGCCGGTGCCGGGCGAGGAGAAGGTTCTGGAGAACGGTCGCGCCGGTAAACAGTTCGATGTTCTGGAATGTCCGGCCCACGCCGAGCCGGGCGATCTCGTGGGGGGCCACGCGGGTGATCTCGCGCCCGCGGTACCGGATGCGGCCCGGCTGGGGATGATAAAAGCCGTTGATGCAGTTGAGCAGGCTGGTCTTTCCCGCGCCGTTCGGGCCGATGACCGCGACGCGCTCTCCGGACCGGACCTCGAGGGAGACGTCGCTCAGCACGTCGAGGCCGCCAAAGGCGAGAGAGACGTGCTCGACGTCCAACAGCGGACCCGCAGTCCCGGCCGTCACGTTTCCATCGTCCCGACGTCCCCGCTCCAGCGCCTGGTGATGTTCGACCGGGTGTGGGGGTTTCCTCTTGAGCAAAGGAGAGGCTCGCATCGGGTGGAATAACTAGCGCCATGTGGCAACTCCCTCAAGCGATCACTCTCGCCGCGGGCCACGGCGAGGGCGGGAGCGAGATCAATGCGTTCGATCGGGCCCTCCAGAATGCCGGCGTTGCCGACATGAACTTCATCCGGGTCACGAGCATTCTCCCGCCCGGCGCCCGGGTCATTGACCTGCCGCCGTATCCCGCGGGGGTCCTCCTGCCCGCCGTCTATGCGCGGATCACGAGCACCCGGCCGGGGGACCGGATCAGCGCGGCGATCGCCGTCGGCGTCTCCCGGGATAGCCACGGGGTCATCATGGAACACTCCGGCCTCCTCTCTCGGGCAGACGTCGAGCGCGCCGTTCGCCGGATGGTCGCGGAAGCCTTCGAGAATCGCCGCTTCACGCTCGGTGACGTGCGCGTGGCCGCGGCCGAACACACGGTCGAACGGGCCGGATGCGCCGTCGCCGTCGTCCTTCTCTGGCCGTTCCCGACGGGCCTCGGACGATGAAGGGAGCCTGGATCACCGACCAGGGGGCCACGGAGGTCACGTCGGCGTTCCGCGTGACCCGGCGCCTGCACGAAGAACGGACCCCGTATCAGCACCTGGAGGTCTATGACAGCCCCCTCTTCGGCCGGATGCTGCTCCTGGATGGAGCCGTGCAGACGACCGAAGGGGATGAATTTATCTACCATGAAATGCTGGCGCATCCTGCTCTCTGCACGCACCCGCGGCCCCGGCACGCCCTGGTCATCGGCGGGGGAGACGGCGGCCTGCTGGAAGAAGCGCTCAAGCATCCCCTGGACCGGGTGACGGTTGTGGAGATCGACGAGGCGGTCGTGCGGGCCAGCCGCGCCTACCTCGGCACGGTCTCGGGAGCCGCGTTTGATGATCCGCGCGCCGCGCTGGTTATCGCGGATGGGGCCGCCTACGTCGAGGAGGGCGGCGACCGGTTCGACGTCGTGTTTGTGGACTCGACCGACCCGCAGGGCCCGGCGGCGGGGCTGGTCAGCCCGGCGTTCTACGCGCAGGTCGCCCGGCGGCTCACGCCGGAGGGCCTCCTCGCGGTTCAATCCGGATCTGCGATCTACCAGCAGGACATGATCACGACGGTGCGCCGACACCTGCGGGCGCTCTTCCCCGTCGTACGGACATATCTCGCGACTGTGCCCACATATCCGGCCGTCCTCTGGTCGTTTACGGTCGCGTCGTTGGGGCCTGATCCGCTGCGCGTTCACCCGGAGGAGATCACCCGCCGGACGCACGACTTCAAGCTGCGGTACTATTCTCCGGCCGGACACCTCGCGGCGTTTGACCTGCCGCGGTTCATCCGGGATCAGATCGAGGAGGAGGGGTGAGGTTCCTCGGGGCACGCGCGCCGGGCGAGGCACCCTCCGGTACCCTGACCCTGTGCGGCGTCCCCTACGATGCAACCGCATCGTTCCGGCGAGGCAGCCGGTTCGCCCCGGAGGCGATCCGCTGGGCATCCGAGAGCATTGAGACCTACAGCCCTCTGCTCGATCGCGATCTCGAAGCGGTCACCTTCATCGACGGCGGCGATCTCCAGGTGCAGGGACTGGATCCGGCGGCCATGGTGCGGACGCTCAGACGGCAGACCTTTCCCGGCATGACGTTCCTCCTCGGGGGCGAGCACACCATCACGCTGGGGGCCGTGCAGGCTCTCACGCCCCGCCATCCGGATCTCGTCGTCCTACAATGGGATGCCCACACGGACCTGCGGGACGAGTACCAGGGCGAGCGGATCTGCCACGCCACGGCGATGCGGCGTCTCCTCGACGGTGGGTGTCCTCTCGTCCAGCTCGGAATTCGGGCCGGCACCCGCGGGGAGTTCGAGCTGGCCCGGCGGCGGAGCCTGCATCTCTCCCGCGATGTCGTCCCCCCGCCCCCGCTCCGGGAGGCGCTCGCCGGAAGGCCGCTGTACCTGAGCGTGGACGTGGACGTTCTCGATCCGTCGCTCCTCCCCGGGACCGGGAATCCCGAGCCGGACGGGAGTGGATATGCAGACCTTGTGACCGCGCTGCGCAGCCTCGCGTCCCACCGGATCGTCGGCCTGGACCTCGTCGAGGTCTCCCCCCCGTGCGATCCTGGAGGAACGAGCGCTATTGTCGCGGCGTCGCTTGCGCGCGAGATGATTCTCCTGTTCGCGCCGGCGAGGTCGGGCTAGGCACCCCGGGTGTGGGGGTCGTCAGCGCCCCCAGACCGTGCGGAAGACCCTGAGCGCGTTCCCTCCCATGACGTGCGCAATCTGCTCCGGGGAATAGCCGCTCCGCCGGA
>DASUDA010000188.1:0-45640 GCA_036275835.1 bacterium | reverse complement strand
ATCCCACCTCGGGATGGTTTCTGACGTCGGCACGCGGCATCAACAACCAGGGGCAAATCGTGGGCGCTGGTCGCATCGGAGGGGCGACCCACGCCTTTCTCTTGACTCGCTGATCCCACTTAACTGGTCAACTGATCAACTGACTTTTTGGGCGTGGAAATGTGGAGTAACATCCTTAATCTGTCTTTAATCTAAGTTGATTGGTCAGTTGACTGGTCCGTACAAGGGTTCAAAGGGGGGGCTTATGTATTCACCTAGTCGTTCAAAGCCGAATGTCAGAATGAGAACGCCGGGGAACCTAAGAGTGACTCGCCGGCAACTTCTTCAGTGCGCGGGAGCCGCCACCCTCGCTGCGGCCCTGCGCCCTAGCGCGGTGTTCGGACAGAACGGCGGTGAACCGCTCGGCCCGTTCTCGGACTGGTCCGAGCCGGCCAACCTGGGTCCGATCGTCAATTCGGCGTTTAACGATCGGCACCCGGCCATCTCGCCCAACGGGCTGAGTCTTTACATCACGTCTGATCGCCCTGGGGGCGCCGGCGGCGGTATTTTTAACATCTGGGTTTCTCAGCGTGCTAGCTTCGACGCCCCCTGGGGCCTTCCGCGGAACCTGGGGCCGAACATCAACACCCCTCTCGGTTTCGCTCCGGATTTCTCCCCTGATGGGCACTGGCTGTTCTTCAATGGGGGGATGCCGGGGGGACCCGTCGGCCCGTCGGATATTTGGGTTTCCCACCGCGAGCACACGCATGACGATTTCGCCTGGGAACCGGCCGTGAACCTCGGTCCTGACATCAACGTCCCCGGCCTGGACACTAACGCTCCGACCTTTTTCCGGGACGAGCAGGCGGGGATCACAAGCATCTACTTCAACAGTCTCTTGCGCAAGGATGGGCCCGGTGATTTCGACATTTACGTCAGCACACAGCGTGAAGACGACGGGCGAGGATTCGTCGGGACGTTCGGTCCCGCTGTCCTGGTTCCGGAACTCTGCAGCCCACGGCGTGACACCCGCACGGCCATTCGACGTGATGGGTTGGAAATGTTCGTGACCTCGAATCGTCTCGGCTCTGTACCCGACCTGTCCGGCCAGCCTTCGCTTGACCTTTGGGTCTCGACACGGGAAAGTACACTCGATCGCTGGTCGACTCCGGTGAACTTGGGCCCCACGATTAACACGGCGGCCGCCGAGGCAGGTCCCGCGCTGTCGCGCGATGGCACAACCCTTTACTTCTATTCCACTCGCCCCGGCGGTGTTGGAAAAGAAGACCTCTACGTGACCACGCGCACCAAAGTTGCGTGAGAGATTGGTGCTCAAGAAGGGCCTCGTGCCCAGAACCATCAATGAGGGAGCGCTCTCCGGGATGTGAGCATTTTCTACGACGCCGCGCGATCGGACGGCGCGAGGTCCGTCACCCCTGCCGGTGAGGCGGCCTGGGCGTGCCGGAGCGCGGCGGCCACGAACTCGCGGTAGAGCGGGTGCGGGCGGTTAGGCCGCGACCGGTACTCTGCGTGGAACTGCGTGCCCACGAACCAGGGGTGGTCGGCCAGTTCGATGATCTCGACGAGCTGGCGGTCGGGGTACAGCCCGGTCACGCGAAGGCCGTGCTGGGTCAGCACCGGCAGGTAGTCGTTGTTCACCTCGAACCGGTGGCGGTGACGCTCCCGGACTTCCTCCACCCCGTAGGCGGCTCCGGCACGCGAGCCGGGAACAAGCCGGCAGGGATACAGCCCCAGGCGCATCGTGCCGCCCTTGTCCGTCACCGCCTTTTGCTCCGGCAGCAGGTCGATCACCGGGTGTGGGGTCTTGGGGTCGACCTCGGTCGTGTTTGCTCCGGTCAATCCGCAGACATCGCGCGCGAACTCCACGACCGCCCACTGCATCCCGTAGCACACCCCGAAGAACGGGATCCGACGCGTCCGGGCGAACCGGGCGGCTTTGACTTTGCCTTCGACCCCGCGGGCGCCGAAGCCGGGGCACACGAGAATGCCGTCGTACAAGGCGAGTTTGTCGGCAACGGCGGTGTCGTCGAGCCGCTCGAGTTCTTCGGAGTCCTGCTTGGCGATGCGGACACGGCACCCGGCGGCGATGCCGCCGTGCCGGAGCGCTTCCTCGATGCTCACATACGAGTCTTCGTTGCCCATGTACTTGCCGACGATCACGATCCGCACCGTCGCGGCGGGATGGAGGAGGCGCTCCACCATCTGCCGCCACTCCGCGAGGTCCGGTGACCGCACCGGAAGGTGGAGCCGTCGCTCGACGATGCGGGCGAGCCCCTCGTCTTCCAGGATGAGCGGAACCTCATAGATGCTCTGCGCGTCGATCGCCTGAATCACCGCCTCCGGGGCGACGTCGCAGAACAGCGCCAGCTTTTCCCGCAGGGCGCGCGAGAGCGACCGCTCGGTGCGGCACACGATGGCATCGGGCTGGATGCCGATGCCCCGCAGTTCCTTGACGCTGTGCTGGGTGGGTTTGGTCTTGAGCTCGCCCGCGCCCCGCAGGTAGGGCACGAGCGACACGTGCACGTACATCACGTTCTCTTCTCCCATGTGCCGCTTGAACTGCCGGATCGCCTCGAGGAAGGGCAGGCTCTCGATGTCACCGACCGTGCCGCCGACCTCGGTGATGATCACGTCGGCTTCCTGCGTCCGCGCGACGCGGGCGATCTCGTCCCGAATCTCGTTGGTCACGTGGGGGATCACCTGCACCGTCCCCCCCAGGTACTCGCCGCGCCGCTCCCGGGCGATCACGGCCGCATAGATCTTCCCGGTGGTGGTATTGTTGTCCCGGCTGAGATTCTCGTCGATGAACCGTTCGTAATGGCCGAGGTCCATGTCCGTCTCCGCGCCGTCATCGGTGACGAACACCTCGCCGTGCTGGAACGGGTTCATCGTCCCCGCGTCCACGTTGACGTACGGGTCGAACTTCAGGAGGGTCACCCGCCATCCCCGATTCTTGAGGAGGCGCCCGAGCGACGCCGAGGTAATGCCCTTCCCCAGCGCCGACGCCACCCCCCCGGTGACGAAAATGTATTTACATGTCGGCTGCGTCATCGGCTGCGTCCCTCCTCCGATCTCCCTCTCGCCTCCGTCTCGCCGCGGCTGCGGCGGTGTCCGACGCGTCACCGTTCTCCCCAGGAGAGCTTGGCCCGGAGCCGGCTGTAAAATCCCCCGCGCCCCAGGCGGATCAGACGCACGCGATGAGGAGAGCGCTCCACCCGGACATGATCGTCGGCCTCCAACGGGAAGCCCTCCTGCCCGTCCACCGTGAGGACGGCCGGAGGGGGCGGGGCGCCCACCGGCTGCACGCGGAGCTGGATCACGTCCGCGCCGGACACGACGACGGCGCGGGCATTCAGCGTGTGCGCGCAGATCGGCGTGAGAACGATGACATCCACGTCGGGATGCACGATCGGACCGCCGGCCGAGAGCGAATACGCCGTGGACCCGGTCGGCGTGGCCACGATGAGGCCGTCGGCGAGGTGAGTCGCGAGGTGCTCGCCGTTGACGTCGGTGTGCACGCGGAGGAGCCGGGCATACCCGCTCTTCGTCACCACAATGTCGTTGAGCGCCAGAAACTCCCGCGCCTGATGGCCGTTCCGGAGGACCTGGGCCCGCAGCATCATACGCTCATCAAGCCGGTAGTCGCCCTCCAGCAGGCGGACGAGCGCATCCCCGACATTCTGGGCGCTCACCTCGGCCAGAAATCCGAATCCCCCGAGGTTAACCCCCAGGATCGGAATTTTGTGGGGAGCGGTTGTGCGGGCGGCCCGGAGGATCGTGCCATCTCCTCCTAAGACCACCAGCACTCCCACGCGGCCGGCGAGATCGCCTTCCGCAATGCCGCGGTCCGGGTACCCGAGAGACGCCGCGGCCTCCCGGTTGATAAACACTGTGGCTCCCCGTTCTTCCAGGAGGCTCACCGCGTCCCGCGCCCCGCGGGCCAGGTCCGGGTTGGCCGCGAGCTTCTCGACGTTAACGAGGAGACCGACGGCTGTCACGGCCGCCTCCGGCGAAGAGGAATCCGGGCGTTCGGAAACCGGGCCTGGGCGTCTCCCACCACCGCCGCCACATCGACGGACGCGGATGCTGCCGGGGCCGGACGGAGGTGGACGAGGTACTCGATATTGCCCGCCGGACCGGTCACCGGCGAAGGGGTGAGGGCGAGAGGGACGAGTCCGGCTGCGGCGGCGGTGTCCAGCGCGCTGCGGAGGACGGCTTCGTGTACGGTGGGATCCCGCACCACGCCGCCCCGTCCGACGTGGGCCCGGCCCGCCTCGAACTGCGGCTTGATCAGCGCGATCACGTCCCCACCAGGGCGCACGAGCGCGGCGATGGCCTTCCAGACGAGGCGCAGGCTGATGAACGCGAGGTCCACCGTGACAAGATCGCACGGTCCGCCGACCTGAGCGGGAGTCAGGTGGCGGGCGTTGACCCCCTCGAGGCACACCACGCGCGGATCGGTGCGGAGCCGCCAGGCGAGCTGCCCGCGTCCGACATCCACCGCGTACACGCGCGCTGCCCCGGCCTGGAGGAGGCAATCGGTAAACCCGCCCGTGCTGGCCCCCAGATCCACCGCCGTCCGCTCCCGCGGATCAATGCCGAAAGCGGCGAGCGCGTGGGCGAGCTTGAGACCGCCGCGGCTGGCATAGGAGTGCGCCGGGCGGCGGATGGCCACCCGCGCCCCAGGAGGCATCCGACGGCCCGCCTTGTCCGCGACGACCCCGTCCACGGTCACGTCCCCGGCCATGATCGCCGCCTGGGCCTCTTCCCGCGTCGCCGCGTATCCGTGGGCGACGATCCACTGATCGAGGCGCTGCGCCGCTGAGACACGCAGCATCACCGTTCCCGATCCCGCAGGAATACCGCCAGCTCGCAGAGCCGCCGCCCGCGCTCCGCCAGCGGTTCGGCTGCCAGGAGCGCCTGCCTGGTCGCCTCCTCGGCGAGTTCCCGAGATTGGGCCAGCCCGAAGACGGACGGAAAGGTCACTTTGGCCAATGTGGCGTCGCTTCCCGTCTCTTTGCCGAGTTTCTCTTCCTCGCCCACCACGTCGAGAATGTCATCCACGATCTGGAAGGCGAGGCCCAGGTGCTCCCCGTATCGGTCGAGGATCTGAAGGTCGGCCGGCGCGGCGCCTCCCAGGATGCCACCGATCGTGAGGCACGCCCGGATGAGAGAGCCTGTCTTCAGTCGGTGGATCTCTCGCACGGTCTCCCGGCTCAGCGGGTCGCCCACGGCCAGAAGGTCGAGGACCTGCCCTCCCACCATGCCGGCGGTCCCGATTCCGCGGGTGACTTCGCCGATCGCCCGGATGACTCGGGATGGGGGAATCTCCCGGATCTCGCCGTTTCGGACGAGTAATTCGAACGCCAGGGCGTGCAGCGCGTCCCCGGCCAGCACCGCCATCGCCTCTCCAAAGACGACGTGGCACGTGGGCCGGCCGCGGCGGGTCGCCGAGTTGTCCATCGCGGGGAGGTCGTCGTGAATGAGAGAATAGGTGTGAATCAACTCCACAGCGCAGGCGGAGGGCAGCACGGTGTCAGGGGTCGCGCCCACCACCTCCGCGCCGGCGATGACTAAAATCGGGCGCAGACGCTTGCCTCCGGCGAAGACGCTGTACCGCATCGCCTGGTGCACGCGCTCGGGACGGACGTCGGCCGGGGGAAGAAACCGATCCAGCGCCTCCTCGACACGCCGGCCGTGCTCGGCGAGGAATCTCTCGATGGCGACCGGTCGGTGCGACGTTTCCTGCATTATCACCTAGCGGATGAAGAACTCGCGCTCGCGGGCCGGTAACTCCGTCCACTCGACCCGGACATCCCGGACCACGGCCCCCGGCGGGCCCTCGCGGACGGCGGCCACGAACGTCTCCAGGGCGCCCCGGTCGCCCTCGGCCACCACCTCCACCCGGCCGTCAGGCAGATTCCGAACAAACCCGGTGAGGTCGAGCCGGCGCGCCTGCCGGGCGGTAAAGTAGCGGAACCCGACGCCCTGCACCAGACCGGAGACAACGACGTGGACGCGCACCGGGGTCGAGTCGCCCTCATGCGTCGGCCGCCTGTTCCACGAGCGGCGGGATGCCGGATCGGACGATCTTCCCGAGCATGCCGTTGACGAAGCGTCCGGACTCTTCGGTGCTGTACTGCTTGGCCAGTTCCACGGCCTCGTTGATGACGACCCCGACGGGAGTGTGGGTGCTCACCAGTTCGTAGATGGCCATACGCAGAATGTTGCGGTCCACAGCCGCCATGCGCTCGACCGTCCAGTGCTCGGCGACGCCGGCGATGAGGGTATCGATCTCCGGGAGATGGGCGCGCGTTCCCCGCGCCAGCGTCTCGACCAGCGTCCAGTCATCAGGCGCCCAGTCGGAGGCTCTGACGGTGTCGAGCGCGTCTTCGAGGGACAGTTTGCCCAGGTCCATCTGGAACAGGACTCCGAGCGCTGCCTCGCGTGCCCGCCGCCGCATTCGTCACCTACCACTCCCCGCTTCGGCACAGTGCCTGAGGCGTCCTCAAGCAAACTGACCACCCGTCCCGGTGGTCAGTCGCCCTGCGCGGGACCACGACCGTGTCCCGCCGTCCTCAACACGCTTGCGCGGTTCCCCTGCACTACCGTATTATACCGGGTCCCGCTGCGCCAAGCAACTCCCGTACCTGCGCGACATCGTCACGGATCTGCCGCACGAGCGCCTCCGGTCCGGCGAAGACGCGTTCATCACGGATGCGCCGCACGAAGGCGAGGGTCACGTCGTCGCCCGCGAGATCGCCACTGAACTCCAGCAGGTGCGTCTCTACCGCCAGGGCTCCGCCGCCGAACGTGGGGCGGTAGCCGATGTTCGTGGCGCCCCCGTACCGGCGCCCGCGCACGTCCACCACGGCGGCGTACACGCCGCGGCCGGGCAGGACCTTGCGGGGATCCACCTGGAGGTTGGCCGTTGGGAAGCCGAGCGTGCGCCCCCGCCCGCTGCCCCGGACGACCCGCCCGCGCACGCTGTACCACCTCCCCAGCAGCCGCGCCGCGTCGTCGACGAGCCCTTCGCGCACGGCAATCCGGATTCTCCCGCTGCTCACAGGTTCGCCGCTCACCAGGACTGGCTCGACGAGATGGACGGGCACGCCGCGCTCCCGACCCCACTCCACGAGCCGGGACGCGGTCCCCTCGCGCCCGTGCCCGAACGTATAAGAAGTGCCGGCACAGATCTCCCGCGCCCTGAGGCGCCCGATGAGCACGTCGTCCAGCCACGCCCGCGCGGGGACCCGGGAGAACGCGAGATCAAAGGGCAGCACAAGGACCACGTCGACCCCGATCCCGTCGAACAAGATGAGGCGCTCGTCCAGCGTCGTCAGCAGCACCGGCTCGACGCTCGGGTGCAGCACTTCCAGGGGATGGGGCTCAAACGTCACGACGACCGCGTGTCCACCAACCGCCCGAGCCCGTGCCACGGCCTGCCGGATCACCTGCTGATGGCCCAGGTGTACTCCGTCGAAGGTTCCGAGGGCGAGGATGGGGCTCTCAAGATCGGGGGGAAACTCAGCGAGACCGGAGACGGTGCGCAACGATCCCTCCTTCCCCGCCCGCCAGGACTTTGAAGGGGCGGAGGAGGCCTCCCTCGACGCGCGCGAGCGCGACCAGAGCGCCACGCCGGCTCCGCAGACGCACGGGCGTGTCCTCCGGCATCGCGGTGTCGCCGACCTTCCACACGGGAACGGGATGGCCGTGGAGCACGTCGCTCACGCTTCGATCAGGCAGGTCCACTGCGGGAAGGTGGGCGACCGCCTGATCCATCGACGTGATGACGTCGGCGAGCGCCCCGCGGGCGGCCAGTGCGCCCAGCTCCTCGAGGGTCAGGGCGTCTCGGATGTGGAACTGCCCGGCCCGGACGCGCACCATGAAGTGGGCGTACCCGCCGACACCCAATGCGTCGCCGATATCGGCGCAGAGTTTGCGGATGTAGGTTCCCTTGCCGCAGGAGATCTGGAGGAGAACCCGCCCCCAGTCCCGGGCCGCCTGGAGAACCTCGATGCGGTGCACCGTGACGCGCCGCGGCTGCCGGTCCACGGTCTCTCCCCGCCGCGCCAGCGCGTACAGTCGAGTGCCTTCGTGGTGGATGGCGGACACCATGGGCGGGACCTGCAGGATCACTCCCGTGAACCGCCGCAGGACACCGTCAAACAGCGGGCGCGTGATGGGCCGGCGCAGCACCGGTGCTTCGGGGGCAGGCAACACGTCCCCGTACGCGTCTCCGGTGCTCGTGCGGATCCCCAGGCGGAGTTCGACCCGGTACTCCTTGTCGGCGTCCATCAGGAACTCGCTGAGACGCGTGGCCCGGCCGAGGCAGCAGACCAGGACGCCTGCGGCCCCTGGATCGAGGGTGCCGGTGTGCCCCACCCGCCGCAGGCCGGTGAGGCGCCGGACGGCATCCACCACATCGTGTGAGGTCATCCCGGGGGGCTTGAGAACGCTCAGGATACCGTCCATTGGGCGATCGGGCCGTCGGGCCCGGTCAGGGCGTTGCGGCCGCGCCGAGTTCGCGCCGGACCACCTCGAGCGTCTGCCGGATGACGTCCGGGAGCGCTCCGCGGATGGTGAACCCGGCGGCCGCGGGGTGCCCGCCCCCGCCGAACGCCTCGGCGATCACGTGCGCCCGCACCCCGCTCCGCCCCCGCAGGCTCACGCGGATCACCTCGGGATCTTCTTTGAACAAGAGCGCCACCTGAACGCCGCGCAGTGATCGCAGCGCGGTGACGATGCCTTCGGCCTCCTCCATCGTGGCCCCGGAGTCACGGAGCATCGCCTGCGTCACCGCGGTCCACGCCACCCGTCCGTCCTCCGACACGGTCAGCCGGCCGAGGGCCATCCCCAAAAGGCGCAGAGTGCTGGCCAGCCGATTCTCGTAGACCTCCGTGTAGACCTCGGCGGGGCTGGCCCCGGCCGCGAGCAGGTCCGCCGCCACGGTGAAGGTGCGCGCGGTCACGCTGGCATACCGGAAACTCCCTGTATCGGTCAGGAGCGCGGTCATCAGGCACGTCGCCATCCGGGCATCCAGCGCCGGGACGAGCGCCTGCACGATCGGATACACCAGCTCGCCGACGGCAGACGCGGTGACATCAGAGAGGATCAGGTCGCCATAGCCGGCGTTGCCCATGTGGTGGTCGATGTTGATCCACAGCGGGACTCCCGCAGCTCGCTGGGCGAGCCCCCCGGCCCGCTCGGGCGTGCTGCACTCCATGAACACCACCGCGTCGAAGGTCTCCCCCGCGGGGACGGCGCTGACCACCCGGTCGCTGCCGGGAAGGAAGCGGTAGATTCCGGGAACACCGTCCACGCTCCCCACCATCGCCCGCTGCCCGCGTGACCACAGCCCATGCGCGATCGCCAGCGTCGACCCGAGGCAATCGCCATCCGGGGATTCGTGGTTGAGCAGGAGGACGTGATGCCGGCTTCCGAGGGCTTCAGCGATCCTGGCGGCCGGGCTCATGCCGGATCCCGGCGCCCGCCCGGGTCCGAGACCTGCCGGAGAAGCCGATTCACGCGCGCCCCGCGCTCGATGGACTCGTCCATCTTGAACAGCACCTCCGGGATGCGCCGGAGACGGATGCGGCGCGCGAGTTCCGTCCGGATGAACCCCTGCGCGCTCGCCAGCCCCTCCATGGTCCGGGTCTTTGCCTCGGCGTCGCCGAAGATGCTGACGAAGACCTTGGCGTGCCGGATGTCCGCGCTGAGTTCTACGTCCGTCACGGAGACAAACCCGATCCGGGGATCCTTCATCTGGCGCTGGAGGATCTCGCTGATCTCCTCTTTCAGGAGTTCGCGCAGGCGGGCGATCCGGGGCGTGGTCATCGGGCCCTCCCCCTCCTACCGCATCTCAATACTGTAGTCCAGGAGGACCAGCTCACCATGCCGGTCGATTTCCTCGGCGACCCGAGCCAGCACCTGGTCGGCGTGACGGCCATCGGTGCTGATGTACGCGATCGCCAATCCGGCGCGGCGCCAGGAGTCCTGATGCGTCACCTCCGCCGCCGCCACGTGAAACCTATTGTGCAGACGGTCGAGAAGCGAACGGAGGATCCGCCGCTTGTCCTTGATGCTCTGTGTTCCTGGAAGGCTGCACTCCACGTGCAGCACACCGACGACCATACGGCTGCCCGCGCCCCCGGCCTGTTCGTCTGAGCGGCCGGGCGCGCCTGTCGGGGCGAGCGGCCACTTAGGCGGGCTTCGCCTCCATGGCGAACACCTCGATGACGTCCCCCTCCTTGACGTCCCCGAACCGCTCCAAGCCGATGCCGCACTCAAACCCCTCGGAGACCTCGCGTACGTCCTCCTTGAACCGGCGAAGAGACGCGATCGCGCCCTCGTAGACCACGACACCGTCGCGAATGACCCGGGCCCGGGCCCCCCGGGTGACGCGGCCCGAGGTGACATAGGATCCGGCGATCGTGCCCACGCGGCTGATCGAGAATACCCGCCGGACGTCGGCCCGGCCGAGGGTGACCTCCACGACCTCCGGCGCCAGCAGGCCGCCGGCGAGTTTCTTGACATCGTCGAGCACCTCGTAAATGACCCGGTAGAGACGCAGGTCCACGCCTTCCGACTCCGCCAGGCGGCGGACCGGGGGCTCGGGCCGGACATTGAACCCGATAATCGTCGCCTGGCTCGCCGCGGCCAGCATGACGTCGGACTCGGTGACGCTCCCCACGGCGGCGTGGAGGATCGTGATGATCACCTCGCGCGTCGTGATCCGCTCCAGCGCGGGCACAAGCGCCTCGACCGAGCCCTGGACGTCTCCCTTGACGATCAGGCGGAGTTCCTTTCGCTCGGTCGGGGCTCCCGCTTCCTTGGAGATTTCTTCCACGCTCACCTGCCGGATCCGCGCCTGTTCCGACGCCCGGCGGCGCTCACGGCGCTCCTCGGCGACGGCCTTGGCGAAGCGCTCGTTGGTCACGGCCTCCAGGAGATCCCCGGCTGCCGGCATCTCCCCGAGGCCGATGACTTCGACCGGCGTACTCGGTCCCGCCACCTCAAGGCGGGCGCCTGCCTCATCGAACAGCGCGCGAATACGCCCGTAGATCTCGCCGACCACGACGGCATCTCCGATGCGCAGCGAGCCGTCCTGGATCAGCACGGTCGCCACGGGCCCGCGCCCCTTGTCCAGGCGCGCCTCGATCACCGTTCCGCGGGCAGGCTTTTCCGGAGTGGCCCGCAGATCCCGGAGCTCGGCCACGAGGAGGATCATTTCCAGCAGGGTCTCCAGGCCTGTCCCCTGCCGCGCCGAGACCAGGACCATGATCGTATCCCCGCCCCAGTCCTCGGGCACCAGTCCGAGGTCGGACAGTTGCTGCCGGACACGATCGGGGTTGGCCTGCGGCAAATCGATCTTGTTGATCGCGACGATGATCGGCACGCGGGCCGCCTTGGCATGGTTGATCGCCTCAACGGTTTGCGGCATCACGCCGTCGTCGGCGGCGACCACCAGGATGGCGATGTCGGTCACCTGCGCGCCCCGGGCCCTGAGCGCGGTAAAGGCCTCGTGCCCCGGGGTGTCCAGTATCGTGATGCGCTTGCCGTTCCTCTCCACGGTGTAGGCGCCGATGTGCTGGGTGATCCCTCCGAACTCCTGCGCTGCCACGGACGTCTTCCGGATCGCGTCCAGGAGGCTCGTCTTCCCGTGGTCCACATGGCCCATGACGGTGACGATCGGAGGCCGCGTGAGCCGCCCCTTCTCCTCGGGCGCCGTCGGCGACACCTCGAGCGTGGGGGCGACTTCGGTCACCTCGACGATCTCGGGAACCTTCGCCGCGAAGTTGAACGCGGCCATGACCTTGGAGGCCACTTCGAGCGGGATCATGTGATTGACCCCGGCCATGACGCCCCCCTCCACCAGACGCTTCACGACCTCGCCCACGCTCACCCCCATCCGCGCGGCGAGTTCCCCCACCTGAATCGGCCCGTCGAGTTCGAGGTACCGGACCGGGGCGGGGGCAGCCGGGGCCGAAGGTGTGGGAGGCGCTGCGGGCTGCGGACGCGCGGGTTCCACGGGCTTCACAGGCTCCACGGGCGGCGCAACGGGCGCCGACTCGAGGGGCAGTGGCGGAGGAGCGGGAGCCTCCACGGTTCCGGGCTCATAGCGCGGCGTTCTGCGCACGTCCCCGAACCGGATCGTCGGCTTCTCCTTCACAGGGGCCGGCGTGGCCGCCGCCTGAGCCTGCGCCGGCGCGGGGGATGCGGCCGCAGGCCGCTCTTTCGCGGGGATCCGCGCTTCCGCCGCCGGCCTCTTGGCCTCGGGCCTTCCCTCCGGCTTCGCGTCTGCCGCCTTCTTGACGCCACGCTCACCAGGCCGCTGCGCGACCTTCGTGCCCGGCTTGGCAGAAGGAGCCTGCGGCGGAGCGGCCGGCTCTGCGACCGGCGGGGCCTCTGCGCGGGGCGCGCGAATCACCCGTACCGCTTTGATCTCCCCGCCGTACTTCGACTGCAGAAAAGCGCTTTGACGGATCTTCTCCTCGTCTACCCTGGTCGCCGTGCCCCGGGGGGACTCGGGGACGACGATTGTCGGCGCAGACACGGAGGGTCCGGACGGCGCGATCGCCTCGGCCGCGGCGGAGGCGGCCTTCCGGACGCGCGCCACGGTATCGGAATCGAGGACCGTCATGTGGTTGCGGACCGCGACCTTCATCGCCTCGAGGCGCTCGATGAGCTCCTTGCTGGTCAGGCCGAGTTCCCTGGCCAGCTCATGCACCTTCACGGCGATCCCTCCAGTCGCTCCCACCCGCCCCGGCCTGCGACTCCTTCAGCTGACGCAGCGTGATCCTCCGGACGACCGGCGCGCGCGCCGGCGCGGGACGGGTTAGCGCCTCCTGGAGGCCCTGGGCCACCTCTGCGGAGATCGGGCGCTCGAGCGCTCCCTCCAAACGCCCCTCGCGCAGGGCGCGCTCCACGCACGCCGCGTCGGGGCACACATAGGCGCCGCGCCCGGAGAGCCTTCCGGTCGCGTCCACCCGCACCTCGCCGGCCGGCGTGCGGACAACGCGGACGAGGTCTCGCTTACCGCGCATCTGGCCGCACGCCACGCACTGTCGCTGAGGAATCTTCCGCACCTTCGGCATCGGTCACTCCGCGGCCGTCTTCTCCTCCACCCTGTCGGCGGCCGCCGGGGTCTCGGGCAGCGGGCCCGCTCCCTCCGAAAGTGGAGCCGCTTCCTCCGGGAGTGAAGTCCCCCCCTCTGATGGCGGAGTCGTTTCCCCTGGCAGCGGGGCCGCTCCCTCCGGCAGCGGGGCGGCCACCTGTGGCAGCGGCGCCGGTTCCCCTTCGGCCGGCAGGTGGACCTCCTCCTCCGCAGGCAGATCAGCGAAGATCTTCCGGGCCTCCAAATCCTTGATCTGGGATTCGCTCTTGATATCGATCCTCCACCCAGTCAGCTTGGCCGCCAACCGCGCGTTCTGGCCCTCCCTGCCGATGGCGAGGGACAGCTGGTTGTCCGGGACGATCACAAGCGCGGTCTTTGTCTCCTCTGTGATCTCGACGCGGATCACTTTGGCCGGGCTGAGCGCGCTGGCGACGAAAGCCGCGGGATCGGCCGCCCACGGCACGATGTCGATCTTCTCGCCGCGCAACTCGTCCACGATCGACTGCACCCGCGACCCCTTGGGGCCGACACAGGCGCCCACCGCATCCACGTTTCGATCGCGGGAGACGACGGCGACTTTGCTGCGGGCGCCGGCCTCGCGCGCGATCGCCTTGATCTCGACGATCCCCTCGTAGATCTCCGGGACCTCGAGTTCAAACAGGCGCTTGAGGAGGCCCGGATGCGTCCGGCTGACGACGATCTGCGGACCCCGATTGCCCTGCTTCACCTCCACCACGTAGGCCTTGACGCGGTCGTTTTGCCGGTATCCTTCCCGCTGCGCCTGCTCGGTCGGGGGCAGCACGGCTTCGATCCGGCCGAGGTCCATATAGACATTGCGGCGCTCCACGCGCTGGACCGTCCCGGTGACGATGTCGCCCTCCCGGTCGCGGAACTCCTTGTAGACCATGTCCCGCTCCGCTTCCCGGATCCGCTGGACGATCACCTGCTTGGCCGTTTGCGCGGCGATGCGGCCGAAGTCCTTGGGCGTCACCTCCACCTCAACGATGTCCCCCACCTGGCTCTCGGGATCCCACGTCCGCGCTTCCGCGAGGGGCACCTCCGTGTTGGGATCGGTCACCGCCTCGACAATTGTCCGCACGCTGAACACGTGCTGCTCGCCCGTCTCCCTGTCGAGCTCAACCCGGATGTTTTGCGCCGCCGAGCCGAAGTTCTTCTTGTAGGCAGAGAGCAAAGCGGCCTCAATAGCCTCAACGAGCACGTCCGTGCCGAGGCCCTTTTCCTCTTCTAGTTGCCTGATCGCCTTGATCAGTTCGATATTGTTCACCCCGCCGCTCACCCCCAGCGCGCCCGGGCAGGCCCGTCCGCCGCCTTTCAGCGGATCGGCCCTAGAATCGTTTGAGATCTTCGCGCAGTTCCTCCATCTCGACAACCAGCTTCGCCTGGGCGATCTCGTCCAGGCCCAGGCGGACCTCCCGCCCGTCCTCGAGGCGGAGCGCCACCCGGCCGTCCACGAGCCCCAACAGGCGCCCGCGAAACCGGCGCTGGCCCTCGACCGGCGCGTAGGCCGTCACCGCCACGGTCCGGCCCGAGAACCGGACAAACTCCGCCGACTTCCGCAGCGCCCGGTCCAATCCGGGCGAGGCGACCTCAAGCGTGTACGTGCCGAGCGGGAGATCGTACAGGTCGAGTTCACGGCTGAGCGCTTCGCTCAGTCGCGCGCACTCGTCCACACTGACCCCGCCGTCCCGGTCCACGAGCACCCGCAGAATCTGATGCCGGCCCTCCCCGACGAGCTCCACATCCACCACCTCGAGACCCATGCGCGTCCCGATCGGCGTCGCCATCGCCGCCACCTGGTCCGCAATCTCCTGCCGCCTCATTAATCGTCCCTCTCACGCGTGCGCCCCAGCCTCCGGCACCCCCCAAGAAACGAAAGAGTGGGTACATCCGACCCACTCCCCCGTCAGCGCCGAGATTGGGGCACGGGCCTTGCCCTGACACGACCACGGCGACGGTTAAGCAAAATTGAGTATACCATAGGGCGTCGCCGGCTGACAACATGCGCGACCCCCGCAGAATGGCCGTGGTGGCGGCTCACGGGCCTCTCGCCGCGCAGCGATAAAATCATGTGCCACGAGGAGCGTCAGGCGCCTTTCCCGAAATAGCCGCCGTCCGACACTTGATCGTCGGAAGGACAGGTGCGAGTGAGCGATGAGACAGTGGGCACGTCGCTGGTTATGGATCGTCTCCTTCGTCGTCGCCTGCCCCCTGCCCGCCCTGGCATTCGTGCACCGCGCAGGGCCCAGCATCGCCTTTTCCGAGAAGGTCCGGGATGATCTCTACCTCGCAGGGGGAGCCGTGACGGTCACCGCCGCCGTCGACGGCGACGTTGCCGCAGCGGGGGGACAGGTAGACCTCACCGGGCAAACGACGGGGGGAGTGCTCGCGGCCGGCGGGACGGTCAGGGCCGGAGGCACCATCGGCCGCGCTCTCCGCGCCGCCGCGGGGAGTCTCACCGTGGATGCGAAGATCGCGGGCGATGCGATCCTCGCCGGCGGGATCGTGAGCGTCGAGCCGGGAGCGGTCATCGGCCGGGACCTGGTCGCCGGCGGTGGAAACATGAGTCTCTACGGCACGGTCGGCCGCAATGCCCACCTTGGAGGCGGCGATGTCACGATCGGAGGCACCGTGCAAGGCGACACCGATGTCCGGGCGCGCAAGATTACCCTCCTCTCCTCGGCTCGGATCGGCGGGCACCTGCGCTATTCATCCGACCAGGCAGTGGACATCCGACCCGGCGCGCGGATTGTCGGAGGCACCGAGCGCATTCCTGCGCCTCCTTCGCAGCACGTGCTCGTGCCTGTGAGTCCCTGGCTCCGCCTGTGGCTACGCCTGGCCGAGGGCGCCGCGCTCCTTGTGCTGGGGCTCGCCATGCTGGGTGTGATCCCGAGGGGTATGTCCAGCGTGGTCAGCGAGGTGGGTGCGCAGTATGGACGCAGCCTCCTTGCCGGCTTCATCCTGCTCGTGACCGTGCCCGCAGCCGCGGTGCTCCTCCTCTTCACGGTCATCGGGATCCCCCTCTCGGTGGTCGCGATGCTGCTGTATCTCGCCACACTGTACCCCAGCCAGGTCTTTGTGGCCGGGTGGCTGGGTGACCAGATCGTGCGGTGGCCGCGGAGAAGCGGGGAAGGGTTCGGCTCGCGCGCCGTGCCGCTGGCGATCGGCACGATTGTGCTCGCCCTCCTGTTTGCCATCCCGTATGCGGGCTGGGCGATCCGTCTTGCCGCCATCCTGGTGGGATTCGGGGCCCTGTGGATGACCGTGTGGCACACCGCGATGTCCCGGCCCGCGGGGCCGGAGACCGTGCCGTCTGCCACAGCATAGATGGTTTTCACAGATCATCATTTTTTGAGTATCGCAGAGGCGAGTGACCTGGTACACCATCAAGAGGTATCGCCAGTCGAGTTCGTGAGAGAATCCCTGAAACGAATTGAAGAGCTCAACCCAAAGCTGAACGCGTTCATCACAGTAACTGCTGCCCAGGCACGTGAGCAAGCGACGAAAGCCGATGCGGAGATCAAGAATGGCAAATGGAGAGGCCCACTGCATGGTATTCCCGTGGGCGTAAAGGACTTCTTTGATACGGCAGGTGTCAAGACGACGGGTGCCTTTGAACACTTTAGAAACCGTGTGCCTGCCAAGGATGCAGAAGTAGTCACAAGACTCAAAGAAGCCGGTGCGATTATCGTTGGAAAGACAAACATGCACGAGCTGGGCATGGGGACCACCTCGGTCGTGAGCTGCTTCGGACCGGTTCACAATCCTTGGAATCTTGACTACGTTGCCGGCGGCTCTTCCGGTGGTTCGGCAGCGGCAATCGCGGCGGGACTGTGCTTCGCTACGGTGGACACCGATGCGATCGGCTCCTGCCGCCTGCCGGCAGCGTGTTGTGGCGTTACTGGCTTCAAAGCCACTTTCGGGCTAGTGAGCACGCAAGGTATTCTGGAGGGTGAGCCGGTTGACGAAGACACTGCTCGCACGATTGCCCATCTCGGTCATGCCGCGTTCACCTGCCGTACGGCTGAGGACGCGGCTATTGTGTTGACTGTGCTCGCAACTCCCGATATTAGTCCAAGTGAGTTTAAGGCCGACTACCGTGTGGTATTTGACAAAATGACGCGGCCGAGAATCGGCGTAGCGAAGAATTATAAGGCGACTCGGGAAGTACGGACTGCTTTTGAAGAGGCGGTTGAAGTCCTCCGCTCTTTGGGGCATGAAACCCTCGACATCGAAGCACCGCTCGATTTCGCGGCATTCAACCTCGAAAATATAGAGGAAGATCGAAAAACCATTGCCGGGTCACTGTTCAAGGATATCGAGGTTCTCATACTGCCGACCACGACGGATGTGCCGCCGAGCATCGAAGAGGTGAAAAAATCAGGGAATCCTCAGGCGCTTTCGCCCGACAACACGTTCTTTTGCAATTACTACGGCCTCCCGGCCCCGAGCGTGCCGTGCGGATTCAGCGAAAACGGCCTCCCTGTCGGCTTCCAAGTTGTCGGGCCGCGGTGGAGCGAGGGTGCTGTTCTGAATGTGGCGCACTCATTTCAACACACAACGAAGTGGCATCTCAAACATCCCCGCCTTAAGGATACAGGCGGTTGATCAGCCGCGGAAACGGGATCGTCTCGCGCACGTGCTCCAGCCCGCAGATCCACGTCACGGTGCGCTCGATGCCGATCCCGAACCCGCTGTGCGGCACAGAGCCGTATCGCCGCAGGTCGAGGTACCAGGCGTACTCGGCGCAGGGAAGCTTATGCTCGTCGAGGCGGCGGGCGAGCAACGCGTGGTCGTGGATGCGCTCGCCGCCTCCCACGATCTCCCCGTAGCCCTCGGGCGCGAGAAGGTCGGCCCCCAGGACGACCTCGGGGCGGTCCGGATCCGGCTGCATGTAGAACGCCTTGCACTGGGCCGGGTACCTGTGGATGAACACGGGCTGGTCGAACATCTTGCTGAGGACCGTCTCTTCGTCCCCTCCGAAGTCCTCGCCCCAGGTGACCGAGGTCCCCTTCTCCCGCAGCCGCCCCAGCGCCTCGTCATAAGTGAGGCGCGGGAACGGGGGCGCGATCTTCGCGAGCGGGCCGGTGTCGCGGCCGAGCGCTTCCAGTTCCCCCCGCCGGCGCTCAAGCACGCGGCGGACGACGAACGCCACCAGGCCTTCAATGAGCGCGATGCAGCCCTCGAGGTCCATGTACGCGGCCTCCGGCTCGATCATCCAGAACTCCGTCAGATGCCGCCGCGTTTTGGACTTCTCCGCCCGGAAAGTCGGCCCGAAGCAGTACACGCGTCCCAGGGCCGCCGCGTCCGCTTCGTTGTAGAGCTGCCCGCTCTGCGCGAGATACGCCCGTCGTTCAAAATACGGGGTCTCGAATAACGTCGTGGTCCCCTCACAGGCCGACGGCGTCAGGATGGGCGTGTCCATCCGGACATAGCCCAGGTCGTCCAGGTAGTCGCATATCGCCCGTTCCACCTCGGCGCGGATCCGCATGATGGCCCACGGCCGGCTGCTGCGGAGCCAGAGGTGCCGGTGATCCATCAGAAACTCGACACCGTGCTCTTTCGGCGTGATCGGGTATGCGTCGGCGAGCTGGACGACCTTGAGGCGGCGGAGCGCCATTTCATATCCGCCCGGAGCCCGGCGGTCCTCGCGCACCAGACCCGCGACGAGAATCGCAGACTCCTGCGTGAGCGCCCCAGCGGTCTCGAACACCTCGGCTGGAAGGTCCGACCGTGCCGCCACGGCCTGGAGGACGCCGGTCCCGTCGCGGACGAGGAGGAAGTGCAGCGCGCCGCTGCTGCGCAGGTTGTACAGCCACCCGCGGACCTCTACCTCCTCGTCCACGTGCGCGCCAATTCGGTCGATCGTCACGGGATCAGTGGCCATGGGACCTCCCTTGTCGGTACCGATGCCCCGCGTCTCAGCGCGGCGTCGGCTCCCGGTCCCGGACCGGAACGCGCGCCGCCGGGATGATCAGGCGAACTGCCCGCTCGAAAAAAAGATAGTCCCACGCCCAGTTCACGAGCACGAACAGGCGGTTGCGAAACCCGATCAGATTCACGAGATGCACGCCCAACCACAGCACCCACGCGGGGAAGCCCGTCACGGCGCGCCCCCCCACGTCCGCGACGGCGGCGTTCCGTCCGATGGTCACGAGCGTGCCGCGGTCGCGGTAGCGAAACGGCGCGGGGGGCACGCCCCGAAGCTGCCGCCGGATATTCCGTGCTGCCGCCACGCCCTGCTGGATGGCCGCGGGGGCGATCATCGGAAGGGAGCGCCCGTCGAGCTCAAGGTAGGCCGCGTCGCCCGCGGCATACACGTCCGGGTGGCCCGGGCACTGGAGGGTGGGCAACACCTGGATGCGCCCGCCGCGCGTCAGAGGGAGCGCCCAGGCGTCCTCCGCCGGCACGCCGCGTACGCCTGCCGTCCACACGACGGTGTCGGTAGGGATGGCGCTGCCGTCCTGAAGGCCGAGAGCCTGCGGAGTCACACTTCTCACCCGACCTCCCAGGATCACCTCGACTCCCATGTAGCGGAGCCTCGCGAGCGCGTACTCACACAGGCGTTGGGGAAGACCGGGCAGCAGGGTGTCCATCAGTTCGACGACGACGACCCGCACCTCGCGGAGGTCAAGCGCGGGATAATCCCGGGCCAGCGGGCCGCGCACGAGTTCGGCCAGCGCGCCGGCAAACTCGACACCGGTGGGCCCTCCGCCCACGATCGTGAATGTCAGGGCGCGCCGGCGCCGCTCCGCGTCCGCCTCGTGGACGGCGCGCTCAAAGCAGATCAGGACGTGGCTCCGCAGGACGACGGCCTGCTCCAGCGTCTTCAAGGGAAACGCGTATTCCCCCGCGCCGTCGACGTCGAAGAAGTGGGACGTGCTGCCGGCGGCGATGATGAGGAAGTCATACGGGACGGTGCCCTCGGTGGTCTCCACGACGTGGGTGGTGAGGTCGAGGCCGCGCACCTCCGCCATCAGGAACTGCACCGCAGGCAGACGGCGCAGAATGCTGCGCACGGGATACGCGATTTCCTCGGGCTCAAGCTCCGCCGCCGCGACCTGGTAGAGGAGCGGCAGGAACGTGTGATAGTTGTAGCGGTCGACCAGAAGCACGTCCACCGACGCGCGCGCCAGCTGCCGCGCGGCCCACAGGCCTGCGAAGCCGGCGCCGATGATCACGACACGCGGACGTCCCCCTGCCATGGCACCTCCCCATCTGGGCGCTTCAATAGTATCATACGCTGCCTCGGATCCCGGGGGCCGCGCCGGACGTGTTGACACCGACGGCGGATTTGCTAGCGTGGGGATGATGATTCCTGCCGACCGCATCGCGCTCGTCTTCGATATGGACAATACCGTGATCAGCTCGCGCATTGATTTTGCGGCGATCCGGCGCGGCCTCATCGCCCTCCTCCGCGCCGCAGGGGGTGCGGGCGAGGCCGAGGAAATGCTCCTGCGCCGGGCGATCGCCGACCTCGTCGCCCGCGGCGCCGCCCACGACCGCGCGCACGGCACAGAGATGGTCCCGCGGATGTGGAAGATCATCGAAGCCCACGAGGCAGAGGGTCTCAAGGACGCCGGCGCCCTGGATGACGCACCGGCCGTCCTGCGCCGGCTCAAGGACCGCCGGCACCGGATCGCGATCCTCACCAACAATGGGCGGGAGGCCGCGCTTCAGGCCCTTCGGTCCGCCGGTGTGTCGGACTACGTCGAGATCATCGTGGCCCGCGGCGATGCTCCCGCACTCAAACCGGCTGGGGACGGCGTCGCCGAAGCTGTGCGCCGCCTTGGGAACGTCGAGCGGACATATGTGATCGGAGATTCCTGGATCGACGGCGCGGCCGCCGCGGCGGTCGGAGCCCGGTTTATTGCCTACCGCCGCACCGCGGAGGACCTACAACCGCACGGCATCCGTCCCTGGCGCGTGATCGGGAATCTCGACGAACTGCTGCATCTCGACTTGGCCGGCTAGTCCTTCGGCCGCGCGCGGGTGAGAAGGCCCTTTCTGATCCTGTCATAGGTCGCCGCGGTTGCCCCGGCCAGCAGGCGGGCATCGCTCCCCAGCGCGATGAAGCGGAACCCCTGGTCGATGCGTGCGAGGGCGTCATCGTCGTTCGCGGCCATGTAACCCGCGGCTTTGCCGTGACGCCGGGCCGTCTTGACGATGAGATCGACGGCCCGCGCAAACTCGGGATCATCGAACCGGCGGAAGCGGTTGAGGTTTGCCGACAGGTCGTTCGGGCCGACAAACAGGACGTCGATTCCGTCGACGGCCGCGATGGCCTCCACGTTCTCGAGCGCCTGCCCCGTCTCGACCTGGCAGGCCACCACCACCTGCCGGTTCCACTCCGCGAAATACTGGGGAAGGTCGCCGCCGTACCGGTTGACCCGCGTCCCCGCCACGCCCCGGATGCCTTCCGGCGGGTATCGCGATGCCGCCGCGGCGGCCCGCGCCTGCTCCGCCGTGTTGACCAGAGGGACCAGCACGCCCAAGGCGCCCCGATCCAGCGCCAGCTTGATCAGGGCGGGATCATTGGCAACGACGCGCACCAGCGGAGCCACCGCCGTTCCCTTCATCGCCCGGATCATATCCTCGACCGTCTCCCAGTTCGCCGGCCCGTGCTCGGTATCGATCATGAGCCAGTCCATGCCCGCGCCGGCCATCAACTCGACGACGGCCGGAGACGGGAAACTGATCCAGTGGCCGATCACGGGGAGCCCCTGCTGCAGGCGCTGCTTGACGGGATTCTCAAACATGGGTGCCATGGATCATTACTTTCCCCCCGCCTCGGGTGAGGGCCTGCCGGAGCGCCTCCTCCCCCTGGGCCAGGGGGAACCGGTGCGTGATGATCTTCCGCATGTCGAGCCGCCCGCTGGCCATGAGCTGAATGACGTTGGGGAAGACGCCGTGTCCGGCGTGCCCCTGCGATCCGAAGAGCTGGCTTCCCCGGACCTGGAGGGCTTCCAGGTACATCGGAACTCGCTCCGCGGCGCGGCCAATGATGACGAGTTTCCCGTCCACCGCCAGCGCGCGCTCCATCTGGGGGACCGTCCGGGTCGGCACGCCGGCGGCCTCGACCTGCATCTGGGCGCCCCGCCCCCCGGTCAGGTCCATCACGACCCGCCAGGGCTGTGTCCCCTCGCGCTCCAGCGCGACAGGATCGTACACCTCATCCGCGCCCGCCAGCGTGGCCAGCCTGCGGCGCGAGTCCAGGGACTCGAAGGCGATGACCCGCCCCGCACCGGCCGCCTCCGCCAGGGCTATCGCCGCCAGGCCGATCGGGCCCGCACCGTAGACGACGACCGTGCCGCCCGGCTTGAAGCCCTGACTGCGCACGAACATCGCCAGGTAACTGACTCCGGTCGGCTCGACGAGGGCCCCGGCCTCCCAGGCGGCCTCCCCATCCCCCCGCTGCTCCACGATCGCGGTGATCGGCCACACGAACCGCTCCTCCACCGCGATGTACCGGGTCATGGCTCCTTGGACCGTAAAACCGAGTTCCTCCAGGTACTCGCAGTGGTTGGGAACCCCGATGCGACAGGAGAAGCAGCGCCCGCACCACAGCATCTCCTCGGCGGTCACCGGGTCGCCCACGCGGAGATCCCGGACCTCCTTGCCGACCTCGACGATCCGGCCGCTGAACTCGTGGCCGATGACCTGGGGAAAGCGGGTCAGGCCGGGATACATCATGTAGCCTTCGCCGTCGGTCTCGCAGAAGTGGATGTCGCTGCCGCAGATGCCGACCGCCTTGACGTCGATCAGCACATCACGCGGCCCAGGCCGTGGCTCCTCCACGTCGCGCAACGCCGGCTTCGGGTGGCGCCAGATGCTCGACCCCGTGATCGCCTTTCCCGTCTTCCGCTCGAACTCCGAGACGTCATAGCCGGGCCTGGGAGCCCACTCCGCCGACAGAACGATCCCCTTCACCGTTCTTCTCCTCCCCCGCTCCGATCCCTCACGTCAGCACAACCATCGCTCGAATTTTCCTTCTCGATTTTAGCGTCTCGGGGGCGGCAGGGGAAGCGAGACCGGCTTCTCCTCCCGCGCGGCGCGATAACAGGCCTCCACCAGCTCGGTGGCGCGATATCCGTCTTCCGCCGTCACGGCGGGAGCCCGCTCCCCCAACACTGCGTCGATGAAGAGCCGGTCCTCGGTCACATAGCCCGCTTTCGCCTCGAAGGGCATCTGGAAGCAGTCGACAACATCCACCGGATCCCGCACGCCCGGGCTGAACGAGGCCCGCTCCATCTCCTCCGTGACCAGCGCCGTGTGCGCGCCGTAGATCTCGATGCGCTCGTAGGGGAAGAGCCAGCTCGTGTGGGCCACGCTGGTAAAGGACGTGATCACACCGCCGGCGCACCGCAGGAGCATCGTGAACCCGTCCAGTTCTCGATAGACGCTCCGCCGCGCCCATCCCTGGATCTCCGCCACCTCACCGAAGAAAAACCGCGCCAGGTCGAACAGGTGCACCGGCGTCTCATAGAGGTAACCTCCCGTCACGGCGGGATCGGCGGTCCACGGCGGCTGCTGGAGCTCCCCCCGATTATGCTTCATCTGGGCGACCAGCGGTGTGATGCGCGCCTCACCGATCAGCCGGCGGGCAAACTGGTAGACGTTCGCAAACCGTCGGTTGAAACCGATCTGGTAGACGCCCTTCGACCTCTGCGCGGCGTCCCGGATGCGCCCGGCGTCTCCGAGCGACGTGGCCATGGGCTTCTCGGAGAAGACGTGGAGGCCGTGGGTCAGCGCCGCCAGCACCGGCTCGACGTGTTGGGTATTCGGCGTGGTCACGTACACGGCATCGATCCCGGCGTCCAGTAGGGCGTCGAGTGAGGGGAACGCTCGGGATCCGACCTCGGCGGCGAGTTTCTCCGCAACGCGGGGAACGACGTCGGCGATGCCGGTGACCGCGACTCGCGCGTCGGCGCGCAGGTTGAGCGCGTGGATGCGGCCAATGAACCCCGCTCCAAGAATGCCGACCTTCACCGCCACTGGTTAACTCCCCGGCCGTCCGGAGCCCGCCGCCGGAGGGGCGCCCACGTGCGGGCGTCCTACCAGAAATGCTGGAACTTCTGGGCGAAGCGACGCTCGAGCGCGTCTCGGTGAAGGTGGTAGACCGGGCAGTTCCGGATCAGGCACATGTGAAGCGCGGTGTTGCAGTAGGCGTCCCGAATGCGCCAGCACTTGTTATTGATGAAGTAGGCGAAGCACACTCCCGTGCGGGAGAAAGCCTGCTGCGGGTCCACGCCGTCCACCGGAATATCGGGAAGGGCCCGGCCCCGGGAGCGCCGCACCTTTCGGACGGGTGGCTGTGACGTCGGTCTCCTGAGGGGGCGCGCGGGCGCGGCCTTCGGTGGGGGGCCAGCCTTCGGAGGGTGCGCGGCCTTGGGCGACTGCCCATCTCTGGCCGCCAGGCCGTCTCTCGCCGGCCGGCCGGGCTTGAGTCGCTGCGCAGGCGTAGGGGGCACCGGGGGTCTGGTTCTGACATCCACCGCCGCCGGCCGCCGTGCCGGCAAGTCATGACCCGCAGAGCGCTCCTCCGGCGGGCTTCCCCACGGGGGAGGGGGCGTCCCGTGGGCGGCCCCCGGAGCCATGGGGGCCGTCGAGACCATAGGTGAAGCGTGAGCCACAGGCACCGGCGCTTGAGGCGCGTGACTAGGCGGCCCCTCGACGTGTGCTTCGGCGACGACCGAACGGGGCGGTGTCTCCACCGAGGGGACGGGGGAAGGTCTTTCGACACGCGTCTCGTCGGAGCGGATGCCCTCGGAGAGCCGGCGCGTGTCCTCGGCGCGCGTCTCCCCGCTGGGCACCGCTCCCCCTGGCGGCCCGCTCGGCCGAATGGGCTCGGGTGCACGAACTCCCTTTTCTCCCGCCCCGCCATCCGCTGGGGGTGCCGCCGGCGGGACGGGTGCCTCCGCCGGGGAGCCTAGCGCGGCGGACTCCGGCGCGCGCTGGCGGCCTTCCAGGTTCGCCAGCTCGCGGGACGTATCGAGGATGAGCGCCCTAACTCCGCGCCGGAGCGCGTCTCGCCGCTTGTTCAAGCGCCATCACCTCCTTTGCCAGGCTCATATACTCCTGAGCCCCGCGGGAGGTCGGCTGCTGCACGAACACGGGAACGCCCGCCATGCTCGATTCGACGAGCTTGATGTTGAAATGAATTGTGCTGGAAAACACTTTGTCGCCGAAGTAGTCGTGGATCCCCTGGAGGATCTCGTTGCTGATGCTAGTCCGGGCATCGTACATCGTCGGGACGACCCCGGTGATCTCGATCTCGTGCCCGGCCTCCTCCTTGACCGCCCGGAGTGTCCGCAGGAGCTGTTGCATGCCGAGGAGGGCATAGTAGTGGGTCTGAATCGGAACGATTACCTCCTCGCACGCCACCAGCGCATTGAGCGTCAGCAGGCCAAGCGACGGCGGGGTGTCCACCAGAATGTACTGGTACTGCTCCCTCACCGGACCGATCTTCTTCCGAAGACAATTCTCACGGCCGAGGCGCGAGGAGAGCTCGAGCTCCGCGGCCGCCAGATCGATCGACGAGGGAGCGAGATCGAGGTTGGGGACGTTCGACGCGGTGATGATGCTCGCGAGATCGGCGCCTCTGCCGTCCGCGTGAGGATCCTCGACGAGAATCTGATAGACTGTCCGGGTGAGGCTCCCAGGATCGATCCCGAGGCTGACCGTGGCGTTCGCCTGCGGGTCGAGGTCGATGAGGAGAACCCGCCGGCGGCTGACGGCGAGGCAGGCGGCGAGGTTTACGGCGGTGGTGGTTTTGCCGCAGCCGCCCTTTTGATTCACCAGGGCGATCACGCGGGCAGTGGAGTGTGGTGGTCCCTGCAGTATCCTTCCTCCTCGGACCTAGGCCCGTTGTCCCTCCTGAGAGCACCCCCGCCGGGCTGATGCGCGACGTCCCGACCCCGGGACCGTGTCAGCCGTCCCGCGTGACCGTTCGACCCGCCCCCGACAATCTCCTCCGCACAGCGCGGGCGCCCGGCCTCACGCCCCCGGATCCCCCTTCGCGTTCTGGCTCACGGCGGTACTGGCTCACGGCGTACTGGTTCACGCCGTGGGCCCAGTTTTGGCTCGCGCGCATCCTGGCTCACGCCGTGGGCCCAAGGCACAGGCCCAGCTTTGGCTACGCCTTAGGCTCAGGCCCAGGGGCGCCTTCCGTGGCCGGCGCGCCGGCGCGACCCACGATCGTCCGCGCCAAATCCAACGCTTCTTCCCGCGTCCGGATTCGCCCCTCCAGCCTGGCGTCGTCCACCGCGCGAAGGATCTCGCCGATCCGGGGGCCGGGGACCAGGCCCAGCGCCAGCAGGTCGTGCCCGGTGATCAACCGGGGTGGCATCGGGGGCTCCTGCTGAAGGCGGGCCAGATACGCTCGGACCCACTCGTATGTGGAGAGATCCCCGTGGCTGGCAGCGCTGTCGACGCGATGAAGCTCCAGGAGCTCCGGGAACATCTCCTCGGCCAGGAGCCGGCGCCTCCGAGCTTCCCGCATCTGGGGAAGATCCTTGAAGATCATGTGCTGCCCCACCAGCGCCGCGACTCGGTCCACCTCACGGCGGGAAAAGCGAAGGCGGTCCATGACCCGGCGCGCGATCGATTCTCCCACCTCGTCATGCCGGTTGAACCGGATCCGGTCTGCACGCTCGAACGTCTCCGGCTTCCCGACATCGTGCAGCAGCGTCGCCATCGCGAGCGTCACGGAGGGCTTCCGCAGATGGCGCAGCGCCAGCAGCGTGTGCTCGAAGACATCCCCTTCGGGATGAAACTCCGCCGGTTGCGGGACGCCGGCTTCGGCGGCCACTTCCGGGAGCGCGATCTCCAGCAGTCCTGTGTCGCGGAGAAGCCTCAGCCCGCGCGCAGGGTCCGGCCCTGTCACGATCCGGACGAGCTCGTCCCGGATGCGCTCGACGCTGACCCCGGCGAGGCCCGCGTGCATCCGGCGCAGGGCGCGGAGGGTCTCCGCCGCGATGTCAAAGCCCAGTTCCGCCGCCAGGCGGACGGCCCGCAGCATCCGCAGACCGTC
This sequence comes from bacterium, assembly GCA_036275835.1. Lineage (GTDB taxonomy): Bacteria > Sysuimicrobiota > Sysuimicrobiia > Sysuimicrobiales > Segetimicrobiaceae > DASUDA01. The sequence goes on along the minus strand of DASUDA010000188.1, from coordinate 18,473 downwards.
CTCCTCGAACCGCGCCGCCGGATCCCCGATCGTCCGAATCAGTCGTGCGGCGATGTCCTCCCGGCCGCCGACGAAGTCCCGGACCGCGGCCGACACCGGGTCGTAGAAGAGGCCGTTCACCGTGAAGTCCCGCCGGAGGGCGTCCTCTCGGGCGCTGGCAAACTGGACGGACGACGGGTGCCGGCCATCGAGGTACGGACCTTCGGTCCGGAATGTGGCCACCTCGTAGGTCCCATCTTCGGCGACCACGCGGATCACACCGAACGCCGCCCCCACCTCGATCGTCCGCGGGAACATCGCCCGCACGTCCGTGGGAGCGGCCGCCGTGGCGATGTCGTAGTCCGCTGGGTCGCGCCCCAGCAGCATATCGCGAACACACCCGCCGGCCAGGTATGTCTCGAACCCGCCCTGTCGCAGACGGGCGACGATCTCAGAGGCCGTGCGCAGGCTGGGCATCGGGGCGCGGTGCGCTCACCGGCGGACGTGCGGCCGGCGGCCGGCGATCACCGCCCGCAGCCGGGTGAGGGCGTCCCGGAGGATCCGCGACACATGCATCTGGGAAAACCCGAGTCGCCGTGCGATCTCGGCCTGGGAGAGATCCTCAAAGAAGCGCATCTGCACGATGAGGCGCGCCCGCCGAGGGAGGATGCCGAACGCCCGGTCAAGCGTGGCCCGGTCTTCCAGGCGCTCGAGGGCCTGATCCTCTCCGCCGACGGAGTCGAGCAGCGAGGCCGCCTCGTCCCCTTCCGCGCTGTCGGCGTCGAGGGAGACCGGGCTGTATGCCCGGCCCACCTCCATCGCCTCGATCACATCGTCAAACGCTACCCCGGTGAACTCGGCGATCTCGGGGATCGTGGGTGACCGGCCGAGCCGCTGAGACAGGTCTTCGACGGCGCGCATCAACGCGTAGTTGAGTTCCCGCAGACGCCGCGGCACCCGGATCGCCCACAGTTTGTCGCGGAAGTGGCGTTTGATCTCGCCGACGATGGTGGGGGTCGCGTAGGTCGTGAACTCGATGCCTCGGGTGGGATCGTACCGGTCGACCGCCTTCAGTAACCCGATGCGCGCCACCTGGATGATGTCGTCGAGCGGCTCGCCGCGGTCGGCGAACTTTCGGGCGAGATAGACGGCCAGGCTCTCATGCGCGAGCACGAGATCCTCCCGCGCGGCCGCGTCGTGGGCGGAGTGGACGCGCGCGAAAAGCGCCTGGACGTCCGCCCTGGCCAGGAGTCGTCGCGGCCGGCGGCGGGTAGGCATCGTTCCCCCCTCCGGCTATCCCTGCCGGCGCTTCACCAGGCGCACCTCAGCGATCCCGGAAGCGTCGTGATGGCGGGCCTCGACCTCGTCGACGAGGCACTGCATCAGAAAGATGCCCATTCTGCTCTCGTCAACCGGCAGGCTCGCCGACGACGCGCGCCGGGTCGGGGCTGGATTGGGCAGGGTGACGCCCGGCGCCTTCGCCTCCACGCTGATCTCCAGGGCCTCCGGCCCGAGGAGGAACCGGACCTTCATGGGGTGTCCCGGATCGGTCCCGGGGACGATCAGGGACGCGCACGCCTCGGCAACTGCAATCTTCACATCCTCGATCTCGTCGTAGGTAAACCCCAACCGCGCCGCGACCGTCGCCGCCGTCAGGCGCGCCACGCTCACGAACTCCGGCCGGGCCGGGAACGTCACCTCGACGCTGTCGGCCCCCCGCTCCGCGCCCACAGGCGCCCTAGGTGTCCTTGTCTGCCTTGTCCGCCGCCCGCTTCTTCTCGTCGGACTGGCCCGTCACGGTCTCTCGACCCGTCTCGAACGCCCGGCGCAGACGCTCCGACTTCTCTTCCAGTGTGGCCCGGCCGCGCTCGACCGCGTCCTCGGCCGTTGTGCGCGCCCGCGAGACCAGATCGTCTGCGCTGGCCCGCATGCGATCCGCAACTTCGTCGGCGGTCTTACGCACGCGGTCGGCCACGCGGTCGGCCTGTACGCGGGCCCGCTTCTGAAACTCCTCGCCCTCCCGGCGCAGCCGGGAACGGGTCTCCTCTCCCGTCCCGGGGGCGAACAACAGCCCAATGCCCACACCCAGCAGGGCCCCGAAGAGCACCCCTGCCATGAAGTCACCCCGCTCGCTCATCACTGACCCCTCCCTCTCTCGCGTCTCGGCCGAATCAACTCCGCACCCTCACGGATCAGCGCCAGAACACCCGCCGCGTTCGCCATCGACGGCAGAATGTAGTCCCGGGTCATCTGGCGCGCCGTGTCCCGCGTCTTCTCCATCGTATCGACCGCCGTGTTAATGAACTTCTCAAACCGCTCGAGCGACTTGGCGAGGTCGCGCACGGGGTCGGTCGTCCGATCGAGTTTGAAGATGAGCGCCCGCACATCCTGGATCAGACCGGGGAGCTGTCCGTCCACGCTCGTCAGGAGCCGCTCCGCCCGTAAGGCCGTCCGCCGGACCTGGACCAGCACCGGTACGAGGGCCGCCACCGCGATCACGAAGGCCGCCGCGATCAGTGCCAGACTCAGTTCCGCGATGCTCAGCGTCCCGGGGAGACCCGGGATCGTTATACTCGACATCGTTCCCCCTCCCCCCACACCGCCCCCTCGTCCGCGTACGCTATCTCCTCAATCACCCCGCCCCCGAGAACAACGTCGCCATCGTAGAAGGCGATCGCCTGTCCGGGAGCCGCCGCCCGGGGCTGCTCGGGAAACGTCACGCGGACCCGCCCGGAGCCCTGGGGGGCGATCACGGCGGGAATGTCCGCCGACCCGTGGCGGATCCTGGCCGCGACGGAGCGCTCGCCGTCAAGGGCGGGAATCGCAATCCAGTTCAGATCGCCCGCGACGAGCCCCGGGCATCGCACGGACGTCTCATCTCCCACGATCACGGCGTTTCGATCGGGATCGAGCGTCACGACATACCGGGGGCGCTCGCTGCGGAGCCCCAGGCCCCGGCGCTGACCGACGGTGTAGTGGGCGAGCCCCTTATGCTCGCCCACGTGCCTCCCCTCCAGATCATAGATCGGCCCCGGCCGGACCGCCTGGGGCTCGAGCTGCGCGACGACGTCCGCGTAGTCGCCGGTCGGGACAAAGCAGATTTCCTGGCTGTCCGGCTTGTCGGCGACACCCAGACCGTGCCGGCGGGCAATCTCCCGGACCTGCGGCTTCGTGTACTCCCCCACAGGGAATCGCAGGCGTGCCAGCTGCTCCTGGGTCAGGCACGAGAGGACGTAGGACTGATCTTTGCGACGGTCGGCGGCCCGCAGGAGGCGAACCCGCCCGGTCGGGCCGCGATCAACGCGGGCGTAGTGCCCTGTGGCCAGGGCGTCCATCCCCAGGCCGAGGACACGGTGGAGAAGCAGGGAGAACTTGATCGCCCGGTTACAGGCGATGCAGGGGTTGGGTGTCCGTCCCCGAGCGTACTCGGAGGTGAAGTACCCGATCACGTCTCGCTCGAACTCCTCGCGCAAGTTGAGCACGTAATGCGGGATGCCCAGCGTCCGCGCCACCGACCGCGCGTCATCGATCGCCCCGATCCCGCAGCAGCCGTGCCCGCCCTCCACCTGGGCCACCCAGGTGGGCCACAGGTTCATGGTAAACCCGACGACGTCGTCGCCCCGGGCGACCAGAAGGGCCGCTGCCACCGCGCTGTCCACGCCGCCGCTCATGGCGACCGCTAGGCGTCCCATTGCTACGCGCTCCCCTCGGGCGAATGGGCGTAGCGCTTGACGCCGGCCCACCATGCCCGCAGGCGCTTGCGAATCTCGCCCTCGTACCCGGAGGCCGTCGGCTCATAGTACAACCGGTCTTTTACGTTGTCGGGAGCGTACTGCTGCACGACGAACGCGCCCGGGTGGTTGTGCGGGTACTCGTAGCCCTCGCCATGCCCCAGCCGGCGCGACCCGCGGGTGGAGGCATCGCGCAGCGACCGCGGGACCGGGCGGGACTCCTCGTGCTCCACGTCGGAGGCTGCCCGGGAGATCGCCTCTACGGTCGCGTTGCTCTTCGGTGCGGTCGCGATATAGATGGCGGCTTCCGCCATCGGAATCCGGGCTTCCGGCAGGCCCACGAATTCCACCGCCTGCGCTGCCGCCACCGCCACCAGCAGCGCCTGCGGATCGGCCACTCCCACATCTTCCGCCGCGTGGACAATCATCCGACGCGCAATGAACCGGGGATCCTCCCCCCCGGCCAGCATGCGGGCCAGCCAGTACACCGTCGCATCGGGATCTCCGCCCCGCATGCTCTTGATGAACGCCGAGGTCATGTCGTAGTGCGCGTCGCCGGCGCGGTCATAGAGGAGCGCGCGCTGGCCCGCCTCGTCGGCGGCTTCGCGCGTCACGCGCCGGACTCCGGCCGCGTCCGGAGGCGTCGTCAGGGCGGCCAGCTCCAGCATGCTCAGCGCGGCCCGGGCGTCGCCGCCGGCCGCGGCGGCGATGTGACGGAGGACCGCGCCGTCCACCTCCACGTGATCCGGTCCCAAACCCCGCGCATCAGTCGTGGCGCGGCGGAGGATCTCCTCCACCTCGTCCGTGGTCAGAGGGTCGAGCGCGAACAGCCGCGAGCGGGAGACCAGCGTCGGCGTCACGTCGATGAACGGATTCCCGGTCGTCGCCCCGATCAGCACAACCGTCCCGTCCTCGACGTGCGGGAGCAACACGTCCTGCTGGGCTTTGTTGAACCGGTGGATCTCGTCGATGAACAGGATCGTCCCGCGCCCGTACAGCGCCCGCCGGTCGCGGGCTTCGTCGATCAGGCGCCGGAGCTCGGCCACTCCTGTCGTGACGGCGTTCACAGGTTCGAAGTGGGCGCGCGTCACCTGGGCAATCACAAACGCCAGCGAGGTCTTCCCCGTCCCGGGCGGCCCGTAGAAGATCGCCGACACGAGCGAATCGGTCTCAATGGCGCGCCGCAGGAGCCGCCCAGGCCCCAGGAGGTGGGACTGGCCCACGAACTCCTCCAGGGTCCGCGGCCGCATCCGCGCGGCCAGCGGGGCCGTACGCTCGCCCGCGAGCTCCGCACTCTGCTGAAACAGGTCCATAGCCTCATCATGCCGCCCCCGCCAGGACGTGTCAAGCAAAGGTGTCCGGCATCATGGTCCCCTGCGGGCGTCCCGGACGCGGGACGGTTGCGAACGGGCTCGTCCTCGGGGACCATGCTCCCGATCCTCCCGGGGCGGTGGAACGCCAGACATTAATCAACTTGGAGGAGATTATGGATAGATTCCCCGCGTTATGAGCGCCTCGGCGACGCGTTTGACGGCAAAGATCAGGGCGCCGGTGCGGAGGGAGACCCCGCGTTCCTCGGAAATGGCGGCCACCTTCTCATAACTCGTCACCAACAGACGCTCAAGGTGCGTGTTGATCTCCTGCTCGCTCCAGAAGTAGGACTGCAGGTCCTGCACCCACTCGAAGTACGAGACGATCACGCCGCCGGCGTTGGCTAGGATGTCCGGCACGACCACAATGCCGCGCTCGCCGAGGATGGCATCGGCCTCCGGCGTCGTCGGGCCGTTCGCCCCCTCGACGATCACCCTGGTCCGGATGCGCGGAGCGTTCTCCGCGGTGATCTGTCCCTCGATCGCCGCCGGGATGAGGAATTCGCACGGGAGTTCCAGGAGCTCCGCGTTGGACACGGCGGTGGCTTCGGGAAATCCAGCCACCCCCCCTCGCTCCTTCACGTACCGGGCCACGGCAGCGGGATCCAGGCCGCGCGGATTGTGGATCCCCCCGTACACGTCGCTCAGCCCCACGATCACGCACCCTTCGCCGTGCATCAAGCGGGCGGCGGTTGCGCCGACGTTGCCGAACCCCTGCACGACGACGCGGCTTCCCGCAAACGGCACTCCGCGATCGTGGGCAACCCGCCGGGCGATGATCATCACCCCGCGACCCGTCGCCTCCTGCCGCCCGGCGGAACCGCCGATCCCGATCGGCTTCCCCGTGACGACACCCGGCACGGAGTATCCGCGGTGCATGCTGTACGTATCCATCATCCACGCCATGACCTGATCGTTGGTTCCCACGTCCGGGGCCGGGATATCGCTTTTGGGACCGATCAGGCTACTGAGCTCGGTCGCGTACCGCCGTGTCAGGCGCTCCAGTTCGCCCCGCGAGAGGTGCGCGGGGTCGCACGCGACACCGCCCTTAGCGCCGCCGTACGGGAGGTGATTGAGGGCGCACTTCCACGACATCCACATCGCCAGGGCCCGCACCTCATTGAGCCAGACCTGCGGGGCGAAGCGGATCCCCCCTTTCGTGGGGCCGAGGACGGTGCTGTGGAGAACCCGGTAGCCGGTGAACACACGCACGGTTCCATCATCCAACACGACCGGGAAGTTGACGGTCAGCTCGCGCTGCGGATGCCCGAGGAGTTCGCGCACGCCACGTTTGAGAGTCAGGTGGTCGGCCGCAAAGTGGAACTGGCGCAGCGCCATCTCCCAGGGGTCGTCCTGGGAGACGCGAGATCCAGGGGCGGGAGGTGTCGGCATCAGCCTCTCAACCCACCAGCCGCAGGAAGCGCGCATATGCGTCGTCCCAGCGGTCGTGACCCGCCGGCTCGTACGTGATCACGGGCGTCGCCCGGCGCGTGATCTGGCGGATATCCTCCAGAGAGCCGAGGTGGCCTAAGGCGTGAGCCTGGACCAGGACGTTACCCATCGCCGCGGCTTCGACGGGCCCGGCGATCACGGGGCGGCCACTGGCATCGGCCGTGAGCCGGCAGAGCAGTGTGTTTCGCGACCCTCCCCCCACGATATGGATGACGTCGATCCTCTGCCCCAGAAGCGTGTCCAGGCGTTCCACGACCCACCGATACCGGAGCGCCAGGCTCTCCAGGACGCACCGGACCACTTCGCCGCGCGCCTCCGGTGCGCGCTGGCCGGTTGCGCGGCAGAACTCGCGAATCCGCTGTGGCATGTCGGTCGGCCGCAGGAAGCCTTCCTCATCAGGGTCGATCAGGGGACCGAAAGGCGGGGCGGCCTCAGCCTCCCGCGCCAGTACCTCGTACGAGAGCCCCTCCTCGTCGCGGGCCCAGCGCCGGCGGCATTCCTGCAGCAGCCACAGTCCCGAGACGTTCTTGAGCAAGCGGAAACGTCCCCCCACCCCCCCTTCGTTGGTGAAGTTGTCGGCGAGGGTCTGCGCGGTGATGATAGGCGCCGGCACCTCGGTTCCGACGAGAGACCATGTGCCGGAGCTGATGTAGGCAAAGCAGCATGCCGTCGCCGGGACCGCCGCGACGGCCGCGGCGGTGTCGTGGCAGGCCGGGGCGATGACCACGAGATCGGGAGCCCCGAGATCCCCCGCCAGTCCCGACTGCAGGGGCCCCAGCACGGTCGCCGGGGGAACGACCCGGGGAAAGATCCGGGTGGGGATTCCGAGGCGCTCCAGAAGGCCGAACGCCCACCGTCCGGCAGACGGGTCGTAGCACTGGCTCGTCGTGGCATCGGTAAACTCGCAGCCGATTTCTCCTGTGAGCCAGTAGTTGAAGAGATCAGGCATCATCAAGAATGTCGATGCGGCCTCGAGCGCGGCGGAGCGGGCGACACTCATGGACAAGAGTTGAAAGAGGCTGTTCATAGAGAGGAACTGAATGCCCGTCTGCCGGAAGATCTCTTCCCGCGGCACGCGGGAAAAGGCCTCCTCCAGCATGCCCTCGGTGCGGCGGTCGCGGTAGTGGAACGGGTTAGGGAGGAGGGAGCCGTCGCGGTCGAGGAGGGCAAAATCCAGGCCCCACGTGTCAATTCCGAGGCTGTGGAGGGGCCCGTCCTGCCGGGCACGCCTCACGCCCGCCGTGATTTCTTCGAACAGGCGCAGCACATCCCAGTGGAGTCCGTCGGGGAGACGTACAGGTCCGTTGGGGAATCGGTGCACCTCAGCGAGATGGACCGTGCCGCCGTCGAACTCGCCGACGATGCACCGGCCGCTCTCCGCTCCCAGGTCCGCGGCCATCAGCCGGAGCGTCGTCGTCGGCCGCTCCTCCCGCTCAGGCGCCGGTGTATCCCGCGCCGGCCGGCGCCGTCTTGCGCTCCGCGGCCAGCCGCTCCGCGTACCCGCCCGCTCGGAAGGCCACCACGGGGTCAGGGACCGCTCCCATCTCCTCCCGCACGACCGCCAGCAGCGGCCCGACATCGGTCTGGAAGGCCTCCTGCAGCAGGCGATTGGCCCCCAGCACGTCTCCGGACGCCTGCGCATCGCGGAGCGCGGCCCGGGGAACGATCAGTGCCTTGGCGTACGCGGTCTGCACGTTCTCCACGGACACGAGCATCGCTTCGATCTTGCCCTCGATGTTGTGGGACTGGTCGATCATGTACGCCAAGTCGCGCGCGCACGCCGCGGTGGCCGGGTCGTCGCCCTGCGCCGCCGCGACGAGTTCGTGATAGATCAGGAACAGCTCATACGGGTTGATCGCGCCCACGATCACGTCATCGTCGGCGTACTTTCGGTTGTTGAAGTGAAATCCTCCCAACCGCGCCTCGTCGAGCAGGATAGCCACGAGATGCTCGATGTTGACTCCCTGGGCATGATGGCCGGTATCCACCAGCACCTGCGCCTGCGGCCCCAGCCGGAGTGCGACCGCGTAGGCCAGTCCCCAGTCCGGAAGATCGGTATGATAGAAGGCCGGCTCGAAGAATTTGTACTCGATCAGCATACGCATCGACGCCGGCATCGCTCTGTACACCTCTGCCAGCGCCTCGGTGAGACGGTGTTTACGCGCCCGGAAGTCGTCCTGGCCGGGATAATTCGTCCCGTCGGCAAGCCAGAGGCTGAGCAGGTGCGATCCGACTTCCCCGGCGATCTCGATACAGTCGCGCATGTGGGCGACGGCCTTTCGCCGGATCCGGCCGTCGGGATGGCAGATGCTGCCCAGGCGGTACGCCTCGTCTTGAAACAGGTTCGGGTTCACGGCGCCGATCCGCACCCCCAACCGCTCGGCCTCTCTCTGTAAGGCGCCGTAGTCATCCACGCGGTCCCAGGGGATGTGAATCGCCACCGTGGGGCAGATGCGGGTGAGCCGGTGGACAAGGGCGGCATCGGCGAGCTTCTCCCCCGTGGTCCGGGCCGCCCCGGGCCAGGCGAAGACTTTAAACCGCGTCCCGGAGTTTCCGTACCCCCAGGACGGCGTCTCGATGCGCTGCGCGCGCAGCGCGGCCGTGACCGCCTCCACATCGATTCCCCGGTCGGTCAGCCGGCGCGTGAGGATGTCGTAGGCTGCATCTGCCGGCATCGGCGATCTCCTAGCGGGTGTACGCGCCGGGAATGCCGCCGTCCACGGTCAGGATGCAGCCGGTCGTCTTGGCCGCGCGGGAGGAGAGAAGGAAGAAGGTCGCCTCGGCCACGTCCTCGGGGGAGACATTGACCTTGAGGGTTGTGCGGTTGCGATAGAACTCTTCCAACTCACGCTCTTCGATCCCGTAGTCCCGAGCCCGTGCCCTGCGCCACTCACCGGACCAAATCTTGGATCCCTGCAGGACCGCATCCGGCGCCACGGCGTTGACGCGGATGGAGGCGGGACCCCCCTCCTCGGCGAGAGAGCGCATCAGGTGCTGCTCCGCAGCCTTGGCTGCGTTGTACGCGCTGCTGTTCTTCCCGGCCAGCAGGGCATTCTTGCTGGTGATGAAGACGATCGCGCCGCCCCGCCCCTGCGCTTTCATCACCCGGAAGGCTTCGCGGGCGACCAGGAAATACCCCCGGGCCAGGACGCCGAAGACACGGTCCCATTCCGCCGCCGAGGTCTCCTCCACCGCCCGCGCGAGTGCCAGGCCCGCGTTGCTGACGACGAGATCGACGCCGCCGTACGTGAGAATCATCCGCCGAAAGCAGTCGGCGACCTGCTCCTCGCTCGTCACGTCGGCCGGGAGCGCCAGCGAACGCCCGCTGCCGTGCCGGGACTCGAGATCCTGTGCACCCTTTCGCGCTCCCGCGGCGTCCACGTCCATCACGCCGACGTGCGCCCCTTCCGCGGCCAGGCGGTCGGAGATGGCGCGCCCGATCCCTCCCGCCGCTCCGGTCACCACGGCCACGCGGCCGCTCAATTCCCGCGGAGGCGGGGCCAGCGTAAGCTTGTAAAGCTCGAGCGGCCAGTACTCCACCTCGTAGGCTTCCTGAGGCGAGAGTGAGGTAAAGCTGCTCAGGGCCGTCGCGCCGCGCATCACGGCGATGGCGCGATGGTAGAGGTCGGCCGTCCGCATGGCCGCCTCCTTATGGGGGCCTGTCGTGACCATCCCCAGGCCGGGCAGCAGGACGACCCTCGGGAAGGGATCTCCCTCCGGGTCGTTGGGCTGGCGGAATCCCGACACGTACCCCCGGTACTGGTTGGCATAGCGCGCGACCGCATCGAGGGAGGCGCGGATCAGCCGCTCCGGCCCTGCCCCCGGTGGTGCCGAGACCACACAGGGCAGGTACTTCGTGTGCACCAGGTGATCGGGACACGCCGCCCCGATTCCGGCCAGCCTGGTCAGTTGCTCGCTACAGACGAATTCGAGGACCTCGGCCGCCGCGTCCACGTGGAGGACCGCCGGATGGTGAGCGCTGACGGCGCCCCGCAGGGGCGGGAGAAGCGCCGTCAGGATCTCGTCCCGCCGCTCCGCGGCGACCGTCTCCACGCGCGGGCCGCCAAAGGCCACGGAGGGCGCGTGGCGCGCGATCGCCCGCTCGGCTTCCTCGACGATCGCGATCGTCGCCTCATAGCATGCCTTCGCATCATTCCCCCAGGTCACGAGCCCGTGCTTGGCCAGGAAGACGGCCTGGGTGGCGGGCCGGTCCCGGACGGCCTGAGCGACCCATTTGCTGAGGGCAAATCCCGGCCGCTGGTACGGGACCCAGACGACGCGGTCGCCGAAGGCCTGCCGCGTGAGATGCTCGCCCCCCTTGGCGGTGCAGAAGGCGATCACCGCGTCGGGGTGGGTGTGGTCGATGTGGGCAAAGGGCAAGAACGCGTGCAGCAGCGTCTCGATGGAGGGGCGGGGGGAATCGGGTCGCAGCATGCACTGCAGGAGATACTGCACCATCTCGTCATCCGGCATCGCTTCGCGCTGCTGGACGAGAAGAATCTCGTCGAGGCGCAGTCCGACAAAGTCCTTCGGGGTGATCGTGCGCAGGTCCGAGCCGCTGCCCTTGACCCACACGACCTTGACCGTCCGTCCGGCGTGATCGACCTGCTCCACCTTGGCGGACGTGTTCCCGCCCTTCCAGTTGACGATGGTGGGGTCCTGTCCCAGCAGGTTCGAGCGGTAGACCAGCAGGTCGAGCTCGGACCGCTCGCGCGCCGTCTTCTCCGACCACGGAGCTCGCGGGACGTCCACGCCCTTCCGCCGCGACGCCACCGCACCCTCGCCGGACCGTTTAGCGCTCATCGTGATCCTCCTTCAAGCCCCATCGCCCGCGGCCGTGACGCCGGCCAGAAACCTCATGATCTCATTCCCCGTAGGCATCGACGGCTGGGCTCCCGGATGCGTCGTCGACAGCGCGCCCGCGGCGCTGGCGAACCGGACCGCCGCGCGGAGATCCTCTCCCCGCATCAGCGCCACGGCAAGCCCGCCGGCGAAGGCATCGCCCGCGGCCGTGGCATCCACAGACGCCACGCGAAAGGACGGAACATGTGTTGCCGTCTCGGCGGTGACGATAACCGCCCCCGCACGTCCCCGCTTCACAACGGCCGCGCCCGCCCCCCTGTGCAATAGAATCCGCCCCGCCTCCTCGGCACTCTCCGGATCGTCCACGCGGACGCCCGTGAGGGCCGCGGCCTCGACAGCGTTGGGGAGGACGACATCGGCGCCCGCCAGCACGCGGTCAGGAACCCCCGCGGACGGCACAGGGGACGGGTCGAGCAGGACGCGCATGCCGTGCCGGCGCGCCAGCACCATCGCCGCCTCCACCGCATCCATCGGGACCTCGAACTGCACCAGCAGCATCCGCGCGCCGCCGAACAGGGGGGCGGCGGCGACCACGTCCTCAGGAGTCACCCGGGCGTTGGCGCCGGCGACGACAGCGATCGAATTCTCTCCCCCCGTTGCGACGGCGATGAGCGCGACCCCGGTCGGCGCGGCCGGATCTTCCCGGACGCCGGCGTCGTCGACCCCTTCGCTCTGGAGGGAGCGGCGCAGCCGCGTGCCGAACTCATCGGCCCCCACCCGCGCGACCATGACCGCGTCTCCCCCCAGGCGGCGCACGGCCACCGCCTGGTTGCCGCCTTTTCCTCCCGGGACCAAGTGCCACGCCGAGGCCGGAAGCGACTCGCCGGGAAGAGGAAGGCGCGGGACGTTGACCACCACGTCCAGGTTGAGACCCCCGACAACGACCGCGCGCATGCGTTCCCCTAGGCCGCCCGCGGCGCGGTTCGCAAGCGCCGGCGCGCCAGCCACTGATTCAGCAGCACCGTCATGACCAGCACCACCCCGACGGCTCCGAGCTGCCAGATCGGGTGCACCCCGGCGAGCTGCAACCCGTTGCTGAGCACGGTGATCACGAGAACGCCCAGGATCGTCCCGAGAATGGTGCCCTCGCCGCCCATGATGCTCGTCCCGCCGAGCACGGCGATGGTAATGGCCTGCAGCTCATAGCCGAACCCCGCGTCGGGACGCGCGCTGGCAACCCGCGAGGTCATCACGGCCGCGGCCAGGCCGGCGAGCAGCCCCGACAAGGTGAATACCCAGAACCGCAGGGCCTGCACATTGATGGCCGCGAACCGGGCCGCGACTTCGTTGGTCCCGACCCCGTACAGAGCGCGGCCGAAGACCGTGTGCCGGAGCAACGCGTGCAGCACCAGCGCCACCGGCAAGAAGACCACCACCACTTGAAGGGGGACGCCCAGCACCTGGCCCTGGCCGAGGACGAAGTAGGTCTGCGGAAGCCCGGAGATCGGCACCGTATCCGTCAGGACGAGCGCCGCGGAGGCGTACGCGTAGAGCGTGGCCAGGGTCACGATCAACGCCGGAATCCCCACCCGTGTGATGAGAAACGCGTTCAGGGCCCCCAGCGCCCCTCCGCTCAGAACGCCCAGCGGGGCGGCGACCCAGACGTCCAGCCGGAGCCACATCGTCAGCATGCCCAGCACCACGCCGCTCAGGCTGAGGACCGACCCGACCGACAGATCGATCGACCCCCCGCCGGAGATGATGACGAGCGTTTCGCCGAGCGCCAGGAGGCCGATCTCCACGCCATACTGGGTCATGTTGAAGGTGTTGTAGATTGTGGCAAAATCCCGGGTGGTCAGGGCGAAGACGATGAACGTCAGGGCCAGCACGAGCACCAGAAATCGCGGCCGGTCCGTGGAGGCGAGCCGGAGGAGGAACGCGCCCGGCCTCACGCTCTCCTCCCGCGCGCTCGGAGACGGTCGAGGCCGACCGCCAGCAGGATGAGCACACCGGAGACCATGCCCTCCGCCAGACCCGAAATGTTGAGCAGCGTCAGGCCGTTCTTGATCTCCGCGACCAGGAACGCGCCCAGCGCGCTCCCGGCGACGCTTCCGCGCCCCCCGAGGATGCTCGTGCCCCCCAGCACGACGGCGGCGATGACCTGGAGCTCGAACCCCACGCCGCTGTTGCTCTGTACGATACCGGTCTGGCCGACGTAGATGAGCGCCGCGACGCCGACGAGCATCCCGGTGATCGCATAGACGAACAGGGTCGCCCGCACGAGGTCGATGCCGGCCAGGCGGGCGGCCTCCGCGTTGCCGCCGATGGCGTAGATATGCCGGCCGAGCGGACGCCGGACGGCGAGATAGAGGAAGGCGAGGGTGATGCCGAGGGCGACCCAGGCCGCGACCGGGACGTGGAGGGCAAGCCCGAGCCCGAAAGTCGACAGGGTCGCCGGCAGGTCGGAGATCCATTTCGCCCGGAGCAGCTGGAAGGTCAGCGCCCTCAGAATATTGAGCGTCCCGAGCGTGGCAATAATCGGCATGATCCCGCCGAAGGCGATCACGACCCCGTTCACGGATCCGAGGAGCGTGCCGGCGGCGAGGGCCACCAGAATGATGGCGATCAGACTCCATCCCGCCGCCGCCGCATACCCGACGGCGACGGAGACCACGCCGAGCATGGAGCCGACCGAGACATCGATGCCCCCCGTCAGAATGACGAGCGTCATTCCGAGCGCGACGATGGCGGTGCCGGCGCTGCTCAGCAGCACGTTGCCCAGGTTGTCCAGGGTGAGAAACCGTCCGGTGGCCACCTCGAGGTACAGGCCCAGGAGCACAATGAAGGCGACAACCGTGGCTTCCCGGGACCGGACGAGCGCCGCTCCGCGGCTGCGGAGACCGGCAGCGGGAGTCCCGGGGCGCTCAAGCGGGAGTGCCCGCATACTCGCGCCGCTCCCCCGTCGCCGCACGCAGAAGCGCCTCGCTGGTGGCCTCGGACCGGTCCAGGACGGCGGTCACATGCCCCTCGTGCATGACCAGAATGCGGTCGCTGACCTTCAAGATCTCCGGCAGTTCGCTGCTGATGACGATGATCGCGACGCCGCCGGCCGCCAGCTGGAAGATGCGGTCGTGGATCTCCTCCTTGGCGGCCACGTCCACACCGCGGGTCGGCTCGTCGAGCATCAGGATCTTCGGCTGCCTGGCGAGCCAGCGTCCGAGCAGGACCTTTTGCTGGTTTCCTCCCGAGAGCGCGTTGGCGGGCGTCTCCAGGCCCGGCGTGCGAATCGCCAGCGCGGCGACCAGGTCACGGCCGGTGCGCTCTTCCTGCGCCCTATCCACGGCCCCGAGGAAGCGGCGCAGCCAGCGCAGAATGGCCGCCGACAGTTCGAACCGCACGGGGAGGCGCAGGAACAGCCCCTGGGCTTTCCGGTCCTCGGGGAGGTAGGCGATCCCTTTCCCCAGGGCGTCTTGGGGGTCCGCCACGGACACGTCCGCGTTTTCGAACGTGATCGTCCCTTCCGATGGCTGGGTGATGCCGAACAGCGCGTGGGCGATGTCGGTGCGGCCGGACCCGACGAGTCCGAACATCCCCAGCACCTCCCCCCGCCGGAGGTCGAAACTGACGCCCTTGACGCGTGGGGGGACGACCAGGCCGCGCACGGTCAGAATGGGATCACCGATGCGCCGGCCGGCCTGCATCTCCGCCCGGGCCACGTGGCCGGCCATCAGGTCGATCAGCCGGTCTCGGGAAATCTCGGCCGCCGCGAACGTGCCCCGCACTTCGCTGTCCTTCATCACGGTCACCCGGTCCGCGATGGCGAAGAGCTCCTCGATCCGGTGGCTGATATAGATGACGCCGAGCCGGGCGTCCCGCAGGCGGCGGACCACTGTGAAGAGACGCTCGGTCTCCCCCTGCGTGAGGATCGCGGTGGGCTCATCGAGGATGATCACCTTTGAGGCGTACGAGAGGGCCTTGGCGATCAGCACGAGCTGCTGAAGACCGATGCTCAGCCGGCCCATCGGCTCCAGGAGAAATGTGGGGGCCACCCCCAGCTCGGTGAAGAGCTGCGTCGCCCGCTGGTGCTGCGCCCGCCAGTCGACGTGGCCGAACCTGTCCCGCAGCTCCCGACCCATGAAGATGTTTTCCATGGCATTGAGCTCGGGATAGACCAGCGGGTCCTGGTAGACTGTGGCGATCCCCATGTCCTGCGCGACCTTCGGCGAGGAGAGATGCACCCGCCGCCCCTCGTAGGAGATCTGCCCGGTGTCCGCCAGGAGCGCGCCCGAGAGGATCTTGATGAGCGTGCTCTTCCCGGCCCCGTTCTGGCCCACGAGGGCGTGGACCTCGCCGGCGCGCAGTTCGAAGTCCACCTGGCGGAGGGCGTGGACGCCTCCGAAGGACTTCGAGACCTTGTCCGCGGCGAGCAGGATCGTCATCGGAGACTCCGGGAACAGGGACTCCAGCGGGGGCGGGATCTCCCCGCCCCCGCTCGGACTGCGGCGGCGTGCACCCTCACGCCACGGTCAGAAGGAGTACTTGTCCACGTTGCTTGGGGTGAACACAGTCGGCGGACCGAGGAGCAGGATCTTGTCCGCGCCCAGGTACTTGACCTTGCCGATGGTCGGCACGGTGTTCACCGGCTGGAAGGCCTTCCCTTCCACCAGCTGCCTGCCGGCCCAGACGGTCAGATACCCCAGATTCACCGGGTCCCACAGCACGAAGCTTCGGACCGCTCCGCTTTTGACGTACTTGCGCATAAGCGACGGCACAGAGATGCCTGTGGCGAAGACTTTGCCGATCTTGTGCATCTGGACGACGGCTTCCGCGACTGCGGGCGCCGAGGTGGAGCACTGGCCGATGAGGCCCTTAAGGTTGGGGAAGGCCGTGATGAGGTCCCGGGCGACCGTGATACCCTGCTGGATGTCCTCGCCGGCGTACTTCAGGGCCACGAGCTTCATCTTCGGATACTTGGCAGCCTGGCGGGACTTCTCGATCCCGATCCATGTGTTCAGGTTCTGCGCGGTCGGTCCGCAGGAGACGATCGCGTACTCGCCCGCCCCACCCATGGCTTTGGCCAGCTCGTCCATGGTCGTGTTGCCGATATCCTGCGCGAGCGCCTGGTCCACGAACACCGCGCGGACCGAGTCGGGCGCGTCGGTATCGGAGGTGAACACCTTAATGCCCTTGTCCTGCGCCTTCTTCAGAATCGGGCCGATCGCCGCGGGGTCGTTGGGCGCCACGCTCAGCGCGTCCACGCCCTTGGTGATCAGGTTGTCGACGATCTGGATCTGGGCCGCCGAGTCCGCCGTCGTCGGGCCCGTATAGACGAACACCACCCCGAGGTCCTTCGCCGCCGCATTGCCGCCCTTTTCCATCGCGTTGAAGTAGGGAATTCCGACCAGCTTCGGCACGAAGGCGACCTGAATCTTCTTCTGCGCGGCGCCCTGCGATACCGGGATCGCGATCAGAGCCGCGATAATAACCGTCACCAGGACTCGTATCCGAGCACTCACTGTCTCCCACCCCCTTTTGGCCCTCCCCACCTGATACTCCGGCAGACAGGGGAGGTCCTTTTGGTAGAATAAGCGCATGAACCGGAGGCTGCTGTCCACGCTGGCTGTGCTGGTCGGTCTTCTCCTGGTGGTCGTGGCGGTCATCTACTGGGTCAACCCCGCAGGCTCACTGCCGCATTTCCTTCCGGGCTTCACCGCGGGATCCACCCAGAGGCACGTCAAGCATGGCCTGGCGTCCCTCATCGTGGCGCTGGCGCTGTTCGCCTATGCCTGGTTTCAGACGGGGAAGAAGTAGCTGGTCAGCGGGACAAGGAGGCGAAGGCCAGCACGCCGGCGAGCAGGCAGTATGCCGCGAACGGGCTCAGGGTCTTAGTTTGAAAGTACCTTGTGAGGAACCGCACCGAGAGATAGGCGCCGATCGCCGCGCAGACCGCGCCGATGATGGCGGGGCCGAGGACGGCGCGCGCGTCGGCGGTCAGCAGATCCGGGAGCTTCAGCACCGCCGCGGCCCCGATAATCGGCGTGGCCAGCAGAAAGGAAAACCGCAGCGCGTCCTCGTGCGAGAGCCCCACCCAGAGGCTGCCCGCGAGCGTCGCGCCGGTGCGGGAAAAGCCGGGGATGAGGGCCAGCGCCTGCAGCACCCCGACCCGCGCCGCCTCGAACCATCCGAGCCGGGCGATTCTTCGGTCGCCGTCTGACTCGCGGTTTTCATTCTGTGCTTTTCTGCGCAGGGCTTCGCCCATGAAGAGCAACACTCCGTTGGCGGCGAGAAAGACGGCCGCCGTTCTCGGTGCGACGAACAGCCGGCGGAGCGGCTCTTCGAGCAGCAATCCCAGCATGCCCGCCGGGATCGTTCCCACCACCAACAGCCAGGCGAGCCTGGCGTCCGGATCCGTGTCTCGGATCTCGCGCTCCGCCAAGGAGCGGAAGAGCCCGGAGATGATTCGGACCCAGTCGCGCCGGTAGAAGACGAAGAGCACCAGGGCGGTGGCAAAGTGGGTGGCGACGAGAAAAACGAGGAAGAATTCGTCGCTCTGGTGGATGCTCCACCCAAGCAGTCCGGCCAGCACGACGCTGTGACCGAGACTGGACACCGGGAAGAGCTCAGAGATGCCCTGCAGGAACCCCAGGATGACCGCTTGTGAGGAGGTCAGCATGCGGCTCCTACGTCGTCGGCATCCGGCGCAGGAGCATGGCGTTCACAGCCACGACCACCGTGGAGAGGCTCATCAGCAGTGCTCCAACTGCCGGGGACAGCACCACCCCCCACGGTGCGGCCACCCCGGCCGCGAGCGGGATGGCGATCACATTGTACCCCGTCGCCCAGAACAGATTCTGGATCATCTTCGTGTAGGTGGCGCGGCTCAACCTCAGCGCGAAGACCACATCCAATGGGTCGTTCTCCACGAGCACGAGGTCGGCGGACTCGATGGCGACGTTTGTCCCCGCGCCGATGGCAACACCGAGGTCTGCCGCAAGCAATGCCGGCGCATCGTTGATGCCGTCTCCCACGAACGCCGTTGGTCCAGTCCCTTTTAATTCGCCGACGATCTTCGCCTTGTCTTCGGGCAGAACGCGGGCGTGGTAGCGCTCGATACCCAGGTCGTGCGCGACTGTTCGGG